>CAZFMS010000231.1:0-7156 GCA_964520125.1 uncultured Planctomycetaceae bacterium
CGGGGCTTCGTCTGTCGATCCCTGCTGGTAGCGACTTATGAAGACGATTCCCGGCAAGGCCCGACTGCCCACATGGGAGAGATTGAAAGTCTGGTTCTGCAAGTGCCGGCCGCCGAAGACGAGATAGGCAACGCCGAGTCGAGGCTGGCCGTTGACCGTGCGGGTTTCTCCGGGGCTGCTAATCAAGAGGTCTCCGGCGCCGTCTCCATTGAAGTCACCAGCACTGGTGACGTCGAAGCCGGCCCGGGCACCGGCGTCGGCGCCAATAAAGCGGACGCCGGCCAGGATGGGGGTGGCCACATCTTCGGGGGCGAATCCATCTTCACCGGTGATCGGACGATCGCCGAAGATCACTCCGACATAGCCCGCGTCGGCGCCCACCAGGTCGTCGTCGTAGCTGGGCGAACCGAAGGCCACGTCGTCGATGCCGTCCAGGTTGATGTCCTGGACGCTGGTCTGGATCTCTCCGAAGGCATCGCCGGCGTGAGAGCCGATCACTTCCAGCCGGGGAAAGCCCTGCGTAGCCAGGTCGGTATCGCCAAACCCACCCTGCGGGGTGGCCAGGACGTACATGACCCCGGCATCGACCAACCCGTTGCGATCGGCGCCGGGGGCACCGGCCACGAGGTCCTGCGTTCCATCCTGATTGAAATCACCAGCCGCCGAGCCGTAGCCGAAGAAGTCACCCGACTCTTCTCCCCAAATCGTGCTGTCGGCCGGCGGAATCACCTGGGCCCGACAGCAGTACTCGGGCTCTCCTTCGTCAGTGCAACTACTCGCGCAATCCGTGTAGGCGGGCAGGGAATGAACCTCGTCTTCGCTGTAAAAGCCCTCGGCAAGGTAGTTGCCGCCCAACCACACGTGTATAAGGCCCCGATCGACGTCGCCGGGCCATTGCTGAGGATCGGCGCCCGGACTCGACACCATCAACTCGTCGCCCGGACGGTTGTCGAAGTTCGGCAGGGTGGCGACCGTCCTGCCAAACTCACTATCGGAGTAGCCCAGGTGGGTCCTGTCCGCAAAACAGAGATCACCGCACAGAATCTGGGCCCAGAGCGAGCAAAGAAAATCCCATTGTCCATCATCCTCGTCACAGCAATAATCGAAGGGGAAGTCGCCACCACCAAAGTCCAACTCACACACGATCTGCTCGCAAGCCGGATCGTCGCAGCCGGCCTCGTCCTGCTCTTCACAGCAATTACTGCCGCTGGGAAAAACGAGATTGTAGAACGGTTCGTCAAACCAGCCTCCGCGAAAACGCATCCCTTGCGGTATGAAATCACCTGCCCAAATGACCCCTTCATCGTCGATCGCACCATCTACGTCGTGCTGACCGGCCAAGCCCGCATCTACGAACACCCTGAAGGTCTCCGCGATGTCGTTGGTACCGTCGACCATAATCACCATCCCCTGATCGATCGCGTTCGTCATCCCGAAGCCGGGGATGAAGGGCCTTCGCGCCGAGACGATGTCGTCATTTCCCTGTCGCCCCTGCCCCCCCTGGTCACAACGATCCCAATTCGGCCAGTAGTCGGTATAGCCCGGCGTCCCCTCACCGCAGCCGTCCGCAGGATCATCATCGTGGTGATCCCACGCCGTAGAGATGTACGGCAGGCCGAACACCAGATCCGCCACACCGTCGCCGGACATGTCGATGCGCGTGATCGACGTCAGGCCCCCGGTCAGGGCGACGGGGTGCTGGTCGTCATAAAGCCGATCGGGCGGCAAGGTCTGACCGTGGGCCTCCGGCATGCCGTAGATCGTTCCTCGGAAGAACGAGTTCACGCTGTTGATGCTGACCACGCCGCCGAAACGACCGACGTTCCGGGCATCGTATGGATTGGGCAGGTATTCAGGCGGCTCCGGGAAGTCCACCACGCTGCCGTCCGGAAGCTGAACATCCGGCAGACCGTTGTTATTATCGTCCGACGGAAAGGGCGTCTTCCGCCGGCCGTAGATCAGGTAGGCGGTGCCGCTCTGGAAGCGGTTTCGCGGACTGCCGAAGCGGCTGGCGATCAGGAAGTCCTCCGGGCCATCGAGGTCCATGTCCGTCGATGCCACAAAGTCCGTACCCAGATTCTCCCCTTCGCTGAACCCCTGAAAGCGGGCCCCAGCCAAGCCGAACCCGATGTCATCCATGTCGACGATGCCGCTGGCCAACGAAGAAATGGTCAACGAGCTAACCGCGTAGCGGTGCACCGGAGGCGCGATCCCGTCGTCGATGGTCGCTCGGATGAAGTAGGGTTCTTCGCGAACAGGAATCTGCGTGAAATCGATGATGAACCGGTACTCTTTCAACTCCCCATCTAGGGGGGCTCCAGGGAACGGAAGCAGCCCCGTTACCGTTGGCCCAAATGTCCGAGGGTTGGTGCGAATCTCCAGGCTGTCCGCCTGATTGGGCATATTGTTCGGGTCATCGGGCGGAGGGGGATCGCCGTCGAAGGTCGGATCGGTCACCAGCCGCGCCGTACTGGGAAGAATGAAGATCTTCGTGCCCAACTCTTGGGGATCACCCGGATTGTTGATGTCGTCGTCAGTAGGATCGAGATTGGTATCCAGCAGCAAGGTCAAGGTCACGTCGTTATCAGTGTCGCCATAGATGTAGCGAACCACCACCTCGTCCTTGGACGCCAAACCGAGATTGGGCAGCGGATCCAAAAAGACCAATTGCGGCGGGCTGTTCAGGGCTTCGATACCCTCCGGCGGAATGGGGATCACCGTCACCCGATGGGCAGACGTCACGATCACCGGCAGATTGGTCTGATCAACGGCCAGGGCATAAATGTGATAGGTCCCGGGCACCACGTCGGTCGTGTCCCAGACCGCCGCCCCGGTGCTCACCCCCGGCGGGAAGACGCCGCCGTTCCCGAAGATGGGGATGTCGATGCTCCCCTGCGCCGACGGGTCCTCGGACATAGAGGAAAATACCCGAACCTCGGCCCCCGCATCGCTGTCCTCCTCCACGCTGAATTCGATCGTAACCAGATCGCCTTCCTGGGCCACGTCGGGATCATTCTCCGGCGGGGTGATAATCCGCGTGATGATGATGCTCGGGGGTCGATCCCCGGATAGGATCGGCGGCTCGAACCCCGGCGGGCCGTCCGCCGGGCCGCAGAGCGAGCCCAGCGACATCCCGAACAGACAGCCGGCAAAGCATATCGCCGTTACGGTTCCACGAATCGAAAATCCACGGCTTATCACAGGTTTACCTCCAACGCTGGGCGGGTCTGGCAGTGCAGCCCCCCGGCGCCTGTGGGTGTGTCGAGCAGGAGCCCCGTCAACGGTTATGTTATCCCGTTTGAGGCCCCCTGGTCAAGCCTCCCGAAAGCCACAACTTCGCACCCCATAAGCATTTTGGGGCGATCCCGGACCACGGGCGCCTGCCACCTCGAGCCCCTCAGGGCTGTCGCCAACCCGCCATCATCTTCTCCAACCAGCAGTCTGCTGGAAGTACTCGCGAGGCCGAGCCTGAGGGTCTGCGCGGGTCTCTCCAGGCCCGCTGATCAAGCTCTCGCCACTATTCTAGGTCCCCACCACGTGTCCCAAAGCCCTCCAGCAGGGCCTCAACCGCCCCACCGGGCCACTGTCCCAGCCACCCCAGACCCTCCGCCCGCCAACACCCTATAACGCCCCTGAAGAAGTGGACGAGTAGTGGGCCTCAGGACCCATACCGATCAGGCCGGCACCGCCGCCGAAGCCGGCGTGCTACCCAAGAACCAGGCCGGGGCCGCAAGCCGCCTCAGACCAAGCTCCCGGCTCCGCGGGCCCCGCCAACCGGCAGGTTGCCCACCGATCGCGACGCCGCCGCCGGATGTGCTCTATGATGTAACCCCGAGTGAACACCGCCACCAAGTCCGGGGACGACCGGACGAGGACGGCAATGCAACCGAGCCCAGCCCCCTACTACCGGCCGGCCGGAGGGAATGTGGTGATGACGAATTCACTGTCCGAGCGGATCAGCAGCCAACTGCTTCCCCACGTCACCCAGCCCGCACAATACCTCGGCCGAGAGATCAACCAGTTGGTCCACGACGGCGACTGGCAACGGGCCGAGGTCAAGATCGCCCTCGCCTTTCCGGACCACTATACCATCGGCATGTCCCACCTGGGCTGCCAGATCATCTATTGGCTGGCCAACCACATCCCCGGGGTCTGCGCGGAAAGATGCTACACCCCCGCCCTCGACGCCGAGCAGTTGATGCGCCGGGAGAAGATCCCCCTATTCACCTGGGACACCCGCCAACCGGTTTCCTCCGCCGACATCTTTGCGGTGTCGCTCCAATATGAAATGGTCTTCACCAACCTGCTGACCATGCTCGACCTGGCCGCCATCCCCCGGCATGCCCGTCAGCGCGACGATTCCCATCCCCTGATCCTGGCCGGAGGGCCCCAGGCCGACAACCCCGAACCCCTGGCCCCCTTCCTGGACCTCGTCGTCATCGGCGACGCCGAAGATTCCCTGCCCGCGATCATCGAACTCTACAAGCAGGCCCGGGACGGCGGAGTGCGGCGACGCGAGATCATCGCCATCATGGCCAAACGTTTCCCGTGGATCTATGCACCCAACCTCTACGACGTGGACTACCACCGGGACGGCACCATCTCCCGCCTGAGGCCGACCGTTCCCGGCCTGCCCGCCCAAATCGAACGTTGCCACACAGCCGACTTCGAGAACGCCCCCTTTCCCTTGCGGCCCCTGGTGCCCAACACCCAAATCGTCCAGGACCGGGCCTGCATCGAGATCATGCGCGGCTGCCCCCAACGTTGCCGGTTCTGTCATGCCGGCCACACCAAGCGGCCCATAGGCGTGCGCTCGGTTGAGAAAATCCTCCAAATCGCCGAAGAGCAACTCCGCTCCACCGGGCAGACCGAACTCGGCCTGCTCAGCCTCTCGACCGCGGATTACCCCCATCTCGAAGAACTGGCCGCCAAGATCCACCAGCGCTTCGGCCCGCGGCACGTGAACATCTCCATGCCGTCGCTACGGGTGGACAAGATCCTGCAAGACATCCCCTGGCTCGTCGCCGGCGTTCGCAAGGCCGGCCTGACCATCGCCGTCGAAGCCGCCTCCGACCGACTCCGCACCGCCATCCGCAAGAAGACCACCGACGGCAACCTGATGGACGGCGTCATGGAGGCCTACCGGGCGGGCTGGCGGCGTATCAAGTGCTACTTCATGGTCGGCTTCCCCGGCGAGACGGAGGAGGACATCGCCAAGATATACGAACTCTCCAGAGAGATGGCCCTGGCCCGCAAGAAGCTCGGCAAACCGCCCGCCAACATCACCGCCAGCATCGGTTGGCTGGTACCCAAGCCCCACACCCCGCTGCAATGGGCGGCCCAGCCCCGCGTCGAATACTTCCAGGAGGCCAGAACGATCCTCGACCACCAGTACCGCCACGGACGCACCAGAGCCGTGCGGATCAAGACCCACGATCCGCAGCGCTCGATCCTCGAAGCCGTCCTGGCCCGCGGTGACCGTCGCCTGGCAGCAGTCGTAGAAGCCGCCTACCTCCTCGGGGCTCGCTTCGATGCCTGGAACGAGCATTTCGACTTCGCAATCTGGCAGCGGGCCTTCCAGGAAACGGGCATCGCCCCCGATTGGTACGCCCATCGGGAGCGAGCCCCCGCGGAGATCTTCCCCTGGGACCACATCCGCTCCGGCCCCCCGCGCGATTACCTGCGGCGCCAATACGACGACTTTCTCGGGCAGCTGCAACTCAGACCCGAAAATGTTGAACACCGCAAGTGCTGAGGGGTGCCACTGGGGGCTCGCCCGCCAGTGCCTACACCTGCCCCAGAGTCCGCGTCTCGTACAACAGGCGGCTTGTCCGCCAGTGCGTCACCCTTCGCGGACGTCCCCACGGTCCTATCATCCATCCGCTCAAGCGATCCGGCGATCTGTATTTGCCTAACTGGCTTGTGTATCTCATGTTAGATGTAGAAGGCATCGATTGATGTCTCACCGACAGGACGGCCCATCTGGCGGAAGCGACGCTGATGGGCGGGAATCCACAGGAAGGACCCCATCAGCAGGTGGGAAGCACCGCGAGGCAGGACGGAAGAAACCTCGCAGCGGTCAATGGCGGGAACCGCTGATCCCCCATCATCTGCTGAAAGTGGACGCATACCGGAGCGTGGCATGCGACGAGCCAAGACAATCCTGAGAGATGAAGAGGGCGCGACAGGTACAGAGTATGCAGTGATGCTCGCTCTGATCTTGCTCACCGCCATCATCTCCCTTGCCCTGCTGGGCAATAAGGTCTCCGACACCTTCGCCTCCGTTGACAGCGCCGTGGCTGCAACTCAGGAAGGAGGCGGCGGCGGCAATGGTGGAGGAAACAACGGCGACAACGGTGATGGCGGCTTCGGCAACGGCAACGGCAACGGCCAAGGCGAGGGCAACGGAAACGGCCAGGGCGGAGACAACGGCGGAGGCGGCGGCGGCAATGGTGGAGGAAACAACGGCGACAACGGTGATGGCGGCTTCGGCACCGGCAACGGCAACGGCCAAGGCAACGGAAACGGGAACGGCCAAGGCGGCGACAACGGCGGCAACGGCGGCTAGGCCCGATCGACCTGAACCGTCACTCGCCCCTCGATGTCGCTGCGCCGGAACGAGGCCTGTGGCGATAACGAAGCGGACTGGCGCTGAAGGATCGCCTGAAACAGAGCGTCCATATCGCCCCTATAGGCTTGGATCAGACTGGCAAGTTTCTCGGGTTCCAAAACACCACGCTTGCGAAGCGCAATCACTAGATCGTCCGTGCCCGCGCCACCCACGACGGCGGTGACTCCGGCCGCCGTTAACTGCTGCCGCTCCGTAACCTCGGGCCGAAACGCCTTACTGCCTTGGCCCTGTCCCTGCACCGACTCGACCTGCAGAGTCCTGTCAATCTGACTACGAAACCGCCCGCGAAGTCGATCGAGGAAGGGCAGCCGACGCTCCGGTCTCAATTTCCCTAGTACCTCGATCGGCAGGCGATCCTGTCCAGCCAGTATCGCCGCTTCCGTGATCTGTTCCTGTGTCACTCCTGGCGCATCGCCCAGCAGGCCCGCCGCCAATTTCGCCTCGCCTTCGGTGATCTGCTCGAACTGCTCTCGCGCGCGGGCGGCAAGCGCTCCCGCGCGTCGAGAGGCGTCGGCAGTCTCGAAC
>CAZFMS010000232.1:0-7085 GCA_964520125.1 uncultured Planctomycetaceae bacterium
GTCCATGTCGCCGTCGGCCGGGCCGCACGGTCCGATGGTCTGGCCGGTCACGGTTTCAGGATCGCCCGATTCGAACATTCCCAAGGTCACGGTGACCACCGCGGGATCCGGGGCCGCATCGGCATCGAAGCGGAAGTTGTACATCGTTCCCCAGCGGAGAGGGTTGTCCAGGGTGCTCCAGGTGATCGCTTGGTCGTCGACTTCCGCAGACCAGGCGTCATTCGAGTAGCCCGCCTCTTCCTCGTCGTGGCGTTCCACCGCGTGGAATCCGATGTTGGTGGGGTTCATGTCCGGCATGGTGGGGATGCTGAAGGCGTCGACCTTGCGGTCCAGGTCGATGTTCAGCAGGGCGTATTCATAGTGCCACATGCCGCCACCGAGGTCGGTGACCTTGGCCGACAACCGGCAGCGGCCGTCGGGGGATTCGAACTCGACCACCGGGATCTGCTGGGCCAGCAGGCTCACCCGAACCTCCCCGGTCCAGGCCCTCACGGCGAATCCGACCGTTGGGCGGACCGCGGATCCGGTCATGTCGAAGGTCCATTCTTCCCCGGGCACGCCTGAGATGGTGGTCGGCTTATAGGAGGCGCTGTTCATGGCGTTGGCGTCGTCGAGCATGCCATAGAACCCCTCGGCGTAGTAGGCGGCCCCGACGTTCTGGGCCGGATCCAGGTCGGCGTCGTGTACTTGAAGTCGGTGCTCGATCTGTCCGTCGTGGCTGTGTGAATTCGACATGTGGGAACCCTCGAAAGTGAACTCACCGGTCCACGGGTTGATCTCGTGGCGAGGTCCCAGGCCGCTTTGGACGGCATTGAGGTAGGTGGTATAGGTGTCGGTGCAACCCTGGCCGAGCCAGGGGCCCGCCCCATGTCCGGGCTCGAATGAGCAGGCCCTGGTGGCGCATTGGGTGTGGCCGAGGGCGTAGAAGCCGTGCTTTACCCAGGATTGCCCAATCTGCTCGAAGCGATCGTCCTTCAGGCGGTAGAGATTCATGATGATGAAGGGGTGCTCCTCGTCGGGAAGGGAGAACCACATGCAATCCGCAGTGCCGATGTTCCACGAGGTGGTGGCGATGGCCAGCCCGGCGATGTCCCCCAGGCGGCCGAATTGTTTCAGTTGGTACAACTGACAGAAGGTCACGTCACAGAGTCGCGGGGCCCGCGGCTGGGGATTAGATTGGGGCTCGACCACCGCCGGCCGGGGTTCGGTGCCGCCTACCCATTCGGCGGTCGCCTGGGTGGTCAGCTTGCCCAGGGAGAGGCCGGCCAGCGCCGGATCGCCCAAGGCCGCCGCCAGGGCAGGAGAAACGTGCAGCTCAGCGCAATGAATCGTGAGGCTCTGTGCCGAGGTGTTGAAGCCGGCCTTTACGCGGTGAAACATCAGGCCGTCGGTGCTACCGCCCGGTCCCTCGACGGCCCAGAAGGGCAGGGCGGAGGCCCCGCGCACCTGAGTGATGATCAGGTTGTCCAGGGGGATTGCGGTTCGCGTCCCCGATCCAGCAATGAGGGAAATACCCTCGGTGTGGATGACGCTCCCTCCCAGGAACTCGACGATCGAGCCGTGGTCGACGGAGAAGGTCAGGGTCGAGCCGGAGTCGATGGGGAATACGAGTGCGAAGCCGTCACTGCGGGGATCGGGCGCCGCCGGCGAGGCGACCTCGAGCCCCAGCCTATGCAGGGAGTCCCGGTCCAGCGAGACGGTGGTGCTTCCCTGGCGCACCGTCCAGATCTCCTCGGCGATGGAGGAGGCGGACAGACAGAAGCTCGCCACGGTCAAGGCGACCGCCGGGGCGATGCTTCGGCCAGACAGCATTGCTCTTCCTCCCTCCCGGTCGACCGGCGACCCGCGCAGATCGCCTGGCGACAGGTTTCCGGCCAGAATCAGCGCGGTCAAGGACTGTCCGTCAGCCTTGGTAGGATATGAAGCTGGCTGTGCCCCTTGAAGCCTCTGCACTCCTCCGCGAACACTATATATACCGCGCAGAGGGCCTTTTGGCAATGGGAGATGGGGTCCGAAGGGTCCCAGCCCCCTCCTAGAAGCTCGGTGCGGCTGGGTCCTGTAACCCTGCGAGTAACCCTGCCTGGCTCCACCATTCGTACTGTCGGTTGACTATGGGGCGGGTCCTTCGCTCTATCTGGCGTTGAATGCGGGGGATCGGTTGCGAGTGCATTGGTGCAAACTGCGGTCTGATTCGAGCTTGTTTATCGGACCACCGAACAGGCCCGACGGGGTTCTTCAAGGCGGTTGGTCAGTCGAGCTTGACCTTGTGGTTGTTTCGTCGTCGGTACAAGTTGGAGCCCGGCAGCGACGGTCGCCGCGTGCCGGTCATTTGTGGTCGCGGGCATCTTCGTTGCTGTGACCGCGCCACCTCAACGCGGACTCCGGCGTGGAATGGTGTTGGTCGAACGGAACTTGAATGGGTGGGTATTGCCGGCCGATAAGGCGCCGAGGCGGTTGCCTGTTAGCGGATAGGCCAAGCAAAAGTGCCGAAACGAGTCGGCCGAGGCCACAACCCGTTTCGGCAATCGAGCGTGCAACGGAGGGAGGGAACGTTGCAGCGGCACAGAGTCTCAGGAGTCCGGGGAGAACGCATCCAGTAATCGTTCGGTCGTGAGGTCGAGCTTCGCCGGGGTTTCGTATTGGCCACTGGCGATCGCGTTGCGCACCTCCACGATCTTCTTGGCCCTTGCGTCGGGCATCTGAGCCAAGCGATTAAGGAAGCCGGCGAGTTCGGAGATTTCAACGCTATCGTCCGACGAGGCCACTCGGCCGGCGTCGCCGACGCGCAGGGACGACTTTGCGGCAAACTCCCTCAGCGTAGTGGCTGACGCCGAGGTTCCCACTGGGTTGATGTCGGTCATCTTGGTCCTCGTTGACTTCGTTTTCGGTCTTCATCAGATGATAGTACGAAGCACCTATCACCAGGGTTCAGTCCCAGAAGTGGAGGTCGCTGGTGCTCTCGTCCGGCGAGATCTGCGCTCCGGCGCCCGCTCACTTTTCTGAACCGTCCTAGCTGAGATATCGGTAGGTTACTGCTGGGAGCTTCAGGTTTTCGGGTCCGGCCCACTAGATGTTGAGTGGTCGGGAATAGGGCTCTGGGACCCGTTAAGGGGGGCCGATCTGCACTGTTATCGGCCTAGGTGCGATATTTCACAGGCTCTCAGGGTTGGCCCGGTCGCCCTGGATACGGGATTCCAGCTCGGGACCCACGCCCCCCGGCCACAACATGTTGGGGATACGGTTTTGGGACTGATGAAGGAGGATTCGTCCCGGATTCCGGATTCCCAGTCCGCGAGAACGGCCTCGGCAGGGGCTGGACGGCTATCGATTTTTTCTGGATTCGGGCGGGTTTCCGGAGGAATCCGGGCCAGGCCGGAGGGCCGGCCGGTTACGGTTCCGAGGCCCACCCGGCTTGAGGAACCGTGAAGCAGAGCGGGTTCATGGGCGGTTCCTCAGATGTTGATCCCGGCGAGCAGGGCGTCGGCGAACCTCTGGGCCATGAGTTCGTTGGTGAACACCAGCGGGAGCAGAAACCGCAGATCGGCGCTAGGCAGTCGCAGGTAGTCGACCATTTCGCGCCGCCAGCGAGAGTCGAATTCAGCGAGTTGATCCTGAGGATGCTCGGCGCCAAGGGCTGCCTGGCAGACTTCGACCGCCAACTTGGCCGACCAAATGGCCGGGTACAGACCCTCCAGACTGACCGTTTGGATATAGCCCCCGGCATCGCCGATGACGACGCTGTTCTTGGCGACGTGAGTGTCCATGTCCAGGGCCCGGGGGCGCGGAACGGGGCGGATATCCACATCGCCTTCCATCAGGTCCAGGCCGTTCGGCAGCAGGCCGGCGGATTCCCACCGAGCAACCGCCCGCTGGAACGATGCGACTATGCTGTCCGTCGAAGTGGGGGCCACTAATCCGGCCACGAAGATGGTGCCTACGCCGAACAGGTAGCCGAAACTGGCCAGGTCATCGGCGGCCGGAATCCAGGTCAATTCGATGGTCTCCGGTCCCTCCGCCGCGATTGGGGGGTCTGGTCGGCGGACTACCGATTGGCAACACGCTGTTTCAGGAGTGGTCTTCTTTCCGGGGTCGAGGCCCAAATAATCAACGGCGCCGGAGTCATGTCCGTCGGCGGCAACCAGCAATCTGCCGGTGACGAGTTCGTCGGACGGAGTCTTCAGGGCGACGCGCTGCTCGTGGGTTTCGATGGAGGTGACGTCGACGCCGGTCCGTACTTCCGCTCCGGCGGCCCGGGCTCGGGCGAGCATTGCTTGGAGGAGGCGGGCACTGTCGACCATCTCGGTCTTGACGCTGGGTGTGGCCCAGGCTTCGCGTCCGGCGGCGAGATCCACGAATCTGACCCTGCCGATGGTGCCGAGGACGGTGTCCGTGGTCGGAACGCCGGCGCGGTCGAGCATCTGGTGTCCCGCAGCATGGAGCCATTCGGGTCGCACGGCCACGGGCGGATGGCCCTCCCGCTCGAGGACCGCGGCCTTCAGACCTCGTTCCGCGGCGAAGATCGCGGCTGCGGCACCGGCCGGTCCTCCGCCAAGGATCACAATGTCAAAAGTGCTGTCGATCTGCATAGTAGGTCAGCCGGTGTTTTACCATGGTCGAGGACGTGTATAATTGTATCGCATGAGCAGTTCAAGCCCCAAAGAGCAAATGACTGATCCCCTGAGAGGGGATGGCCCGTCACCGGCCGAGCTGGCGGCCAATTTCACCGAGTTGCAGCAGCCCCTTTCGCACGCCGAGGCCGTCGCCGAGGCCTCGCGATGCTTGTACTGCTTCGACGCGCCCTGCACGCGGGCCTGCCCCACGCTCATCGACGTGCCTGGTTTCATCCGTCGAATCCTCCATGACGACACGATCGGCGCCGCCCGGACGATTCTGGAGGCCAACATCTTCGGCGGCTCGTGTGGTCGGGCCTGTCCCACGGAGGTTCTCTGCGAAGGGGCGTGTGTGGATAAGACCTTGCTGGGCGCCCCGGTGCAGATCGGGCGACTCCAACGCTACGCCTGCGATGTAGCGGTTGAATCCGCCGGCCCGGGGGGAGTCTCGTTCTTCACCGCGGGCTCCGACACCGGCAGGCGGGTGGCGGTAATCGGGGCCGGCCCGGCGGGGTTGGCCTGTGCTCATGAGCTGCGGAAGCGTGGTCACGCGGTGACCATCTTCGAGTCCCGGGCCATGGCCGGCGGGATAAACACTTACGGGATTGCCTTCTACAAGTACGACACGGACTTTGCCCTCTCGGAGGTCAATCAGGCCCTGGCGATCGGGGGCATCGATCTGCGGCTGGGCACCGCGGTCGACGGGGGGAAGATCGCAGAACTTCTGGCCGGCTACGACGCGGTTTTTCTGGGCGTGGGGCTGGGCAAGACGGGATCCCTGGGTATCGAGGGCGAGGACTTGCCGGGGGTTTGGGAGGCCCTGGACTTTATCTTCCAGACCCACACCGGGCCGTTGGAGGAGTGCGAGTGCGGGCGGCGGGTCCTGGTCATTGGAGGGGGGAATACCGCGGTCGACGTGGCCACCGCGGCGGCCCGACTCGGCGCTGAGCAAGTGACCATCGCCTACCGTCGGACGGCGGAGGAGATGCCGGCATTTGCCTACGAGTTCGAGTTGTCCAAGTCGGACGGGGTCATCTGGCAGTTCTCCGCGTCGCCGCTCAGGATAACCTCGGAGGGTGGCCGGGCCAGTGGGGTCGAGTTCATTCGGACCCGCTCAGCCGACGGCGGGCGGCGGGCGAAACTGGAATACGTTGCCGGGTCGAACTTCACCCTGCCGGCAGACATGATCGTCAAGGCTCTGGGTCAGGAGCATCTGGCCGGCCTGCTCGATTCGATTCCGCTCCTGAAGGTGGATCGCGGGCGGGTGGTGGTGGATCCAGGCACGGGGGCCACGTCGGTGTCCAAGCTGTTTGCCGGCGGCGACTGTATCAGCAAAGGAGCGGAGCTGGTGGACGCTGTCCAACAAGGCAAGATAGCCGCCTCGGCCATCAACACCATGCTTGCCGGGGCGGGCGCGGCGTGAATCTGGCTGGCTGATTGGCTGGGGCTATTCGGCTCCGGGGGGGCTCGTGGGGACGTCCGATAACTTAATCACATTCCTTAGGGCGTTTCGCAGTAACGATAATGGTGATTCGAGGTCTCCCAATTCTGGGAAGACCGGCGACGATCCCCGGCCATCCGGCTGCGGCTGCCGGTCGATGGGAGCACTTTCCTCGTGCCGGGCTCACGGGGGCCGGGCCGTGGCGGTCGCGTCGCAGGATGTCCCGGGGGCGAGCTGCGGTCTCTTTGCCGAATTGCCCCGCGGCGGGGTTGCGAATAGGCACCCACAATATGCGCGACATTCCGCCCGCGCCGCAGGCAAATGGCGGGTGTCGATCAGTCCGCGATCGTACGGATCGGTGGCGGCGCCAGGTCGCGGATCGGCTTGCCGTCCGAGTATAGCTCGGTGGCAAGCGTTCTCGGGGATTCCTGGTGCGTCGCGGCTCTCGCGGTGGGCCGAGGGGGAGATGGAGCGGCAAACCGGCGGCTGTTGGCACGTCGCTTGCAATACCAAAGTAGTGTAAGAGCGACAGGTGCGTCGCCAAGGGTTTGACCACGTTTCATTCCTCTCTCCGGCCCGAACACTCGTGGTCGGCCTGGCGCATCTGTCGCTTTGTTTTTGCGCTTCCTGGTGGTCACGGGGCATGGCGCTGCGGTCGGGTCCGGACAGTGGGACCCACGCCGGGACATCAATGGCAGGCCAGTCGCCCCTGGCGCGCACATCGTTCGGATTCTGTTCCCTGTTTCCTAGAAGAGCAGACCTTTGGCGTTCCAGAAGAAGAATAAGGCGTTCACGCCTCCGTGCAGGATCACCGCGATGGCCAACGGGCGAACGGCCTGGGATATCTGGGGCATCCGGGCCTCGTGGTCGGCCTTTTCCCAGGCGGCGACCACGCCCTTGGCTGCCAGGATCGTACAGCCGAGGTGAAGGGCGGTGCATCCGATCCAGCGGCCGAGGATCAGGCCCAGGGTTGGCGTTGCGGCGAACCAGGCCAGGATTACACCGTCTTCGTGCAACTGTTGGATGCGTCCCAG
>CAZFMS010000233.1:0-7079 GCA_964520125.1 uncultured Planctomycetaceae bacterium
GGGTGGTTTACCTCATGTGGGTATGCGCCATGTCATGCTTAAAGTGCTCTAACCCACGAGTTTCGACGTTTTGACTTGTTCCACACGGCACCGCTCCCTGACGGTCGCGGCTCTGATCGTCAACTGATGCGAGGGCCTCTCTAAATCCGGAGGTTGAGTCCGGGACCATTTTTGCACGTAAGTGTATTCTATACAATGAGTTGCGTTCCATAGAGTCGTCACCAGGGCACTGGTCTGGGGCAGAGTGGGCTTGTAAAGGGACAGAAGTTGGGCTAGAAAACCAGGTTCGGCGTTGGCGGCCAGATGGTGGCCTCGGCTGGAATTGTAGTCGTAGAAGTGAACGTCTGAGGGCCGTTGGGCCCGAGGGAATACTCAGTCCATGAGGTTCATTCTTGTTGATCGGATCATCGCCCTGGAGCCCGGCGTGCGGATTGTCACCAGCAAGTCGCTGACGCTGGCGGAGGAGTATTTGGCGGATCACTTTCCGAGCTTTCCGGTGATGCCCGGGGTGTTGATGCTGGAGGCGATGGTCCAATCGGCGGCTTGGCTGGTTCGAACCACAGAGGACTTTGCCCATAGCATGGTGGTCTTGGAGGAGGCCAAGAATATCAATTATAAGAGCTTCATGACGCCTGGGCGCAGCCTGGAAGTCACTGTCGAGGCCATCCGGATCGAGGATATGGCGAGTGAGTTCAAGGCCCACGGTCGGTGTGAAGAAGAGGAGATGGTCAAGGCCCGGTTGAAGCTGCGACATTACAACCTGGTCGAAGAGAATAGAATGTTCGCGGACACGGACCGCAGGTTGGTGTCAGACGCGCGCAAGCGATTTGAGCTACTGGGCGGTGGGTCCGCGTTGAGCGTGGCCACCGGGCCGGCGACAAACGGTTGAGAGCCCTGCAGGGAGGATATCTGGCATGGCGATGAGTCGAGAAGACGTATTTGCGAAAGTTAAGGAGGTACTGGTTGATGCCTTGGGTGTCGATGACGACGAGGTTCTGGAAGGAGCCACGCTGACGAGTGATTTGGGCGCTGAGTCGATCGACTTTCTCGACATTGTTTTTCGCCTGGAGAAGACCTTTTCGATCAAGATCCCTCGCGGCGAGCTGTTCCCGGATGACATCTTGAACAATCCGGACTATGTCGAGAGCGGCAAGATGACGACCAAGGGGCTGGAGACGCTGAAGGCATCCATGCCTCACGCCGACTTTTCCGAGTTCGAAAAGGACCCGGAGGTGTCGATGATGCCCAACCTGTTCACTGTGGGGACGATCGTGAACTACGTGACCACCAAAGTGGCGGCTTAACGGCGGTGCGCTGGATCTGGATCGACAAGTTCACCGAGTTCGAATCCGGCGTCCGGGCGACGGCGATCAAGAACGTCAGCCTCGCCGAAGAGCACCTACACGATCACTTCCCGGGTTATCCGGTGATGCCGGCGAGCCTGATTGTCGAGGGGATGGCCCAGACCTCGGGCATCCTGGTGGGAGAGGCCCGCGGCTTCAAGGAGAAGGTGATTCTGGCCAAGGTCAAGCGGGCCAGGTTCCTACGGGAGGTCCGTCCGGGGGAGCAGCTTCGATTCGAGGCCACCATCGACCAGGTCTCAGCGGAGGCGGCCATCATCACCGGGCGGGTGTCGGTAGACGGTGAGCCGTTGGCGGAGATCGACATCGTGTTCTCCCACATAGACAAGAACCTTCGCGGGATGGTCTTTCCGGAAGAGAACTTCGTCTTCACGGAGGACTTCAAGGCGTTGCTCCAGACCTACAACATCTCGACGGAGAAGGCGGGCCGTGCTGTCGCGGCGGACTCTGGTTGAGGGCGCCCGGCGGCTGAGGGGGCTTTGGTAGACTCAAGACGGCCCCGCAGGCTGCAGGAAGATAGAATCAGGTTCCGGAGCCGAGAGGCGTTTCCGGCCGTCGAGGACAGGTTTCCTGGGGGGATTCGCGGTCGGCGGCGAGAAGCCAGAGGAGAAGATGAAACCTCGTGTTGCCATAACCGGGCTGGGCGTGGCCACGCCGCTGGGCTTGGGGATCGCCGAGACCTTTGACGGCCTCATCGAGGGCCGTTGTGGGATTGAACGGATTGGGGCCTTCGATCCAAGTCGTTTCGCCTCGCAGATCGCGGGGGAGGTCAAGACCGGCAAGGTCAAGGATTGCGTTCCCAAGGGCTACCGCAAGGCCACCAAGGTGATGGCCCGGGATATCGAGCTGGCGGTCATGGCCGCCTACTACGCGGTCAAGGATGCCGGTCTGAAGACCAAGTGCCTGGTGGAGCGTGGGGAAGTCGACGGCCCGGTCAATGTGGATTCGACACGCTTCGGGGCCAATATCGGGGCGGGGGCGATTTGTGCGGACCTGACCGAGTTGGCGGGGGCCCTGGCGACGGCCTGCGAGCGCCCCGAGGCGGAGGCGGACCGGGGGTTCAGCTTGACCAAGTGGGGTAGCGATGGGATGCGCAACCTCACCCCATTGTGGCTGCTGAAGTTTCTGCCGAACATGCTGGCCTGCCACGTGACCATCGTTCACGACTGTCAGGCCCCGTCAAACACGATGACCTGCGGAGAGGCCAGTTCTCACCTGGCGGTGGGAGAGGCTTTCAGGACGATCGAGCGCGGCGCGGCGGACATCTGTATCTGCGGCGGTGCGGAGAACAAGGTCAACCCCATGGGTGTGATGCGTCAGTTGCTGCTGGGGCGTCTGTCCACCGAGTACAACGAACGACCGGCCGAGGCATGCCGGCCCTTCGATGCTTCGCGATCCGGGATGGTAGCCAGCGAGGGCGGCGGGCTGATGATCCTGGAAGAGCTGGAGCATGCCCGGCGTCGCGGGGCGCGGATCTACGGGGAGATCATCGGCTTCGGGGCCGCGGCCAACGCCAGTCACTGGATGAAGCCTCAGCCGGACGGCCGGGCGCTGTCGCTGGCGATCTCCAAGGCCTTGGCCGAGGCCAAGGTGGGGCCCGAGGGAATCAACCTGATCAACACTTTCGGGGTGGGCACCAAGGATCATGACGCTTCGGAGGCGGCGGCCATCCGGCAGGTCTTCGGCGATCTGGCGAGTTCGGTACCGGTTCTGGCGACCAAGGGGTCGTTGGGCAACAACGGGGCGGGCAGCGGGGCGATCGACCTGGCGGTGACGGCCATGGCCATGCATCGGGGGGTCATACCGCCATCGCTGAACACGGCGGAGGTGGACCCGGCCTGTGGCTTGAACGTGGTTCGCGGCGACCCGATCGATTGCCGAGCGGAGACGGCGCTGTCGGTGGCCGCGGCAATGTCGGGGGGCCAGACAGCGGCCTTGGTCATTCGGAGGTGCCACGAATGAGCCGGCGAGTGGTGATTACCGGAATGGGTTGGATAACCCCTTTGGGGCACGCCATCGAGGCGGCCTGGCGTCGTATATTGGCGGGGGAGAGTGGGGTGGCCGCTACCACCATCTTTGACGCCCGCACGTTTCCTACGCAATTCGCCGCCGAGGTTCGGGACTTCTCTCTGGATCGATTCCTGGGCGCAGATTACGAAACCCACAAAGACGTGAGCCGGCAGGCGGGATTCGCCCTGGCAGCGGCCCGGTTGGCCTGGGACGCGGCCGATCTGGGCTCGGCCGCGAGACTGGATAAGAAGAGCATGGGGGTCTATCTGGGCGGAGGCGAGGGTCCGACGGACTTCGTCAATTTCACCGCCGCGGCCGTGGACGGCTGGGACTACGAGGGGGACAACCTGGACTCTCAGCGTTGGGCCGACGTCGCTCATGCCCGTTTGAAGATGGTGGTCGAGGCAGAGCAAGAGCCCAACATGGCCGCCGGCCACATCGCCCATCTCTTCGGGCTGGAGGGCCCCAGTTTCAACACCCTCACCGCGTGTGCGGCCAGCACCCAGGCGATCGGCGAGGCGATGAGCATTATCCGCCGCGGCGATGCGGAGGTGATGATCTCCGGCGGCTGCCATACGATGATCCATCCGTTCGGGGTGACCGGCTTCAACCGGCTGACCGCCCTGTCCACGCGGAACGAGTCTCCCCAGACGGCGTGTCGGCCCTTCGATCGGATGCGCGACGGTTTCGTGCTGGGCGAGGGTGCGGGGATGTTGATCCTGGAGGAGTTGGCGCACGCCAAGGGGCGGGGGGCGAAGATCCAGGGTGAAGTGGTGGGCTACGGCTCGACGGCGGATGCGTTCCGCATCACCGATATCCACGACCAAGGCCGGGGGGGCATCGCGGCGATGCGCCGGGCCATCGGGGACGCGGGGCTGAGGCCTGAGAACATCGACTATATTTCCGCCCACGGCACGGGCACGCTGGAGAATGACAAGATCGAGACCCGGGCCATCAAGTCGGTCTTTGGCGAGCGGGCCGGCGGCGTGCCGATCAGTAGCGTCAAGAGCATGCTGGGGCACTTGATCGCCGCGGCCGGGGCCTGCGAGCTGATCACCTGCGTCCTGGCCATCCGCGACGGCATGCTGCCACCGACGATGAACCTTTCGACACCCGATCCGGCCTGCGATTTGGACTACATCCCCAACCAAGCCCGCAAGGCCGAAGTCAAGACCTGCCTGAGCAACTCGTTCGGCTTCGGCGGTCAGAACGACGCGCTGGTGGTTACGGCGTTTCGAGAGTAGATGGCCGGCAACTGCAAAGTGCCGTGGGCCGGGGCAAGGGCTGCTTCAAGGTATAGCACGGCAAGAGCAATTCACGTATCACTGTAGCGTCGCCTCTTGTGGGCGGCGCCGGGGACAAGCCCCGACGCTACATCTATTCCTGCGGTGCTTTAATGCGCCTTACTGGTAGGGCTAGGGCGTCTTGCGGTTGCCTGCCGACCGCAAAGCGGTGAGAATCGGCTGTACTATGGCAGGTAAGCTCCAGGCTGAGCAACTTCGCCTCGTTGCCTCCCGGCTGGCCCGGTTGGGGGCTGAAGAGGGACGCCGGTACTTCGGCAGGGTGGTCGTCTCGCGCAAGGACGATGACACTCCGGTGACCGAGGCGGATCATGCGGCGCAAGGGGTGATCCTGGACGCCCTGGCTGATGAGCATCCGACGCACGCGGTGGTCACCGAGGAATGCGTCGACCGACCCGAACTCCACGCCGCCTGCGCCTCCGCCGAGTTTTGCTGGGTCGTCGATCCGATCGACGGGACCCGGAACTTCGGCCGGGGCATCGGTATATGGTCAACCTCGGTCGGTGTGCTGCGTGACGGACGACCGGTCGCCGGGGCCATACATGATGCGACCGCCGGAAGGACCTATTCGGCGGCCGCGGGGGCGGGTGCCTTTTGTGATGATCAGCGCATGATGTTGGGCGACCGTGGCGTGGACAGTGATACCACGGTCGCCTTTTCCTCGTTCCGCCGGCGAACGATTCCCCCGGTGGTTCGCGGCTGGATGGACCACTATCTGGCGCGCAACTTCGGTTCGTTGTGCTTGCACCTGGCCTGGGTTTCGGCCGGTCTGGTGGACACCGCCTACGCCCGGGAGGCCAAGTTGTGGGACCTGGCCGCCGGATCGTTGCTCATCGAAGAGGCCGGCGGGGTGATCACCAATCATCAGGGCGGGGCGGTCTGGCCGGTCGACGTGGCCAGTTATGCGGCGGAGAACATCCCCATCCTCGCGGGCACGAAGCGGATGCACGCTCGATTGATTCCTGACTTGCGGGCCGATCAGGCGACGGCATGAATCGACAGCGAATGGCCGAGGGCGATCTGATCTCCAATGCACGCCTCCGGTCTTTCTTGCGTTCGGCGGCCCCGTTTATTGCGGCGATGGCGCTGCTGGGGGCGAGCCCCGCTCGGGGTCAGCCCGGGCTCGAGCAGCGGCGGGTTCTGCTGATCAGCTGTGACGGGCTTCGGCCGGACGCGATCGAGATCGCGGACGCCCCGGTGATGCAGCGATTGATCGCCACCGGCAGCTATCAGGCCACCGGCCTGAACGAGATGCCTTCGGTGACCTTGCCGAATCATATTTCTATGGTGACCGGTCAAGCAGTCCGGCAGCACGGGGTGTACGCGAATTCGACGATCCCCGGGCGGGTGGCGGCGCCGACGATCTTCGACCTGGCCGGGGACGCGGGCTTCGGCGTGGGGTTCTTCATCAACAAAGGCAAGCTGGCCTATCTTTGCGAGGAAGATGCGGTCGACGTTTGGAGATTGACCGGCGACGTGGACACCCTGGCGGCAGAGGTGGTTGCCGCCGTTGGGGCAGTCGAGCTGGATTTGATCTTCGTGCATTTTGGCGAGCCGGACGGGGCCGGACATCGCCACGGCTGGATGAGTGAGGCATACCTGGCCCAGGTTTCCCGGGTCGATTCCGCGATCGGACGTATGATCGAGGCCCTGGAGACCGAAGGCCTGCTCGACGAGACGGTGATCATCCTCACCGCCGATCATGGCGGGCACTGCAACACGCATTTTCTCGACATCGCCGATGATCGGTTTATTCCCTTCATTATGAACGGCCCCGGGATTGCCGCCGGCCGAGACTTGTGCCGGCAGGTGCGGGTCATGGATGCCGCGGCAACGGTCCTGCACGTCCTGGGGCTGCCCACCGAGTCGGCCAGTGACGGTCGGCCGGTCAGCGAGGCCTGGGTGGAATACCTTCAGCCGGAGTGCACCGCTCCGGACGTCACCTTCACCATCATCTGCGGTACGCTGCCGCCGCTACTCGTAGTTCCGTTGGCCGTCGTGCTGCCGTGGTCCAGGCGGCGCGGAGCGAAAGACCTGCACTCGAGTTTATCGAGGCCGACAGCAGGGCGGCGCCGCCCACAAGGGGCGACGCTGCAGTGAAACGTGAATTGCTCTGGGGCGATTCACGTTTGCCGGTGACGCAGCCAATCGTGAGATTTCTCCCAGGCAAGGCCGCGCGGGCTGAAGCCCGCGGCTCTTCCAGGACACACGCGAGCGTGAAATGCTCCAGCGCGCGGTCACGCTTGATTTGACGGGTTGTCCCCCCGACGGGTGAGTGTTTGGGGTCTTCGACAGAGACCGGGCCGAGGACGACCCGGCTGACTTGGGCCGTTGAATCAACAACGACGGAGCCTTAGAGCATGTTAAGATTGAAACGTCGTAGTTGCCGATGTTCTTCTTATGAGCA
>CAZFMS010000234.1:0-416 GCA_964520125.1 uncultured Planctomycetaceae bacterium
GAACTGGTGGAAAATCCGAAAAAGCGACTCGTCGTCAGTCTGTTGGTCCGGCCCGCGGTCCCCATCGATCGAATTCGCGAGGTCTTCATCATCCCGCTCGTGCCGATCGACCGAATGCCGCTGCCCGAGTGATCTGGCTGCCCGGGGCATGAGCCCGTGGACCGGCCAGCTTACCGGAGTCCTGTAGGATGCGGTCCTGTAGCCCAGGCCGATGTCTTCACCTCGAATGGCGCCGAGCATAGAGCCACGTTCGCGGCGGGATGCGGCATGCCGACGCCGACGATATAATCGCGGGATGAACGAGCACCGACATCCTGCCAGAGCCCGCCGCCCGAAAGGCCCGGATCAGCGCTCCGCACCCCGGCACATCCGTTCACCATCCGTCGAGATCCTCCACCACGACGACGATATCATCC
>CAZFMS010000234.1:426-7054 GCA_964520125.1 uncultured Planctomycetaceae bacterium
GAACAAACCGGCCCGCACCTGGCTCACCGGCGGCCCGGACGAACGCCCCGGCGTCATCGAGCAGCTCGTAGCCCAGGGCATCATTTCAGACGTCGACCAGGAGCTTCATCCCGCCTACCCGCTGGACCCCGAAGCCAGCGGCTTGCTGGCCTTAGCCCGCACCGAGGACTTGGCCAAACGCGTGCCGGACCAGCTCGCCGACCGCACCCTGGACCTCAGCTTTCTGGCCATCGTCCGCGGACCGGTGGCCGTGGAATCCGGCACCATCGACCGGCCGATCAGGCAGAGCGTCCTTCGCCGCGGACCGGCCTGCATCGACGATCGAAACGGGATGACCGCCGTAACCGATTGGCGCGTCCTGGAAACCTTCATCGGATTCGCCCTGTTGGAATGCCGCCCACGCACCGCCGTCAAAGGCCAAATCCGGCTGCACCTCGAGTCCGCGGGCCTGCCTCTGGCCGTCGATCCGATCCGCGGAGGGGCCGTCGGTCTGATGCTCTCCTCCTTCAAGGCCGGCTATCGACCCAGCCGCCGCCGCCCGGAACGCCCCTTGATTCAACGCCTCAGCCTCCACGCCTCGTCCATCGCATTCCCGCACCCGGCCACGGGCGAGCCTTTGCAGTTCCAGGCCCCGCCGCCCAAGGACTTCCGCGCCACCCTCCACCAGCTCGACCGCTTCGGCCGCCTCCCCAAGGCCTGAGCAGCAGCAACCTACCTGCGCAGCTCACAGTCTCGTGTGGAGTGGGTGGCGGCGCAGATGAACTCACCGCCCGCCCGGCATTCCTGCGAGGACCGTGGAGGTACCCTAAGGCGAGAATGGCGAACCGCTCACGCGGGAACGACACGGCTTCCGGGAACAGTCATTCGAGGTAGACCGGACATGAAGGCGCCGGGCAAGCTCAGGCCGGCAGCCGGATCACAGCGCAACGCCGAACAAGCTCAAGATCCAGTTTACCGTTCCCCAAAAGATTTGATCCATAATTACGAAGAATGCCGAGAAAGTGAACATCACATCCTCCTCCAAGGTGCTCAATACGCGGTATTTACCTTGCATTCTACCGGTTCAGGCCCGCCTTGCCAAGCCACTGGAGCGTCGAGGAAACTGGTCGCCCCCGGCGCCCAACCCTGGACTGGCGGAGCATCCGCCGTTCGCCTTACCCCCCGTTCCCCCGGGCCTTCATCACCGCCTGCATGCTCTCGCCGATTGACCCCTGGATCACCAGATCGGCCAAGGAGTCCATCGGCGTCGGGTCCCGGTTGATAATCACCACCCGGGCCCCACTTCGGCTGGCGATCTCCGGCAGGCTCGCCGCGGGATAGACCACCAGGCTCGACCCCAGCGCCAGGAACAACTCACAAGCCCCGGCCAACTCCACCGATTCCGTCCACACGTCCGCGGGCAGGTCCTCGCCAAATGACACGGTCATCGACTTGAGGATCCCCTCGCAATCGTCGCAGCGCGGCTCGGCATCGCCCGCCGTCAACCGGTCCTGGATCTCCGCGCACGAATAACGCTTGTCGCAACTGAGGCAATGCACGCGCATCGCCGTGCCATGCACCTCCAGCACGCGCTTGCTGCCCGCCCGCTGGTGTAGTTCGTCGATGTTCTGGGTGATCACCCCCAGCAAGTGCCCCTCGGCCTCCAGCCGGGCCAAAGCATCGTGCCCGGCGTTCGGCTTGGCCGCCATGAACTCCGGAACGCTCTCCCGGCGGATCTCCCAGTACCTCCGCCGCTCGGACGGGTCGCGCAGGAAGTCTTGATACATCACCGGCTGATGACGCGACCATACCCCGCCGGGGCTACGAAAGTCCGCGATGCCGCTCTCCGTGCTGATGCCCGCCCCGGTGAAGGCCAGACCGCGGGTAGTCTCGCTCAGCCAACCGGCCAGCAGCGCGGCTGATTCTCCTAGGGTGCTGCTCATGATGTCTCCTCGTCGTCGCCCGCCGTCTTTATTGTGCGGCTTCGGCCGAGTTGTGAAGGGCGGCGCCTACTGCTGCGGCTCGTCACCGGCCTCCATGTCGCGAACCAGGCCGGACAGTCTCTCCTTCAACTCGTCCCTCACCACCCGGGCCGCCGCCTTCGCCGCCTCCTCATCCTGCTGATATAATGTCACCGGATCCTCCAGCGGCCAGTGAAACGTGCCCCTTCGTCCCTCGAGCAGCGGGCACGCCTGCCGGGCATGGTCACACACCGTCACCACATAGTCGTATTCCCGCGCTCCCGGCGCGTCCAAACCCTTCGACCAGTGCCCGCTGAGATCGATCCCCACTTCCGACATCGCCGCAACGGCCAGCGGATGAACGTAGCCCGCCGGGAACGCGCCGGCCGAATAGACCTCGAACCGATCCCCGGCCATCTCGCGCAGCAGCCCCTCGGCCATCTGCGAACGGCAGGCGTTCCCCGTGCACAGAAACATGATGCTCGGTTTGGCCATCATCCCCTTGCTTGAATCTCGCTTGCCATATGACTTGACCGAGGCGGCACGCCTCTCTGATGCGCCGGCGACTGCCGACGGCACCTGATCGCCACAACGAGACCGACGCCCCCGATCGTAACGGTAGCTCACCCCTCTGCAACCTACCGCCGACCCGAAGAGACCTCGGGATCACGAACCACCGCCCCCGGGTTGTCCACGGGCTCCATCGGCGGCAGCTTCATCGACCGCCGGGTCCTTCGGTCGAGCCTGCTCCGCACGCAGCAAAAACCACGCCCCCACCAACAACACCAGACCGCTCACCCACTGGCCCACGGTCAGGACCTCATGGAATATCACCACCGAAGCCGCCCCGCCAAGGAAGGGCGCCAACTGAATCACCGCCGAGGCCACCGCCACCCCCAGCCGGGCCATCGCCGCATAGTAAAACACATGCCCCAGGGCGATGCCGATCAACGCCGAAACCACCAGAATGCCCCAGTTCCCCAAGCTCAGCTCGAACGCCTCCGCCCCGCGCGACTCGCCGAACAGCAGCATCAAGGTGACCATCCCCACCGCCGTGTACAGGGATATAGCCGAGAATGAGGTCGCCGCCGGAATCCCCCGCATCCAGTACTGCACCGACAACCCGTAGAGACCGAAGAACGCCCCAGCCGCCAGGCCCAACGCGATCCCGACCGCGGTGGCCCCCTCGATCGGCGCCACCCCCAGCACCACCGTCCCGATCGAACCGGCCACCACCAGCCCCATGCCGCCCCAGAATACAACGCTCCGGACCAACACCCGCTCATCGACAAACAGCACCAGGGCCCCGGCCGTGGAGACCACCAGCGAGATCCGCAACAAGAAGCCGGCCAGCCCGGGCCCGATGTAGTACGGCGTCAGGGCGAAGCACACCTGGCCGGCACAATTCACCACCGCCGGGACCAGCGCCCGCCGCCAGATCCCCTCCGGCAGCGTCCCCCGCCGCCAACCAACCACCAGCAGCGGCAGCCACATCAACGCCGAAAGCCCGTACCGCCACCCGTTGGCCGTCCACGCGTCGATGAAGCCGGTCAGGTACTTGAGAAACAACAGGACGCTCGACCACCCCAGCAGCGTGGCCACCACACAGAATATCCCGGCCCCGTCATAGCCCTTGCGTGCTTCCGCCATGCCAGGAGTGTAGTCCCCCGCCCGAAAGTCCCAAAGCCAGTCCCTTGCCCACCAGCTAGCAGCCCGTGGCAGTACTGTGGCACCGGCGTCTCGCCGGTGGCCCTCACGGTCAGGAACGGCATTCCCGGGCTGCTGTCTTCCGTCTTGCCACGGACTGCCAGGCGATCCTCCCCGCCCCCGGCGGTGTGCTGCCGCCGGTCGGTCGGGGCATCGAGGAGGGTCGGCTTTAGCCGACCAGCTCTTGCCCCCAACTTCAGTTGGGGGTGGCCGGCGGAAAGACCACAGAACCAGCCCCCCAGGGCTTTACGCCGCCCTTGCCACCCCGTATCATGCCCCTTCGCGACTTGACAACCACACATTGCAGGAGTTCACACCATGCGCAGACCAAAAATCACCATCATCGGAGCGGGACACGTCGGCGAAGCCTGTGCCACCTGGGCGGCCACCAAGGAGCTGGGCGACGTCGTCCTGCTGGACATCGTCGAGGGCATGCCCCAGGGCAAGGGCCTCGACCTTTGCCAGGCCGGACCGGTCGACAAGTTCGACGCCAAAATCGTCGGAACCAACAGCTACGACGACACCTCCGGCTCCGACATCGTCATCATCACCAGCGGCGTCCCCCGCAAGCCGGGCATGAGCCGAGACGACCTCATGTCCACCAACATGGGCATCGTTCGCTCCGTCAGCGAGCAGGCCTATCAGGCCAGCCCCGACGCCGTCTACATCATCGTCGCCAACCCCCTCGACGCCATGGTCCACACCGCCTGGAAGGCCACCGGGGTGCCCACCAAGCGGATCCTCGGCCAGGCCGGCGTGTTGGACATCGCCCGCTTCCGGGCCTTCATCGCCCTGGAACTCAAGTGCAGCGTCGAGGACATCAACGCCCTTTTGCTCGGCGGGCACGGCGACGACATGGTCCCCCTGCCGCGCTACACCAACGTCGCCGGCATCCCGGTGACCGACCTGATCCCCCAGGAGCGGCTGGACGCCATCATCAAGCGCACCAAGATGGGCGGCGGAGAGATCGTCAAACTCATGGGCACCAGCGCCTACTACGCCCCCGCGGCCGCCAGCGTCCAGATGGCCGAGGCCATCATCAAGGACAAACGCCGCATCCTCCCCTGCGCCGCCTACTGCGACAAGGAATACGGCATCGGCGGCAACTTCGTCGGCGTCCCCTGCATGCTGGGTACCAACGGCGTAGAGAAGATCATCGAGCTGGACCTCACCGCCGACGAACGCAAGATGCTCCAAAGCAGCGTCGACCACGTAAAAGAACTCGTCGCCTGGGTAGAAGAGCACTGGGCGTGATCTGACGGCGCACCACGCGGTCTGGCCCGTTCCCAAGCGAGCCGGGCCATCCCCGGCCCGGCTCTGGAGGAGTCAGTGGGGGCAGCAATGCCCACAGCGAAACTGGCGATCTACAGGAGCACCGGGAAAATGAACAGGGAGGGTTTTCAGAAGGTCGCTCGCATTCGCCTGGCTGAAGTGCGATCTCTCTTGAAAGCCAAGCACTACGATGGAGCCTACTATCTTGCGGGCTTCGTGATCGAGTGCGCACTGAAGGCGTGTATTGCAAGGAAGACACGTCGTCACGATTATCCGCCTGATCCACGTTATGTGAGGGATGAATGCTACACTCATAGTCTTGCGAGGCTCCTGAAAGCAGCCGGGCTCGAGACCACACTGGTCGCCGAATCACGCTCGAATCTGGCATTAGGCAGCAATTGGAGTACAATCAAAGACTGGGCAGTCGGCAGTCGATATGAAGCCAGCCGTCGCGAGAAGGCGGAGGCCATGTACAAAGCGATCACCACCCGCAAGAGTGGAGTTCTGAGATGGATACAGCAACGCTGGTAGAGGCTGAGCTCGCGGTTGGTGGTGAGCTTCTCGAGGCGCTCGATGATGAGAAGCTGCCGGTGAAGGCAATGCTGTGGTTGCTCTTTCCCGACGAAGCAGAATGGCGACTGCTGGTGGCAACAAGCCAGGCCTATTTCGATGGCGACACCGAAGTGTACGAGAGAATCGGCAGGATCCTAAGCGATCGTCAGTTGCTTGACCGTCTGCCGCTGCGCAAGATCGCTGTTGTGCCCCCGGAGCACCGCTTGATTATGCTCTTGCGACGCGCTGTCAAAGTTCGCATCGGTGCCCCGGCCGTCCACTTCACGAGTAACACGATTAATGGCATCATAATACACGGTGCATACGTGTATCGCATGCTATAGAACGCCCCCGGAGTGCCACTGGCAGCCCGGCAGTCGCCCCGTGATCATGTTTCCGACCGATGCTCTGGCAGGCCAGCCGCCCGCGGCACACATCTGCCTCAGATCAAGCCGAGGTCGTCTTCGCCGCCCCATCTCCCACCAGCGACAGCATCCGATCCAGCGCAATCCGCGCCAGGGTCTTTGTCTCCGAATCGACCTTGATCTGGTTGACCACCCGGCCCTCGGCCAGTTCGTCAAGTACCCAGGCCAGGTGTCGCGGGCTTATGCGGTACATGGTCGTGCACAAACACTGAATGCCGGCCAGCAGTCGGACGGCCTTGACGCCTTCGTGTTGCTTGGCCAAACGATGAACGAGATGAACCTCGGTGCCCACCGCCCACTTGCTCCCCGGCGCGGCACCGTCGATGGTCTTGATGATGAACTCCGTGCTCCCCGCCAGGTCGGCCTTCTGCACCACCGGCCAAGCGCACTCCGGATGGACGATCACCTGGTACTCCGGATCGGCGGCCCGGATCTCGTCCACCTGTCGGGCGGTGAACAACTGGTGTACGCTGCAATGCCCCTTCCACAGCAGCATGGTCGCCCCAGCAAGCTGCTCATCGCTCACCCCGCCGCCTGGCTCGGCCGGATCATAGACCGCCATCGCCTCCAGCGGCCAACCCATTCCAAAGGCCGTGTTCCGCCCCAGGTGCTGATCGGGCAGGAAGAGCACCTTCCGTCGACCCGTCGCCGGGCCGGGCCGGGCTCCTTTGAGGGCCCAGTCCAGCACCTGTCGGGCGTTGGAACTCGTGCAGCACGCCCCGCCATGGCCCC
>CAZFMS010000235.1:0-7024 GCA_964520125.1 uncultured Planctomycetaceae bacterium
GTCCACTTCTGCCCGCTAACACGTGCCCTGGGGAGTGTAGCTCAGTTGGTAGAGCAGCGGCCTTTTAAGCCGTGGGTCCAGGGTTCGAACCCCTGCACTCCCAACTTTCTAACCTCAGTTCAGCGCCCAAGTTACGCAGCCCCTCTTGAGTCGCGGCGTTGGCGGCGGCCTCCGCCACGCCCGGCCCCCTCGCTACGCCGCGCCCGCCGCCGATGGGTGATCGGGAAGTGTCTGTCCCACCTACATAGTGGCAACTTCACCAGGGGCAGGTCAGGCGAAACTAAAGGCCAGCTGGTCTTTGTGCTCCGGACATTGCGTAATGTGCCCGCAGCCGGAGCGGCCGAACATGTATGGGAGATTGTCCTCCGAGTCCAGTTGAAAGACGAGCTGCATCCGCCCGCCACACGTCCGGCAGCCGGGATACTCGACGCCTTGGCCCCAATTGGGCCAGCCAGCCAGCTTGTCGCCCGCGACACACGAACCGATCGCCTGGTCGATGGTACGCCCCTCATCATCCTCGGCCTCCAACTCCAGGCCGTCGAAGACCAGACCCAGTTCGGGGCATTCGATCCGCGTGGTCTCCGCGTCGAAGTCGTGATGGTACTTCAGCCCCAACTCGCCGTGCTCCATGGCCTGGGGCAGGTCAAGGATACGGCGCCACCGCTTGATCGCGCGCCCCGGCCAGAGTCCCTTATGTGGCGGCCGGACGCGCGGTTTCGGTGCCGACGATGGGTCTACTACCCGCAAGAAGTGGCAAGCCGAATAAGGCTCCCAAGCCTTCAGCTCGCCCTCGCAATCGGCCTCCAGGTTGGTGCAGTAGAACAACTGGACCAGGCCGTGGCCGAACCGATCGCCCAGTTCCTCGGGCAGCTCATCCAGGTTGAGCTGCAGCAATAACTGCAAGGGCCGCTCACATCGCCGGCAGACCGGCCAACGCTCATCGGTCCCCAGCCAGGGCGTCCCGGCGAACTTGGATGCCGTAACGCCCCCCTGCCGCCACGCCACCACCGGCTTCCACCCCGGCCGCCGCTGCCGCTCCAGCCACGGCGTAAGCTGCCGAATAATCTCGCCATGCGTCACCGAATCACACCTCCGCCTCATGGATCTGTGGCACCGCCGTCTCGGCGGTGATTAGCGCGCGAGCCATGTGGGATCCCGCTGTGCGGGCCAAACCTCTTGTAGGATGTGCGATTTCGCCCATCTGTTGATACCTATCGCCGACCGCGGCGACGACCATCCGAAGATAGAACCTCCCCCTTCTGAGAACTGTGAGCAAGAATACCCAATGACCTGCGGGAAGGACCGGCCAAGAATCTGGCGCTGGTCCGGCGCCCCTTCCGCGCCGCCGCCCAAGGAAAAACACGGAGTGTTGCGCGCCGTTGCGGCAAATTGCACTTTGGAAAAACGAGAATCGTGCAACACTGATCCTCCGCCCGCGAAATGTCCGCGAAGGGCGCGGGGGAGAAAAAACGCTGCCCGCGGCCGACGCGCTCTGAACCGCGCGGACCGGGGTCGATTATGACCGCCTACCCGAGGCCCAGGACTCCCGCCATGGTCGCCCCGATCTCTGCCGGCGAGGCGGCCACCGCGATGCCCGCCGCCTCCAGGGCCGCGATCTTGCTCGCCGCCGTGCCTTGTCCGCCGGAGATGATCGCCCCGGCATGGCCCATCCGCTTGCCCGGCGGGGCCGTCTGCCCGGCGATGAAGGCCGCCACCGGCTTGCCGACCTCGGCCTTGATGTACTCCGCGGCCTGCTCCTCGTCCGTCCCGCCGATCTCCCCAATCATGATGATGCCGTCCGTCTGCGGGTCCTTCTCGAACATCTCCAGAAGCTCGATGAAGTTCAGTCCCTTGACCGGGTCCCCCCCGATCCCGATGCAGGTGCTTTGGGCTATCCCCCGGGTGGTGCATTGCCACACCGCCTCGTACGTCAAAGTACCGCTGCGCGAGATGATGCCCACGTTCTTCGTCGAACCATTCACCGCCTTGTGGATGTATCCCGGCATGATGCCGATCTTGGCCCCCCCCGGGGTGATGATCCCCGGGCAGTTCGGCCCGATCAGAGGGCAGCCCGCATCGGCCAGAAACTTCTTGGCCCGCACCATATCCAGGGTCGGCACGCCCTCGGTAATCAGCACCACCAGCTTGATCCCCGACGCCGCGGCCTCCATGACGCTGTCCGCCGCAAACGCCGGCGGAACAAACACCAGCGAGCAGTTCGCCCCGGTCGCCTGGACCGCCTCCTCCGCGGTGTTGAACACCGGCAGGCCGTGTTCGCTCTTGGTGCCGCCCTTGCCCGGGGTGACCCCGCCGACGATCTGGGTGCCATAGTCAAGGCACTGCCGGGTGTGAAAGGCCCCGGCCTTGCCGGTGATGCCGTGGGTGATGACCTTGGTGTTCTTGTCAACGAGGATGCTCATGTCGCGTCTTCCTGTCTCTGGTTTCCAACGTGCTCCCGGGAATGTCCGCTCCTTCCGCAGGGCCGGCGATTGTATCTCCCGAAACCGCCCGGGGAAAGGGCCGCCAACCCGAGCTAGGGAGCATCGACCGCGGCCGCCTCACCCCTCGATGGCCCGCCACCCGGGACCTGCAAGGCCTCCAAGACATCATCCACCCGGAGCACGCCGGGCAAGGGATGGGGCGTCGCGTTGCTCAGCAGGAAGGTCAGGCTGCTCATGCGGTCCAGCGAACCGTGGGTGCTGGCCACCGGAGCGACGAAGAAATGATAGAACTTGGAACCGTGGCACGCGTCCGGCACGAGCGACACGATCACGTCGGCCGGCTTCTCCACCAGGCCGTCGAAGCTGGTCCAGATGCGGTGCAGGGGGTCGGGGTATTGATGATCCGCCGTAGCCCACAGCAAGCCGCGGTCGACGATGGTCCCGTCCCCGGCGACCTGCCCCGTGGACCGCAGCTCCTCGATGATCGAGGCCAGCCCCAGCGGATCACCGCCGGTCAGGTCATAGACGTAGCCCTTGCCGCGCTTGCTGACCGTGGCCAGGCCCCGGGCACTCTGCACGACGACCTGTTCCCCCTCGCGAAACAGGGCCAGGTCAACATCCGGATGGCCGATCAGTGCCTCGGCGGCGGCACGCGGACGATCGGTGTGGAATTGGGCGCAGGTGGTCAGGCCATAGCTGATGATGACGATGTCGTTCGGTTCGCGGAGCGACTTGCTCACCCGGAACCCCGCCTCGGCCAGGTGCTTGCTGAAGCTGACCCGCCGGCAATGCTGCAGACCCTGTCCATGGTCGGCCAGGATGCTGAATCGAACCTGGCCCCGACGGTCGTAAGTAACCCGTTCGCACAGCTTGTCCACCTCTTTGAGGTATGCCCGGATGCCTTTTTCTCCCTCCTTCGTGCCGATGCCCGCCGTGCCCACCGAATAGGCCACTGCGACGGGGCCTTCGGACTTATGAAACAGGCGGTGCATCTGACCAAGCTCCGTGGAGAAAACGGCCCAGGGATTGAGATAGGTGTCCACCGCGACGCTCTGGGGGGCGTGATAGGCCACCGCCGGGACCCAAGGGGCATTCTCCCCGCTAAGATACACCTGGTTGCCGTCACTGAGGGCGTTTCTATCCCGATCGAAGTAGAGAGCCTCCGCGGCAATGCACGGCTGGGTGTGAAAGATGCGCGACAAGGCGATGTCGGTCATGGCCGGAAAGATGCTGACCACCCGCGCCGGCGGGCTGAATAGACGAAAACACCCTTCTTCGTACATCGCCTGGACTACATCGAAAGGCACGCCGTCGAGAATGATGATGAAGTGCGGCCGATCAGGGTGATCCCCCAGGAGGTCGACCGTCTCGTCGGCCCGGCCGTCGCCGTCGAAGAGCAAGGCCGCGACCCGGCCGTTCTCCAAACGCTGCCGATAGTCGGGCCGCCGACCATCGCCGATCGAGTAGCTCCGCCAGACCGCGCCCTGCTCGGCAGCCCGCGTCTCGACCGGCCCCTCCGGCCAGTCGACGTGATACCTGCATCCCGGCGTGAGGGAGCACAGACTCAGGAGCCCCAGGATGGTCACGGTTCTGCGTATGATGCCGTTGGGGGTCATGTCGCCTGCGGTGTTGCCTTCGCCCTATCGGTTGGTCGGCCCCCCGTCGGCCTGCCCGCCGACCGGTGGATAGGGCGGTGATGATAGTGCACAGCAGGCCGCCCCGTCAGGATCATGGCCCGCTGCCCAGGTGGGAACTTGTCCCTGGTTGAGTCTGAATGCGGCGGCCCTCACGGCTCTCCAGTGTCGCCCTATTACGCCATAATCCGTTTATTCACAGATAGTTACGATCCAGGATGTGGTCCTCTGAGTTACCCCGGAGGCACATCGAATCAGGGCTTGCAATTGAGACTGAGTCTCAGTATGATCGCTGCTCTGCTGCTGGACACCGGCCGCGGGGTGCCTTCCGAATGGCCAATCAGATCGCCCCGGGATGGCCGGTGAGGCGGTTGCAGGGGGTGGGCCAGCACGGGCCCTGGACGAGGATACCGGCCGGATACGGCCTGCTGCAGGAGGCGTTGAATGCTGCCAGGAGATCAGGACATGGTGATGACCAAGTTAGGAGATCAGGACATGATGATGATCAAGTACGTTGGTGGGAGGAGACCCGGCCGAGGGTTTACGCTTATCGAGTTGCTGGTCGTGGTGGCGATCATTGCCCTGTTGATTTCGATCGCCCTGCCTACCTTGGCGTCCGCGAGGAGTTCCGCCAAGACGAGTGTTTGCCTGTCCAACCTGAAGCAAATCGGGACACAGAACGTTATGTATTTGGGCAAGTACGGCGTGTTTGCCCCCGTTAGATTGAAGACCAAGCCCGATGCCAACGGCGTGATGCAGGACTACTACCACGATTTCGGCCGCGACTTCAAGCGTAAGGCCCCCCGCTGGCAGTGGTTCCTCAGTGAGGACCTCGGTCCGATCATAGACCCCGATAAGTACGTCGACGAGACGAGCTTCAACGCTTCGATGATCATCGACAACTCGTACTGGGAGGATCCGGCCATGTCCGGGTTCACCAATGACGTTCGCAACGGCGCCTATGGCTACAACGGCACTTACCTCGGCAACTCCCGGACCCTGAACGACAATTGGGTGCACTGGCCGGTCAATGAGAACCGGATTCGTGATCCCGGCCAGACCGTGCTGGTGGCCGATAGCCGTGGCGGGGCTGCTCCCCATGGCAATCACTCTTACTGGTTGGATCCGCCCAAGCGGGCGTTCTACGGCGACCCGGGCGGTGGCGAGCAGGCCTTCAGCCCCAACCCCAGCAGTGCACTGGAAGAGCTGGGCCATTCACCCGTCGAGGCTCGGCATAAGGGAAAGGGCAACGTCGTGTTTGTCGACGGCCACGCGGCGACGATGACCCTCCAGCAACTAGGCTACCAGATCGACCCGCTCACCGGCGAGCTAGTCTTGGCGGGCAGCATCGACCGCACCAAAGCCCACAACAAGCTCTGGGCCGGAACCGGGCGGGATGACCCCCCGCGAGAGTACGTCTATCCATGACCCCAGTGCTTCGTCACCCGCATTAATGCGAGTTGTGATGTTGGCGGAGCCCCTCTTCCCGGTGGCCGATCAGGGAGGGAGATGGGCCGTGCACTGGTAGAGACGACCGGGCGGATCATTCTGCAAGAAGAAGTTGAAACGGGGGTGACGGTCGGCTCAGCGCTGGCGGGCCTTGGGGCTGGTCTCGAAGATTGACTGGGTCCTCAGGAAACGCCACTCTCCGGGAAAGGCGTGGTAGGCATGGACGTGTAGTTCATGCTGCCGCGTCTCATAGTCAATGAAGGTGAAAGGATCCAGGCCTTCGGTCCTCCATTGGCTGTAGGGGACGAAGATGCCCTTCTTCTGGGCGTAGCGGACCAGATCCCGGTAGGTGGTGCGGAAGATGTGCTCGGTGGTCTCCTCGACCTGGCTGCTGAAGATGTAGAGCATTTCATCGTTGAAACGGTACTGGAAGTCCCGTTCGCCTCGGAATCGGAATTGAGTGACCAGGCTGCGATCGGTGAGGAGGTCGCTGGGGACGGCGGTCAACTCGGTGACCATGGACCCGCCGCACTGGATAGTCACAAGATGGCTTAGTCCGATGATCCAGATATCGGCCTGGAAGTTGCTGTACTCGATGTGCTTTTCCAGGTAGATATGAAACAGCTCCGGATGGAGCGCACGCCGGTATAGGAAGAAATTCAGGTCCGTACTTCGCTGTCTGGTGAGGCCTAGTTCCAAATGACTGTCCTTACTGAAGTCCTTGGCGCCATGGTGGAAACCGCCCTGGGGGGCGTCGCCATGGGGGGCGTGGGTCTCGCTGCTCAATCACCCATTATTATATCTTGGACGAGCCACCGGGAGCACTAAAAACTTTTCCGGGTCTAGCTAGTTGGCTATTGGGCACCATCGTGGAGAATCGTAACCAAGGTACCAGTATATAGTTACGGCGTCCAGCAGTTCGCAAAAACAATGTTGCTACAACCGCCTTGACATATCCAGAATTCCGGAAATCTGGTGCCTGGAGGCGGTGCCGGGGAGAATGGTCGTTCGCTTCCCGGAGGAAGTTGCGGCCGATCCGGAACATACTAGAATCCATATAGGTTAGGGAGGTTCACTGGGCATGCCGTACCAAGCACCGCTGCCGCCGGCTTATGCCGATAGCTCGGCCGAGGATTTGCGGGAGCGAATCCTCGCGCGGAAGTCCTTGCTGGGCAATCGTTTAGTCATCCTCGGCCATCACTACCAACAGGATGACGTGATCGAGTTCGCCGACTTCACCGGCGACAGCTTCAAACTATCGCAACTTGCAGCGGCGCAGAAGGATGCGGAGTTTGTCGTCTTCTGCGGCGTGCACTTCATGGCCGAATCGGCGGACATTTTGACCGATGACCGGGTCAAGGTGATCCTGCCTGACCTGATGGCCGGCTGCAGCATGGCGGACATGGCGGCGATCGAGCAGCTCGAGGAGGCGTGGGACGACCTGGCGAGCCGTACGGAGGCGACCGTCGTCCCGGTGACCTACGTCAACTCGTCGGCGGC
>CAZFMS010000236.1:0-6935 GCA_964520125.1 uncultured Planctomycetaceae bacterium
GGCAACGCGGGGGTGCAGGTTTCGACGGTGGTGGTGCGGGCCCTGGCGACGGGCGACATCATGGCGTCGAGTCTGGGGACGGCCCTGGCTCGGGAGTTTCGTATCGTCCTGCTGATCGGGCTGATCGGCGGTTTGATCGCCGGGTTGGGGACGTTGGCGTTTCTGCGGGCGGGCATCCTGCCCGGGGAAGCGGGGATGATGGGGTCGCACGGGGGTGTCCAACTGGGGCGGGTCTCGATGGCGGTGGGGTCGTCGATGGCGATCGCCATCCTGCTGGCGGGCCTGCTGGCGGCGACGCTGCCGTTTGCCTTCCGGCGTCTGGGGATCGATCCGGCAATCGCCACGGGTCCGGTGATTACGACTATCAACGACGCGATGAGCGCTGGTTTGTATCTGCTCATCGCCATTGCACTGCTGAATTGAGATGGGCGACCGCGAGGAAACAGATCGGCGAGCGGCACGAGACTGGGCCAGGGTGGCCCCGGGCTGGCGTTGCTGGGAGCCTCATATCGTCGCCTTCACCTGGCCGGTGACGCAGCGAATGGTCGAGGCCCTGCGTTTGTCGTCCGGCGATCGGGTGTTGGACGTGGGCTGCGGGATCGGAGATCCGTCGTTGGCGTTGGCTATGAAGGTTGGTCCGCGGGGCCGGGTTTTGGCCATTGATCCGGTGGCCGAGATGGTCGAGACGGCCAAGGAGCGGGCCGAGCACCTGGGGCTGGAGAACATCGAGTTCGAGGTTTGTCCGGTGGAGGAGTTTGAGGCCGCGGCTGGATCATTCGACGCGGTGTGCGGGCGGTGGTCGTTTATCTTCTGCCACGAGGTGGTCGATGTCCTGCGACGAGTCGGTGGTTGGTTGAAACCCGCCGGGCGATTGGCCATGAGCACGTGGACGCCGACGGAGAACAGCCCCGGTTTCAAGGCCCTCAATGTGGCGGTCAATCGGCAGGTGGTCTTGCCGGCGTTGGACTCCACCAAGCCGGGCATGCTGGGCCTCTCCGATCCTGGTCAACTGGCCGAAGCGCTCGGCGCGGCGGGATTCGATGGTGTCGGGGTCGAGGCGGTTCGGCTGTCGATCTTCGCCCGGCAAGGGGGGGAGTTCTGGGAGTTGATGTCGCAGATGGGGTGCAGCCTGAACAAGGTTTTGGATGGTTTGACGCCGGAGCAGCGGGAGGCGATTCGACTCGAGGTGGTGAGGGCGGTGGAGGGCTTTCGCTGCGGGAGCGTGCTCAGGATCCCGGCTTTGGCTCAGGTCGGTTTTGGGATGAGTGGTCAGGGCGGCGGTAAGGGTTGATCTCGAAGGGCCGGGGGGCTGGGAATCTGTCGATGGAGTATGTGGCACGGTTGACGGAGGCCCTGAAGACACCGGCGGGACGCCGATGCCACAAGTACATCGGGGGCGGAGACAGGGAACACAAGTACACCGGGGGCAGAGACAGGGGATACAAGTACGCCGGGGATGGAGACAGGAGACCCAGGTACGCCGGAGTGGGGGACTGGGGCTCCAATTGGTCGTCTGAGGCGCACTAACGCCCATGGAATCTCGGGCCACATCCAGCAGCAGGGCGGCCGATGGTCGGCAGGGTGCCGGTCGATGGATTAATAGGGGTTGGCCCTGGATGGTGGCGGCGGTGGTCTTGGCCGTCCAGGGTTCCCAGATTGGCTTTCAATCCGTCGGCAGTCCGGGCTTCGGGACTGATTTTCAGTTGCTGTATACGGTAGCTGCTGCTTGGGGCGAGCAGCAGGATGTCTACGACGACGCGGTGATCAAGGAGACCTGGCGAGCCCGGGGAGTTTCGGGTTTGCCTGAGCCGGGCCGTCCGGTGACGCCCAATGTCTATCCGTTGACCATCGCCCCGATCGTCTGGCCGCTGACCCTGATGCGCTTCGAGTGGGCGATCCTCTTGTGGGCGGCGGTGATCCTGGTCAGCGAGGGCTATCTCATCTTGCTGATCTTGGGGCCGGGGGGAGGTCGGGGTGATGGGCGGCCGGTTCGCCGGATCGCGATGGCCGTGGCGGTGACGCTGTTGATGATGTGTTATCCGGTACGGTTGAATTTGGCGAGCCTCAACATCGGCATGGTTGCGGCGGCTTTGGCCCTGGCGGCCCTGCGGTTGGGCGGGCGGACGGGCGAGGGCGGGCGGCAGGTCAAGGGCCGGGCGTTGCTGGCGGGTCTGGCCATGGGTTTGTCTTTGGTCAAGTACTCGGTCACGGGCCCGCTGTTGTTATTGATGGGTTGGCGCAGGCAATACCGGGCCGTCGGGGTAGCGGTCGGCGTGCAGGTGGTTCTGGTCGGCGCCGCGACTTGGGGGGGCGGCTATCGCCATCCGCTGGAGTGGGTCGGGGCCATGCGCGGAGAGATAGTCCATTCGCTGGCCTCGGGCGAGATCAATTCCTATGACGCCCCGAAGGGCACGGCGATGCACCTGCATGTCCGCAGTCTGTGGCATCGATTTTTTCCCGAGGGTGACGCCTGGCATTGGGTGTTGGTCGTCGGGCTCCTGGGGGTGGCTGGGGCCGGGCTGGTCGGTGGGTTTCGGCGGCGGTCGGGCGGTAGGGCGTCGGCGTCAGTCGACGGAGGGTCTGATTTGGAGGCGGCCCTGATCCTGGCGGTGACACTGGCCTCGTTTTATCACCGGGCCTACGACCTGATTCCGGTGTTGGTCCTGGTACTGGCCTGGCTGGTGGGATCGAGCCCGGGCAGGAGAGTCAGCCGCCCGCTCGAGGTGGGGTTGTGGGCGGTGCTGGCCTGGACCGTGGTGCCCGGGGTTTGGGAAGGGTGGGATAGTGCGGTCTCAGCAAGCTTGGTCCGGCTAGTCATCCAGCCGGCCTGCGCATGGGCTACCTGCCTTATGATTCCGCTGCTGATCCTGGTAGTCCGGAGAATCCGCGTCGCCCCGGGGTCCGATGCTGGTTGATGGGCCGGCGCCGCGTGTTGTCTGCACTTGGCAGGGCGGAGGGAGGGCATGAGGGGACCTTCCTTGTGGGGGTGGCGTCGGCGTGCTAGCATCAAGGATCTCCAGGCCAGTCGGCAGCTCGGCCGACCGGCGTAGCACCGGAACAGACCGCCAGAGCCATCGGCAAGGGAGCAGGACCCGGAGGCATCATGCCCGACTACACGACCAAGGACATTCGGAACGTTACCGTCGTCGGCCACAGCGGCTCGGGAAAGACATCGCTGTGCGAAGCTTTTCTCCACGTTGCGGGGGCGACCAACCGACTCGGGAACGTGGCTGACAAGACCAGTCATCTCGATACCGATGAAGAAGAGAAAGACCGGGGCTGCTCGATCGAGTCTCACCTGCTCAACATCGCTCATGACAGCAAGGTGCTCAACATCGTGGATACGCCGGGGTCGCCGGACTTCACCGGTCCGGCCATTGCCTCTCTGGCGGCGGTGGAGACGGCCCTGCTGGTGGTTCACGCGACCGCGGGGATTCAGGTCAACACCCGCCGGATGAAGGACCAGGCCACCAGTCAGGGGCTGGCCCGGGTGATCGTGGTCAACCGAATCGATGCGGACAATGTCGACCTGGAAGGGTTGCTGAAATCGTTGCGGGAGAGCTTCGGGGCGGAGGTCACCCCCTTGAATCTTCCGGCGGGCGGCGGCAAGTCGGTGATCGACTGCGTGGCTAATGACAGTGGGGACTGTGACTTCGCCAGTGTTGCCGAGACGCACACGAAGATCGTCGAGTGCGTTGCGGAAGCCGACGACGTCTTGATGAACAAGTACTTCGAGGAGGGGGCCCTGAGCGCCGAGGAAGTCCGGGCGAATCTGCAGAAAGCGATTAGCGGGGGGAATATCATTCCGGTGTTGTTCACCAACGCTCGGGGCAACGTGGGCATCAAGGAGCTGATGTCCTTTATCGCGGAGAGCTGTCCGGGGCCCGCGGAGGGGAAGCAGCGGGTTCTGGCGGTCGGGGAGGAGGAGAGGCCGATCGAGGCCGGCGGCCCCTTCTGCGGCCTGGTATTCAAGGTCGCCGTGGATCCGCGGAGCAACATCAAGTATTCCTTCATCCGGTCCTTGGGCGGCACGCTGAGGCCGGACGGCAGTTTGATGCGGCCGGGGGAGAAGAAGGGGGTTCGTCCGGGCCATCTGCTGAAGTTCCAGGGCAGCGAGCACAAGGAGGTCGACGAGGCGGTGGGGGGGGACATCTTCGCGGTGGCCAAGTTGGATTTGCACATCGGCGACACGGTCTTCGGCGAGCAGAGTGAAGGAAAGGCGGCCATGCCGCGATTTCCGATGCCTATGTTTTCGCTGGCGTTGGAGACCAAGGCCCGGGGCGACGAGACCAAGATCGGCGATGCGGTCAAGAGATTCATGGACATAGATCCGTGCTTCAAGTCGGTTCAGGATCCGCAGACCAAGGAGTTGGTGATCAGCGGGGTCGGGGACCTACACCTGCGGGCGATCCTCTCGCGGATGCTGCGTCATTTCAAGTTGGAGGTGAACACCAAGCCGCCGAAGATCCCTTATCAGGAGACCATCACGGCCGCGGCAGATGGTCACTATCGCCACAAGAAGCAGACCGGCGGGGCGGGACAATTCGGCGAGGTATACTTGAAGGTCAAGCCCTTGGAGCGGGGCAGTGACCCGTCTCTGGATTGGTCATGGGATATTTTCGGGGCGTCGATTCCCAGTCAGTTCGAGCCGGCGGTGAAGAAAGGCGTGACCGAGTTGATGAGCGAGGGGGCGATTGCCGGTTTCCCGATTCAGGACGTGGGTGTTTCGGTTTATGACGGCAAGCACCACCCGGTGGACTCCAAGGAGGTGGCGTTCAAGATAGCGGGCAAGTTGGCCTTCAAGGATGCGATGTTGAAGGCCAAGCCGGTTCTCCTGGAGCCCATCGTCAACATCGAGGTATCGGTGCCGGCGGACAACGTCGGGGACATCACCGGCGACCTGGCCCAGCGTCGGGGCCGGCCCAGCGGGCAGGACATGCTCCCGGGCAACATGGCGGTGATCACGGCTCAGGTTCCGCTGTCCAAGATTTCGGACTATCACTCCCGGTTAAGCTCCATCACCGGGGGGAAGGGCAGCTACGCGATCGAGTTGTCCCACTACGAGCCGGTTCCGGGCAATGAGATTCAACAGATCGTCGCCCAGTACAACCCTCGCAAGGAGGAGGGGGATTAACCGGCGGCAGTGAGGGAACGCCGGTCTCGGGGGGGCAGAGGATCGTGAGCGGGGGGAGGCGGGTGCGAGAACTGTTCCAAAATGACGGCAGTCCCGAATCCGCCATGGTCTGGGCATCGACCGATCTGCCCGTGGGATAGCGCCGGTCTTGGTCGGGGAGCATGTTCCCTGGTATAATTGGAGGGCTTATGAGCCCCCATAACCTCGCAGCCGAGATGGGCTCCTCTCTGAGTAGAGCAGAGGATTCTGGCCGGGATCGACCGGTGCCGCTGATGGTGCGCGCCAGGATCGCGGCGGTCCGCGCTTTTCTGGTCGCCTGGACCAGGGCTTTCAGCCTCTCGGGGCTGTACAAGCTCGGCCAGTTCTTCGGGACCCTGGAATACCTGACCGATTACAAACGGCGTCACCGAGTTCACAGCAAGCTGCGGTCATTCTTCAAGGACGAATTCGAGTCGTCGTGGTATCGGCGGAAGACTCGGCGATATTTCATGCGCGTTCGCTGCGACAAGATGTTCTATACGATCATGGATCGCATACCCCGCGGCAAGCTCATGAACCGTATCAAGATGATCGGCCGCGAGCATCTGGACACGGCCCTGGCCGAGAAGCATGGGGTGTACGTAGCCCTGTGTCATTTCGGGGCTCACCACGTGGCCGGCCTCATGGCCGCCCTGCTCGGCTACCGCCTGGTGGGTGTTCGGGACCCCAAGGAGAGCCACGTCCGCAGGTACATTCAGAACAAGTACCGGGAGACGTTTCCGGAGGTGGCGGAGATGCAGATGTTCCATGCTTCGTCGTTTCCCCGGGAACTCTATCGCCACCTGCGGGACAACCGGATCGTGGCCAGCCTGCTGGACGTTGACCGCAAGCGCGGAGACCGGACCAGGACCCATCCGGTGGAGATATTCGGCGAGCGGCGGGAGTTCTTGACCGGACCGATACAGATTGCGCTTCGTTGCCAGGCCCCTACGGTCCAGGGCTTCGTGGAGTCGCGCAGGAATTTCTATTACCGGCTCATCATCAGGCCGGCGCTGATCAACGGCCAGGGCGCCACGGACGAGGACGAGGTGGTCGCCCAGGCCATGCAGCGCTACGCCGAGGGGGTCGAGGCATTCGCCCGGCAGCATCCCGACCATTTGATGAACATCTAGCCCGGGTTATTCACCGCGGAGCACGCAGAGATCGCAGATAGACCTTGACAAGGTGATTAGCGATCGGTGACTGGCCTGGTAGGCCGTGGTAGAGAACCAGACTGGGGTGAAATTCAGCAGGGCGATCGAACCATGAATTTCTTCGAGCACCAAGAGAAGGCCCGGCGCAACACGGTGCGGCTCATTCTGCTGTTTGTGGCCGCGGTCCTGCTCATCATCCTGGCGCTGTACCTGGTGGGGCTGTTGGTAGCCACGTATGTGGATGTGAAGAATGATATGGGCGGCCTGGGAGGAGACCGGGCCGGCGGGGTCGGGCAGCCGGCGTGGAGATGGTGGCGGCCGGAGGTGCTCGGCTGCGTGGCGGCAGTGGCGGTGGTGATCATCGGGCTGGGGAGCCTGTGGAAGATGCACTCATTGTCGGGTGGAGGCGCTGCGGTGGCCGCGGCCCTTGGTGGAAAGATGGTCAATCCGGAGACGAACGACCCGGATGAGCGCCGGTTGCTGAACGTGGTGGAGGAGATGGCCATCGCCTCGGGGGTGGCGGTGCCGTTGGTGTTCGTGCTGGTTGATGAGAAGGGGGTCAACGCCTTCGCGGCCGGGTATTCGCCGAATGACGCGGCGGTGGCGGTCACCGGCGGGGCCTTGGGCCT
>CAZFMS010000237.1:0-6899 GCA_964520125.1 uncultured Planctomycetaceae bacterium
AACTTGTTTTAAAGCTGCTATTTGATTTTGATATAAAAGAAGTTCTGCGCCTGCCAGGCCCGCTCGCTCTTCTGCAGAATGCCGAGCGGCAACCGCGCGCCGCACAGGTCCGGAGTCATGACCGTTGGCAGGACCCCACCAGCAATGCCGCAGGTCTCCCCTCGCCCTTTCACTCTGCGCCGCACAGGGCGGTTTCGGCCTGGCGCAGGGCCTCGCCGAACTCCGACGCATCCTCTGCCGAACGCAGCTCCTCCCGCACCCGGGCGTCGATCAGCAGCCGACACAACCGACCCAGATAAAGCAGGTGGTCAACGTGGTTCGGACAGCAGACCAAGAAGAACAAGTCGGTCAGGCCGCCCCCCCGCTCGCCGAAGACGATGCCTTGCGAAGTCCGGGCCGCGGCCAACACCGGGCCCGGAGAATAAAAGGGGCGCCCGGGATGCGGAATGGCCACGCCCTCTTGCAGGGCCGTCGAGCCCTGGGCCTCGCGTTCCAAGAGGGCTTCCACCAGGGCGGCTCCGTCCAGGTCGGGCTCGGCCCGCTCGGCCAGTCCGACCAACTCGCGGATCACGCTGCTCTTGGTCTTGGCCACCAGGTTCACGTCGATCGCCAAGTCCCGCAGGACCGGCGAAACCAGTAAGTCGGCCGAGACCTCGGGGTGGCGGTCCTTCTTCCGGCGGTCCGGCAGGACATGCAGGTTGGCGTCGATCCAGTTCCAGACTTCCCCGGCACGAAACCGCCACTTCCCCCGCACCCGAGTCGCCGGGATGATGTGCTGCTCCACCATCCGCTCGACCTCGCGGGTCGAGACGTGCAGGCTGGCCGCCACCTCCTTGACACTCATCATCGATTTGGGCATCACCGGTTTCATTCCATCGAGTCTTTTGATCCGCTCTATTCTACCGGACAGGGGCGAGCCGTGATCGCATCCATCGGGCCGGCCCCGGCAAAGGCCGATAATCCGTCTCCCACCCGCCCCATCCAACAGACGAGTGCCGCGCCAATCCCCAATCCCCAATCCCCAATCCGCAATCCCCTGCCAGCGGTTGATCGGCCCGCGCCGAAGTCACTCGGTTTCGAGCCGCAGCTCATTACCTTCCGTAGTGACCCGAACCGCGGACCGCCCCGAGAGGATCCGATCCAGCAGGTCGCCCACCGCCACTTTGCGCCAGCCGTTCCGCAAGGGTGAGGGGCTCTCCGGTTTCGCGCTGCGGGTGTAAGAGCGGATCAATACTCGTTGGTCCTGTTTGTTGGCCAACAGGGCGTAGGAAAGGTCGTGGTGCCGACAGTAGTCGCGCAGCACCGCACTGGTCAGGGAAAGCAGGACCTCTTCCGGACGGGTGTCCTCGACGTTGGGCAGTTGGGGCCATTGGTCTTCCGGCAGTTGCCGGGCTTGCTCGATCACCTCGGCCAGTCGTTTCAAGCCGGCGTTGGAGATGCTCAGGCCCCGCAAGGACCGGATGCGCCGCACGTCGCTCCACCCCCGTCGGGCCAACTCGACCAGGAGATGATCTTTCACCACGGTTCTGGCCGGCCGGTTGTACTCCGCGGCCATCTTCTCACGCTCTTCCAGCAAGGCGTCGGCGATGGCCAGTTCCTTGCGGCTCAGGGACCCGGCCCCGCGGAGACGCCGTAGCTTCTGCTCACCCTTGGCGTTCGAGGTCGCCGACTGGCACGCCCGGGCGCATTCCTCGGCGGCCCAGTCCCGGCGGCCCAGCTCGTCCAGACGCGCCCGGATAGAACGAAACATCGCCGGCAAATAAACCACGTCCTCGACCGCGTAGTCGATCTGCTCCTGACTCAACGGCCGCGTGCGCCAATCGGTCAGGGTCTGCGACTTGTGGATCTTGGCCCCGACGGTGATGCGGGCCAGCCTGCTCAGGCTGGTCGGATACCCCGAACCGATCAGCCCCGCGGCGATCTGCAGATCAAAGACGTTGGCCCCCGGCTTGCCGAGCAGCCGGAAACACTGGGCCAGATCCTCCGAGCCCGCGTGCACGACCACCTCGATGGCCTCGTCGGCCACCAATTCCCAGAAAGGGGTCAGGTCCAGGCCGCCCATCGGGTCGATGAGGACGCTGTAGGAGTCCGTCGCCGCCTGCACCAGGCAGATCTCGGGCTCGTAGTTGTCCTCGCCGACGAACTCGGTGTCGAAGCCGAACAGCCCGGCCCCAGCCAACCGCCGACAAACCTCCCCCAGCCCCGCCGGCGTGGTGACAATCTCCACCTTCAAATCATCCGCCATAGACACTCCACCATCAATCCACGTTGATTGCACTCGGCCCGACACGACGCCCCACCCCGGGCACCCCGAGTATACCTGCCCGCAGCGGCCGTGTCCTGCCTGCCGTACCCCAGACTACCCACCTCCGAGGTGGTCATTGCCGGACCCCTCCCCCGCAACCCGTGGGAAAGCCCCCCCCCAAGAGCCCCCGACCTTGGTCGGGGGGTGCCCCTGCAACCCGTGAGATCGCCCCCGCCCAAGACCCGCAACACGTGAGAACGCCCCCCCCCGAGCAAGCTAGGGGACTCTCGAAACGAGCGGCCCCTTACGCTAAACTGTACTGCTAATAGAGGAGCCCGATCCCATGACCAGAGAAGAAGCCTGGAACCTGCTCTGCGAATACGTCGAGAACCAAGGCCTGCGAAAGCACATGTTGGCCGTCGAGGCGGCCATGCGCCACTATGCCGGCATCTTCGGCGAAGACGCCGAGCTGTGGGGAGTCGTCGGCCTGTTGCACGACTTCGACTATGAGCGTTGGCCCGAGCCCCCCGACCACTCCCGCCAAGGCGCCGAGATCCTCCGCCGGCACGGCGTCGACGAGGAGATAGTCACCGCCGTCCTCTCCCACGCCGATTGGAACCAGGCCGACTACCCCCGCGACCGCCCCCTCCGCAAGACCCTCTTCGCCGTGGACGAACTGTGCGGCTTCCTGGTCGCCTGCGCCCTGGTCCGCCCCACCCGCCTGGAAGGCCTGACCCCCAAGTCAGTCAAGAAAAAGCTCAAAACCCCCTCCTTCGCCGCCGCCGTCAACCGCCAGGACATCGCCGACGGCCCCGACCTCCTATCCATCCCCCTAGACGACCACATCACCAACTGCATCACCGCCCTCCAACCCATCGCCGCCGAGCTTGGACTGGTCCCGTAGTAGCTTCGCGCCCCTGCCGGCTAAGTGGATTGATCGCGTCCGCCAAGGCCGCGCTTTCGATAAACTGATCCTCGACCTGAACTGCTCGGTGAGCGAGACCTACGGACGCCGGGAACGTCAAAGCTCAGCGGCGCGGTTTTTTCGCGCCCGCTGGAGCGTCTGGTTGGGAAGCATCCTTCTCTTGAGTATCCAGAAGAACATTCACGATACCATCGGAGATTGCATAGCACCATTTCCGCTTTGTCTCTTCCTTCATGGTATGAGGAAACCATTCACCCCAAACACAAAAGGCCAAGGACTGCCTGCCGTCCCTGAGGTACAATCCCCATCCGATCATGTTGTATTGCGGTTCGCCCGGGGGTTGCCAAGAAAGGCTCCCTCCCTTGCCGACAATCTTGAACGTGTCAGGAGCGTTGGGCACGAAGTTCTTGGGGTTCCTGTCGAGCACAGCAAGAACGTCCTTGCTGATCGCGGGTGTCAGCAGTGTCCTGCCGTCTAATAGTTCGAAATACTCCACAATGCCTTTGGCGGTCCCATGCTGGGGGAGGAGGTCTTGACGTTGAAGCACTTTGTCTCCCCGAACTCTTTTGTTTAGCACTTCGTCAAGAACGCCTGGAGCCGGGAGAATCTGATCGCTCAGGCCGGCGATGCCCAGGCTCTTGGGCAGGAAGTTCACTTTATCGTATCCCACGTGAGCCGTGAGCGCATCTGTCGCCGCGTTGTCACTCAGGCCTATCATCAAATCCAAGGCATCGTCAATTGAGCACGAGAGTCGTTTTCCCCTATAGCGGATGCTGACTGGATCGGACAAAGCCAGCTTCCCTCCTGATGTCTGACGTGCCACCTCTAACAGAGTGAAGATTTTGACGATGCTTGCCAGACAAGCGGATTGATCGGGCCGATGCTCGATCGTTGCGCCAGTGGTGAAATTCTTGCCGAAGAACCCGATCTCCGCCGGACACTTTTTGACAAATCCCAGCAGCTCTTCCGGAGAATCAATGGGCTTGAGTTCCGGGATACGAAGGAACCCGCCCTCCCGAACACTCTTCGACTTTCGCTCCCCATCAATCTCATACTCGACCACTAGGCTCTTCGGCACGCGAGGGAGCGGATCACCGGCAATGGCATTCGATGCTTGAATCAACAGGGTCTTGTTCTTGACCTTGTTCGTGATTTGCTTTGTGACGTCTATCCAGGCATCATTGGCACCGTACTTGGCTCGGACGATACTAAGTTCGTTCGCCTGATAGGAGGAATCTGCCCATCGAACCGCATCCGGGTCCAGTTGCCGGTCCCGCGATCCTTCCCAACACCCTATTGGTGATCCGAGAATGAGTGAAAGAGCGGGCAAGACTATAATCCCGGATAGACATCCCCAAACGAATGTGGACTTGTTTGTCATTCTTCCTCGCTTCCCAACAATAATTAGCTTGATCCGCATAACATGCGGAACTTTGGTTTCCACTCAGTATAACACGCCTCTGGATCGGCTCCCAGAGGCGGTCACAGGGCCTTTTTCAAGGCGGCGATGGCGCTTCGTTCGTAGGTTTGGGCTTGGCGGAGGATGTCGATTTGGCGTTCGCGCATCTCGAAGGGGGGGAGGGAACCGGGGAAGTCGGTCGCGCAGGGGACATCCCGCAACCCCTTGAGCAGCAGGCGGACTTCCTTTTCGTACCACTCGGCGGCGGCAGCAACGTGCAGGCTGCGGGGGCCGAACTCCTTGCGGATGCCCCGCAGGTAGCGGACCGCGGCGGACCGGGCGTCGATCAGGCCGATGTAGGTCCAGAAGTTCGGGTGGATGTAGTGCCGATCGACCGTGCCCCGCAGACTCTCGCACCATTGGTCAAATGCCCTATGGCCCAAGGCCCGCGGACCCGACCGGCGCATCTCGAACAGCTTGACCGCCCGGCGAAGCGACTCCACGTGGGCCTGCCGGGGCGAGGGCCGGGGATGGCGACGGGTCAGCACCACCACGGCCGTGGGCCAGCCCGCGGCCGGTCGGTCGACCCGCTCGGCCCCACCGTTGTACGACCGGCAGAGCCAGGTGCGGTCCTTGCGATAGCCGGTGATAATCCCCCAATCCTCCGGGGGAATGATGTTGGCCGCCAGGACCGGGATGTTGCGATCGATGCTCTGCCGGATGACCTTTCGCAGGGCCTGGGCCTCGGGGGGTTTGTCCCGTCGGGCAACGCGGACCTCGCAGTCCCAGCCGATCGAGGAGAACAGCGCTTTGAGACAGCTCTCCCCCACCAAGGGATCGGGATTGCCCACGTCCCACCGATCCACGCGGAACTGCATGCGAAAGGCCAGCCCGCTGAGGCCCATCAACTCGTCATACCCGATCTTGCGGCCCGTCGCCTCGAGGACCAACTGGAGGCAATGGGTAAAGGTGTTGTCCCGGCCGCGGGCAAAGCCGCGAATCGGCCCAATACCCTTCATGCGAGCCTCACCGGGCTTATCCCGAACCACGGCTATTCGGGAGCGCTCGCGCACCGCGTTCGCCTCCGGCGGGGCACAGCCCGGCAGAAAAAAAGCCGGCAGCGCCGCCAAAAGGACATACCCGAATACACGCCGGGCCACTTGTAGTCGCTGGCATCTCATCTCGCCGAATACCTGGTTTGCGTTCATGTCGTGCTCGTCCGGCTTACTTCCTGCACCCGAAGACACTGCCCCAATCTGCGGGAGACCGCCAGCCAATAGGCCACCGGCACCACCCGCCCGCCAATCATGATTACGATCATCGACAGCCGGCCGGCCCACGTCAAATGCAGCGACAGGCCGGTAGTCAGTCCCACACTGTTGCAGGCAGCGCTGCCGTCCAGGACCAGCTCATACGACGTCCCACCTGAAGTAACGGCCAAAAGGGCGATCGAGATGATGTTCAGAACCAACCAAAGCGGCAGGAACATCAAACTGCGCAGAACGATCGTGCGCCGGGCCGCCCGGCCGCCGGGCAGAGAACTCCAGGTATCCCGCCCGCTGAACAGGCAGATGCAGATCAGCAACAGGCCCGAAGTCCGCAGCCCCCCGGCGACGCCCCCTGCCGAACCACCGACCAACATCCCCACGCAAAGCAGCCCATACGAGGGCCAGGACAGGGCCCCCTGGGTAACCGGCGTGCTGCCCATCCCCGCCGACCGCAAAGTCGCGGACACGAAAACCGCCCGGCTCCAGCGAGTCTGCCGCGGCATGTCGTCGCCCAGGGCGATTCGATTGGACCCCAGATCGACCGGTCGCTCGGGCACCCAGGCGTCCGGGAGCCGCCAGACGATGTTCTGGCGCCAGGGCGTCTCGAAGAAGAACAGGGCCACCGCTCCGGTCAATAGCAGCATGAAGGCCACCGTAGCCTCCCATTGTGGCAAGGCCCGCCAGGGCACGGGCCGCCGCGGCTTGGGATCATTTGACGCCGCCGCCTTGGCCGACCGCCGGCCGGTGACCAGATCCAGGATCACCGGCAGGCCGAGCGACCCGACGATGCACAAGGTGGTGACCGTGGCGAAAACGGCACCGCTGGAGACGTAGGCGGCCAAGCCGTCGGAACGGAGCGTCAGGCTGCTGTTCCACATAGCGCTACCCGCATGGACGATCCCCCACCAGGCCCGCTGGCCGGCCGAGGAGACGTCCGAACCGCTCCACGCGGTCCACATCGCCGCGACGGCGGCGACCTGTAAGCCAACCGCCCACAGCAGGATCGTTCGCAGGCGGATGGTCCGGCCCATGAACGGCTGCATGATCGCCAGGCCCACGGCG
>CAZFMS010000238.1:0-6896 GCA_964520125.1 uncultured Planctomycetaceae bacterium
AGGCCGAGGCCGACCAACCATCCGAGGCCGGCCAGCGGGGTGGCCGACGGCGCGGCCCGTTGAGGAGACGGGGGCGGTCGAAGGAGGAACCCGCTGCCCGGGCCGAGTCGCCAGGAGCTTCGCGGCCGCCGCCGGGTGACGTGACGAGGGTCGAGCCGAGCTCTGGGGAGCCTGGGGTTGGTGGGCCTGGTTCGGGGGAGGTTGCGGACTCGCCTGGCGACCGCTCCGAGACCGGAACGCCCCCCGGCAGCGATGGCCAGCCGGGCATGCCCGGGGAACGCCGGCGCAGAAGGGGGCGGCGTAGCAGAGGGCGCCGACGCCGGACAGGGACAACTGAGGGCCGTTCGGAGAACTCGGCACCGCCCGCCTCAGGCCCGGAGCGAGAGCCGCGCCGGGATCCGACGACGCCACCTCAGGATTCGCCGGGATCAGGGGGTGGATCATCGCCCGATGCGGGAACCAAGCCCGACTGACTCGGCCCGTAATCGGCCGCGGCGTGGCTGGGCCGGCAGATCATAGGGGCACCAGGAAGTGAAGAAGGCCATCGAAGACGTGGTGAAGGAGTTGGGGCGCTATCCCCTGGAGGCGTTTGACTTCCTGCAGCGGGGGCTGGATTACACGGTCCGAAAGACCCACGGTCACCTGGTCCCCGAGATGGGCAAACTGCTCCAATGGTTGGAGTCCCAGCAGGCCGACCCCTCGGAACTCCTGCGTCTGGCCAAGAAGGGCACCATACCCCCGGTGGTTCTGGAGTTCATCGAGAGTCTCGGCGGACTCGATGCCGTCTCGGTGCAGATGGACCGGCACGTGAGCGGCGAGGAACTCTGCTGGGGGCTGCGGGACCTGGCCCTGAAGCAATGGGGCCTGATGGCGCCGGCCGTGCTCCGGGTGTGGGGGATTAACTCGACCAAGGACTTCGGCAGAATGGTCTTCGCCCTGGTCGAGAGCGACCTGCTGCAGAAGCAGCCGGAGGATCAACTGGACGACTTCGACCACATCTACGACTTTGACAGGGAGTTCGAGAAGGCGTACAAGATCCGGATTCCGGGCCAGCCGACCCGGAAGCCCGACCGGGAGTAGCTTCATGGCCTCCGTTTCCCAGCCCCCGCAGGACGACAATTGGGAGAAGCAATACGCCCCCCGGGTCACCGGCAAGTCCCTGGCCGTGTCGGTGGCCATCTACTGCGCGTGGATCGTCTTCCTGGCGGTCTTGGCGGTGGGGCGCTGGCCCGGGGTTTTGGGCTGATACACCGTCGTGGACGATCAGGGCCCAGGCAATGGCGGCCTCATCACTACCGGACCCGGCGACCTTCGAGGCCAACATCGCCGCTCTCGAAGCTCTCTCACCCTCAGCCGCCAGAGAACTGTGTTCTGCAACGCCGCCTTCTTCGGTTCAGCTTCTTGCCGGCCGCGACGGTTCTCCGACTTACGCCTGGAACGACCAGCAAGATAGACTCAACTGGCTCGGCCGCACCTCGATGCCCTCGGTGCGGGCCCCGGCTCTGGTGGACGCCTTCGACCCCGGCAGCCGTAACATTCTCCTCGATGGTTTTGGCCAGGGCGCCGAGGTCCGCCTGTTGATACAGCGGTTGGCACCTCATCAGGCGGTCATGGCCCTGGACGAGAACGCTTGGGCGGTGGCCCTGAGCCTGCGGCTGTACGATCTGGCGGCGGATTTGCGAGCGGGCCGGCTGCTCTTGTTTGCCGGGCCGGAAGCCTGGGTCGCCCTGCGCGGTTTCCTCCTCGAACACGACGGCTACCTGACTCCGGAGCGCGTCCTGGCCTGGCCGTGGTTCGATCCCGCGGCGATCGGGGAGGTGACGGACCGTCTCTCGGCAGTCAATTCGGAGGTGGCCAGGCACCGTGCGACGAAGTACGCGGAACAACGTCGCCGGCCGGCTGCTGAGTCCGAGCGAGGCCGATCGCGGACCATCGCCATCATCTCCAACGTGCCGGACGCTGGTGTTCGCGGGTTCGCCGCCCAGCTCGAAGCCGCGGCGGATTCGGCGGGCCGGCCTTGGGTCAGTTTTGTCCTCAACGACCCGGCTATGGTCCATCCCCATGCCGTCGAGAAGGCCCTCGAGGAGGCTGCGCCATCCGTCCTGGTACTCCTCGACGCCGTTCCTGAGGAGCTTCAGTACCAACTGCCCAAGGCGCCGGTGCTGATAGCCTGCACGCATGGTCTGCCGCTGGCCTCGAATTGGCTGGAACGGCTGCCGCCCACCGCCCGGCTCGCGGTGACCACAGATGCCCAGCGAAGGCAGGCGGTCGAGTCGGGCATCGACTCGCCCCGACTGGTCTTGCTGCCCCCCGCGGCGACAACGGGCCTGCAGGCGTCGGCCTCCCCCCAGGGTGACGGGATCGTAGTGGTCGCCCAGGGGGGCGACGCGTCGGCCCAATCCGCCGGCCTGCACCTGACCTCCCACCGCAGGTTGTGGAAGGCGGCGACGGACATCCTGCTCGAGCGATGCGACACCTATCAAGACGACCAGGCCGAATCCGTGATCCGAGATGCCGAGCGACGGCTGGGCATCCACCTGGACAGTGAAGAGGTCCGCCAGGGCCTGGTGACCCGCATCCGCCGGATATTGGGCCCTACCCTGGTCCGCCGCGGTTACCTGCTGGCCTTGGCCGAGGCGGGCATCGGCTTCGATCTCTTTGGAGGTTGGGCGGGCGATCCGATCCTAGGCAAGCACGATCGGGGCAACTGGCCGAAACCACCCGAGGTCCGCTCGGCCTTGGCGGGAGCCGGTCTGATCATCTCCATCGAAACGTCCGGCCGCCTGGCTCCGGAGTTGCTCGACGGCATCGCCGGCGGACTGGCCGCATTCGTCCGGGCCCATCGACTGGACGACACCCCGGACGGCCTGTCGGCGGTCCTCCAGCCCGGCGAACACGTCCGGCGGTTCGACCAGAGGCGGGCCCTGGTGGATCTGGTCCGGAGGTTCCAGGCTCGCTCCACCGACTTCCGGGAGCGGGCCGCGGCCGGGACCCGCCACGTCAACAGCAAGCATACCTGGGCCTGCCGGCTGGACTCCATCATTCAGGCCTGCGGAGCCGAATGAGGCTGGGGCCGCCGGGGCAGCCCACGATACTTGGCGACGAACCTGACCAAGCTGCGCAGGTGTCGCCAACCGGAGATGCTGAAGGGGTTTCGGCTGAATCGGCGGTGGGCGTGTAGGCACTCGAGGTGCGGGCAGTAGAGCACGGGTCGTCCCCGGCGCCACATCCGGTAGCACAGGTCAACGTCCTCGAAGTACATGAAGAAGCGCTCGTCGAAAATACCCTCTTCCCCGCAGTCTGCCCGGCGCAGAAACATCGCCGCCCCCAGGCCCCAATCGACCGAAGTGGGGACCTCGGGATCGATATCCTCGCAGAGGTAGCGGCGGAAGAACGCGGGACGATAGTTCAGCATGCGCAGCGGCGTGCGGGCGTAAAACACCGTCGGCCAGGTGTAGAACCGGCGCACGGAGCGCTGCACTTCACCCGAGGGATGACGCAGCCGTGGTAACAGGATCCCGACCTCCGGATGGGCCTCCAGGTAAGTGACCGCTCCTTCGAGCATTCCGGCGGTGAGGCGGACATCGGGATTGGCGGCCATGACGAACTCCCCGCGGGATTGTCGAAAGGCCTGGTTCATCCCCCTGGCGAATCCGAGATTCGGCGATTCCAGGACCGCCACCCGAAGCCCGGGAGTCGGCGGCAGCCGGAACTGATCGTCCGCCGAGTTGTTGGTTACCACCAGTTCGACTTCTTGTCCCGCAGAGGGCATGTGCCGGTGGACCGATTCGACCAGGCCCTCCAGATCTTCCGAAGATCGGTAATTCACCGTCAATATGCTGATCACTCGGCCGCCTCCCGCGGGCGCCGACCCGTCATGCGCGAGGCCAGGTGCAGCTTCCACCACCGGCGAACCAGGAGCGGCTCGATCTGGGCCATGTTGGACGCCCGTTCCCCGAGCGGCCCGCCTGACGAGGCTGCGGCCCGGGAGATGTCTTCGTTCTGCGCTCGCTTCCGGCGAATGTGGGCGACGTGTCTCAGGGATGCCCACTTTCCCGCCAGGTAGGGCAGCAGGCAGCCTTGCAGCAGCTTGTTCGCGGCCTGGGCACCCAGGAACCCCAGGTGGGCCGGCAGGTACTTCCGCCGCAAGCCGGCCGGCATGTTGGACCACCAGACGATCTCGGCGTTGCGGGCGGAGTTGAAGTGGTAGCGCCAGCCGTGAGGGTCGTATGAGGAACTCAGGTGGTGGTAGCAAACCGAGCCGGGGGCGAACACACATCGATAGCCGGCCCGGGCGAGACGGAATCCCAGGTCCACGTCCTCGTAGTAGCTTTCCAGCCGTTCATCGAGCCAGCCTGCCGCGGCAACGGCCTCGCGGCGATAGAACGCCGAGGCCCCGCAGGCCGAGAACGCCTCGGGATCAAGCCGGGCCGCACTTTCCCGGCGCTGCAAGTGATTCCGTTTCAGCGCTCCGCCGGCGACCGAGTAGACATCCCCTGCGGTGTCAATGAGATGGGGCGGCTCGGCCAGCAGGACCAGCGAAGCCACGGACCCGACCCGGGGGGCGTCAAAGGGCCGCAGCCCCTCGGCAAGCCAGGCCTGGTCAACATGGGTATCATTATTGAGCAGGATGACGAAAGGCGTATGCGCGGCGCGCAGACCCGCATTGCAGGTCGCCGCAAAACCGAGGTTGCGGTGGTTGCCGATGAGCCGGACCTCGGGCCATCGGCCGCGGAGGTAGGGCACGCTGTCGTCGGTGGAGGCGTCGTCGACCACGATGATGACGAAGCGAGGCCCCTGGAGTGCCGCCAGCGACTCCATCAAACTTGACAGCAGTGCCCGACCATTGTAGTTGGGAATGATTACGGTGGCGACAGGCGGGATCATACGATGCCTGAACGAAACGACGCAGTCCACGGCCGCAGCCCGGTCGACGGGTGGGCAGTATAGCGGATCGTGGCCGGTATGACGAGTATGGTTTAGGATGCGACGGTGAAGACCGCAGGGCCCGAAGAGAACCGGCAGGAACTCGATACTCGGCAGCGCATCCGGGCGGTCAAGATCGCCATCGGGGCCAGCCTGCTGATATGCGCGATTGAACTGACCCTGGGCGTGCTCTTGGGTCTGGAGAGCCTGCTCGCCGAGGGGATCCACACCCTCTTGGACGGCGTGGATTCGGTGATCATCCTGGTCGCGGTGTGCCTGGCGGCCAGACCGGCCGACCGCTGCCATCAGTTCGGCCACGGCAAGTATGAGGCCCTGGGGGCCACGGTGGAGGCCTCGTTTGTCTTCGTCGCCGCCATCGGCATCGCCTACCGGGCGATCGTCAGACTGCTGGGCGGAGAAACGCCGGAGCACATCCCCCTCTATGTTTGTCTGGTCATGGGGGCGGCGTCTGTGTTTTATCTGTTCGTGTCGATCTATCTGATGCGTCTGGCCAGGAGCAGCGGGTCACCGGCGATCCTGGCCGAGGCCCTGCACCTCCGCACCCACATCTATATCACCGCCGGCATTGCCGGTGGACTTCTGGCCGGCCAGCTCGGAAACTGGCCCATCGCCGACACGCTCTTGGCACTCGGCGTGGCGGTGTGTCTGCTGGTCATCTCGATCCAGATCTTCCGGGAGGTCTGGAGGCAGTTCACCGACGCGGCCCTTCCCCCGGATGACATCAAGACTCTGGCGCGGATCATCGATCGATTCAGTGACCAATTCATCGAGGTCCACGGCTTGCGGACTCGGCAGTCCGGCGTGGAACGGCACATCGAGATGCACCTGGTGGTCAGGCCGGAGACCACGGTGGCCCAGGCCCACGAACTCAGCCATGAGATAGAGGCCGCCCTGGCCGAGATGTGGCCCTCCTCCCGGACCACGGTCCACACCGAGCCCAGCAAGACCGACCCGGCCAGCGCCCCGTCCTCAGCGGGTGAGCGCCCCAAAGTCAGGACTGACGACGCCTCGCCCGACGAGCGGGAGTTCATTCATTGACTCATTTGGCCTGCCCCGGAGATCGCCGGGCAACACCCCCGCAGGGTACCGGATGACCCATCCGGGCCGGCCGCGGATGATGCGAGGTATTTCCGGCGGGGAGGACTTGATGGTGCTACCGGCATCACCAGGCAATGCAATTAGGACTTGGAGACCCGAAGAGATTCTGGCCGGCCGCGGTCCCGGTGCGGAGTCGCCTGCCGAGCGTGACTATCGGAAGCTCGCGGCCCCGCAAACTCGGGCCGATTACCCCGAGACGACGGAGAGATTCGATCCTATCATAACATAGGGCGCCAAGACTTAGAGCGTGACCCGCCTGGGGAGTGTATAGCCCCCCGGGAGAACAACTACTTGACGCCGAATTTGCCGATTCGTCGCGGAGCGTTTCTCCTCCTTCTCGTTTCGTGGCGGGTCGGCTTTTTTCTTGCCGGCGGCCGGGTTATTTCCGCCTGGAAGGACTCAACGCCTGCTCCGGGGTGCTGCCGGCGGGGGAAGGTGTCCATCCAGGGTGGGCATGCTCATCCCGTCGCCGCCTCATCTCCTGGAGAGCCGCCCGGGTGACGGCCCTGCGGCGCGCCGATGTCGCACGATCATGTCGGTTTGCTTAGAATCGCCGGTTCGTTGTTCCGGCGGCGTCGCGCCGGGCGGCGGGAAGCTATGCCCGGAGCAGGGTTGGAAGCGGACCTTGCCACAGGCTCACCGAGATGACGGTTTGCGGCGACAGACGAGGACAATCAAATGGTGATGGGTGAGCTGACCCAGGAAGCAGAACTACTGATCATCGGCGGCGGGCCGGGCGGCTACGTCGCGGCTTGCGCGGCCGCGGATGCGGGCATTCCAGTCGCCCTGGTCGAGTCGGCGGAGGTGCCGGGGGGGGTGTGCCTGCGGGAAGGGCGCGACGCCAAACCCTT
>CAZFMS010000239.1:0-6864 GCA_964520125.1 uncultured Planctomycetaceae bacterium
GAGCGGAGAGGCCATGCTGGAGTCATTCGGGAAACATCGGGGCAGGATCCGGGCATCGATCTTGGACATCGACCTGCCTGGGCGAAACGGGCTGGAATGTCTGCGGGAGGTTCGGGCCTCCGGCGATTGGACGCCGACGGTGATCATCACCGGAGACGTAGATGCCGATTGGGAAGAAGACCTCGATCGGAACAGCACCCTCCTATTCAAGCCATTTCAGATGTCCACGCTGAGTCGGGTGGTGGCGCGGATGCTGAAGTCCTCCGAGAATCAGGAGGCCGCGACCTGAGAGTCGTCGCCCAGGTCGGTGGTCCGACTCGGGTCGGAGGGGGACACGGACCCAGATTCTGGAGGTCATCGGCCTCATGCGGGACCTGGCCCGGGGCGGGATTTGCGAAGAGGGCAAGCACATCCTCATGAGCCGGTTTGGGTGGAGAGCACACCGGTCTGGGGCCACGCGATCGATCACATCGGCAACGAGTTCCTCAAGCCGGCGGCGGAAACGCGACCGGCCGCAGGCCCACATGGCGCGGTCAGGAAGGGAGACGGGCACCTCGGATAGCCAATAATGGGGCGGACATGTCTACCCGGTGTCCGCGCAGGCAGTGGCGGGGGAGAAATAAACGAGACCGGTCCTGAATGAAAGCGTATGATGTATACGGCCGCGGCACCAAGGGCATGGACCGGTCGTCGATGTCATGAGGGCCGGGCGGAGACGGTGAATATCATGGCACCAGGTTACGCCGGGCATGTCGAACGACTGATGGTCTTGGCCCTGATCTTCTGGGTCGGCTGCCAAGATCGAACCCATCGGGCGGTGACCCAACCGGCCACCGGGCCGACGGCTTCGGGATCTGCCGAAGCGCCGGAGTCCGACGAGCGACCATCCGCAGACGAACCGGCGGTAGTATCCCGAGATGCGCAGGATGAGAACGCCGGGGGCGAGCGTCGTCCTGAACGGCCCGTGCGGCGGAAGCCCAAACGACCGGTGGCTTCATGGGTGATCTTTCGGGAGGCCTTCGAGCCGTCCGATGATGCCGCTTGCACTGTGGCGTGGACCAGCGGCAACCGCTTGGAGGTCCACACCGAGAACATCCAGCGGCTGACGATCGACCTGACCAGACTGCCGGAGGGGGCGCCGACGAAAGGGCCGTGGAACCTGCAGATCGACGGGCAGGGCATCGAGATGACCGGCTTCAGGCCCAAGGTCGGCTACACGGGCAAGATCCGGGACTTGGTCCGTTCACAGAACGGCAACTGGACGGTGGATCGCCAGCAGCTCTACCGGCTCGGAGGATAGCCCCATGCGCGGGCGAGCAGTTGCACTATTGATGGTCTTGGCGGCGGCTTGGCCGGTGGCGGCGGGTCCGCCGGCCGATCCACCGAAGAAGCCGGCCGGCCAGACCGGCGGTCAGGAGGATAAGGATGTCCCGGAGGGCCGGGGCAAGGGGGTCCGACCGCCGAGCAACTTGGCGATCAAGGGTGTGCAGATGGTGGTGGAGGACGCCAAGTTCGACGAGATGGCGTTCGAGGATTTGGTGGAGTGGTTGGAGCGGAAGACGAAGGCCAACGTGGTGGTGCGCTGGAAGATCCTGGAGAAGGCCGGCGTGGAGCGGGACTATCCCATCACGCTGCGGCGGAAGAACATCCGGATCAGGAAGCTCCTGCGGCTGGTATTCGGCCAGCTCACCGAGGACTTGAAGTCGGTGGAGTTGGCCTGCAAGGCAGAGGGGAATACCCTAATCATCTCCACCAGAAAGGACATCAACGCCAAGCTGATGGTCAAGGTCTACGACGTCCAGGACCTCCTGCTGGTGGTGCCCGACTTCACCGGCGGGGGCATCAGCGGCGTCGGGGACATGAGGCGCCGCGGTGCGGGGTTCAGCAAGTCACGCTCGAGTGAGCGGGAGAACAAGCAGCACCAAGAACCGGTCGATCGGGTAATCGGGGTGATTACCCAGGTTATCCAGCCTCTGTCCTGGAAGGTCAACGGCGGCCGGGGCACGATCGTGCACTACAAGGGCCGGCTGGTCATCCGCAACAACGTCGAGGTGCACCTGGAGCTGGTGGCAATGCTGGGTGGGCAGGACGGGAAGCCGTAGGTGGGGGAGGCCGAGCGGCCGGCCGGTGTTCTCGAACGCTCCATCGTCGTGGGGTTTGCGAAATACCACACTGAGCCTGGAGCGAAGGACTACTCCAGCCCCAAGGCGCCAGCCACGGCGTCGATCAATGTGCCGCGGGCCAACACGATCTTACGCGGTGAAGTCGCACCGCGGATGACCGACACATTCCTGGCACTGATGCCCAGGGCCTTGGCCAGCATGGCCGAAACGGCGGCGTTCGCTTTGCCTCGTTCCGGAGGGGCGGAGACTTGGATCTTCAAGGCGTCGCCGAGCAGGCCGGAGATGCGGTCGCGCGAGGCGCCGGGGACGACCTTCACGGTGATCTCGACTCCGCCGTCAACGGCCTTCAAACAGCTCATGGTAATCCCGCTTGGTGGTGTTCGTTGATCGGCCGGTCTGGGGGATGCCCAGCAGTCTGATCGCTCCAACGGCGGCGTGGGCCGAGTACCGCGGCTCGACCGGAGGAGGCGCGCTGCCTGGGGACGGGCATCCCGCAAGGGGCGCGGGCCTCCGGTGGCGGGGGCGTCGTATCATTGGTCTGATCGGCGGCCCAGCTCCCGGCTGCGTTGATAGGCCGCTACCACGGCTTCGGTGACGTGTTCGGCGACGCGGCACTCGTGGAGCTTGTCCATTGCCGCCTGGGTGGTGCCGCCTGGACTGGTGACTGCCTGGCGCAGTTCGACCGGAGAGGCCCCGGCCTCCAGGAGCATGGCCCCCGCCCCCACGCAGGCATGGGCGGCCAGGACCTGGGCATCCTCGCGCTGGAGGCCGTTGGCCACGCCGGCATCCATCATCATCTCCACGAAGTAATAGAAATACGCCGGGCCGCTTCCGGCTACGGCGGTAACCGCGTCCATCAGGTCTTCCTGGTCGACCTCGACGGTCACGCCGCCGTCTTTGAACAGGTGTTCGGCTTCCTCCAAGTCGTCCTGGGAGGCGTGGCGTCCACGAAAGAGGCCGGTCACTCCGCGGCCCAGGCCGAAGGGCAGATTGGGCATGGCCCGGACGACGCGGATCGGTCCACTGCCGAGCATCTCCGCGATGCGGTCGGTGGAGACGCCGGCCATGACGCTGACGAACAGGTGATCGCCCGAGGTTGTTTGGCGAATCGTCGCCGCCGCCTGCTCGAACTTCTGCGGGGTAACGGCGAGGATGATTAGCCGGGCGTCGCGGATGACCTCCGCGTTCTCTTTGGCGACGGTCACGTCCAGGGGGTGCTTCTGCAAGGTCTTGGAATCGGAGGCGATGATGCGGTCGCCGGTCAGGTAGGCGCTGTCCAGCCAGCGTTTGATCAGGACCGCGGCGATGTGTCCCGTTCCGATAACCCCCAAGGCGTATTTGTGTTTTGACATCGCTCACCTCGTTCCAGTAGATGGGTCAGACAGACGGCCCTTATGGTGGGGCGACCCTTGGAGATCGGCAATCCGCGGCACGAAGGCCAACAAAGGGCGGCGTTGCCGAGGCCCGGTATGCCCTTGGTGATGATAGGCAGTGTCCAAGCTGCTTGTCGCCGGCCTGACCGAGCCCGGCTTCCAGCAAGTCGCTTGACCGGCAGGGGACCGGTCGGCCGCTGGAGAGGACCTGGCGGGGGTGTCTCCAAGGCACTGGCCGCGATGGGGTCGTTCTTCGGGGGGGTGGCCGCCGGACGACGAAGCAAGGTGGTTCGTCATCCGGTCCGTGGGCTGGTAGGATGCGGCCTCTAGCAGGCTGGGTGTGCGGCCTGAAGATCGTCAAGGAGACGGATCGGGGGGCGCCCGAGGGAAAGAGAGGAACACTGAATGAACTGGTCCTTTTCATGTGCGGTGGTGTTGTATCTGGTGACGGCAAGTGGGCCGGGGGCGGATGAGAGGATCATCCCCTTGGAAGCAGGTCTGCCGGTGATCGACTGGCAGGAGGCTCCCAAGTTCGTCGACCAAGAGGTGATCGTGCAGGGCACCATCGTGGCGACGAATAACATCGGGAGGATGTGCTTCCTCAATTTCGACACGGCCCGCACCTTCACGGCCATCGTTCGTCAGCGGCACTACAGGCAGTTCCCGCAACCTCCGGAGAAGATGTACAACAACCAGGTCGTCCGTATCCGCGGGCTGATCAGCGAGTTCAAAGGCCGACCGCAGATCGAGGTTTCCCGGCCGGAGCAGGTGCAGATCCTGGAGGCCGCCCCGGTCGTCCCGCCCAGAGTGGAGATGGAGCAGCCGCCGTTCGAGGGAATCGTGACCCTCGGGACTTTCAACGTTCTCAACCTCTTCGACGAGCATGACGATCCGTACCACTCCGACGAGGGGACGTCGGCGAAACCGAAAGAGCAGTTGGAGAAGCTGGCGGAGACGATCCGCAAGGTAAACGCCGACGTGCTGGCCCTGCAGGAGGTCGAGAACCGGGGCTATCTGGAGCGGTTTGTGGCGGCCTATCTCGGCGACTTGGGCTACCGACACGTGGTCTGCATCGAGAGCAACGACCGGCGGGGGATCGACTGTGCGGTGCTGTCCAGGCTGCCGGTTGGCCCGGTGACCTCCTATCGCCATTTGCGGTTTCCCGGCGGGGAGGGCGAGGAGATGTGGTTTCGGCGCGACCTGCTGCAGGTGCGCATCGAGCCGCCGGGTTACCTGCCGATTACGGTCTTGGTGGTTCATTTCAAGAGCAAACGGGGGGGAGGGGACACCACGCTTAAGTACCGCCTCGGCGAGGCTCGCCAGGCACGCAAGGTGTTGGATGAGATGCTGGGGCGAGACCGGGAGGCGTTGTTTGCGATCTGCGGGGACTTCAACGACACCTGGGCAAGCGCGCCCTTGAGGGCGTTGCGGGGTTCGGGGCCCACGGCGCTGCGCGACTTCCTGGCAGACATTTCAGAAGGTGCGGCGACCTACAACAAGAGCCCCCATGGCATGATCGATTTCATACTCGCCTCGCCGGCGTTGGGTCAGCGCTACCTGCCCAAGTCGTATCGTGTGATTTCGGGCAGCGTCGATTCGTCGGGATCGGACCACAATCCGGTGGTTGCTCGATTCGACTTGAAGCCGGCCAGTCCGGGGGCCGGCGAACCTTCAAAGTAAGTCTATTGGTAATTCACTGCCTGCGGCGCTGAGTCTTGATCGGGCTCTGCCGATTCGGCGTGTTTCCGTGCCCAACGTTCGCCTGTGCTGGGGGGCCGCGTTGAATCCGCCGGTCTGTTCCAGGGGCCGGGGTGGAGGGGTACCAGGTGACGGCGTCGTGGGGGACACCGCTCCCTTACGGCCGCGGCTCTGAACGTTCGCTCCCTGACGGTGGCGGTCTGGATGGTCCGCGGATACGGGATCTGCCCTACTGGGGGGTGATGACGGGGGGGCCGGCCAGGGTTTGGAATTCGTCCAAGACGGCGGTGTCGCCGGTGCGGACCAGGGTGATGTCGCGGTGGATGGTGGGGAGGTGGGCTTCGATGAAGCGGCGGGCGACGCGCTGCTTGCGGGCGACGGCCTGGGCGTGGGCGTCGGGGGCTTCGCGGTTGGCGGCGTTGGCGGCGTCATCAGTGGCGGGGGCGGCGGCTTGGCGGAGGAAGAGGTGGCCGACCAGGATGGTGATGGCGGAGTCGACCAGCTTGCGTCCGTAGAGGTCCATGTAGTCGGGGCCGCGTTCTTTTACGAAGGCAACGCCCTCGAGGACCTCTTGGCGGGCGCCGATCAGCTTTTGGTGGAGGTCGTTGAGGAGCTTGTCGGTGTAGTCGCGTTGCTCGAACTCTTCGGCCTGTTTTTCGAAGGTGCCGGAGCAGACACCGCGGACGGCGGCGACGACCTGGAGCTGGCTGGTTCCTTCGTAGATGGTGGTGATGCGGGCGTCGCGGAGGAGGCGTTCGGCGGGGTAGTCTTTCATGTAGCCCGAGCCGCCGAGGACCTGGAGGGCGTCGTTGGCGACGCGGACGCACATCTCGGAGGCGTAATACTTGCACATGGGGGTGAGCATGCCGTTGAGGCGTTTGAAGGTGCGGCTGGCGGCGCGGAGCTTCTTGAGTTCGGCCTTGTCGGCGGGGGGGTTGTTCTCCAGGGTCCGATGGTTGCCGCGTTCCAGGTCGGCGAGACGGGCGGCTTCGTAGGTCAGGGCCCGGGCGGCCTCGATGGCGATTTGCATGTCGGCGAGCATCTCGGCGACGGCGGGTAGGCGCTCGATGGGTCCGCCGAACTGCTTGCGGGTGTGGGCATACTGGCGGGCGACGCGGAAGGCGGCCTCGGCGATGCCCAGAGATTGGGCAGCGATGCCGATGCGGGCGCCGTTCATCAGGGCCATGACGTAGGTGATGAGGCCGCGTTGTCTTTCGCCGATGAGCTTGGCGGGGGCGTCTTCGTAGACTAGTTCGCAGGTTGGAGAGCCGTGGATGCCGAGCTTGTGCTCCAGGTGGCGGACCTTGATGGCTGGGCTGCGCTCGGTGAGGAAGAGGCTGAGGCCCCGGCCGTCGGTGACGTCGGGCTCGCTACGGGCCAGGGTGAGGAGGATCTCGCCGCAGCCGTTGGTGATGAAACGCTTGACCCCGGAGAGGCGCCATTGGCCGTCGTCGTCCTGGAAGGCGCGGAGGCTGACGGCTTGGAGGTCGCTTCCGGCGTCGGGCTCGGTGAGGACCATGGCCCCGGTGACCTTTCCGTGAGCGAAGAGGGGTAGATAGTGGTCCTTGATCTCGTCGGTGGCGTAGGCCCCGATGGTCTCGGCGATGCCCTGGAGGCCGAAGAGGTTCATTAGGGAGGCGTCGGCCCGGCTGACCATCTCGGTGGCCATG
>CAZFMS010000240.1:0-6856 GCA_964520125.1 uncultured Planctomycetaceae bacterium
AGGTCGTAAAGCCGGCGCCCGCATCCAGGGTCACCGTGGTGCCGTCGCAAACGGTGGCACTCGGGGTCGCCGTGACGGTCACCGTCGGATTGACATTGACCGTCAGGGTGGCGGCGGCGCTGGCCGCTATGGCACAGTCATCGGTGACCAGGCAGCCGATCAGGGCTCCGTCATCGGCCAGTTGCAAGCTGGTCAGGTTGAGTGTTGAACTGTCGGTGCCGACGGAACTGCCATTCTTGAACCACTGGTACTGGAGGACTCCGGTGCCGGTGGCGCTGACGGTGAAGGTGGCGTTGCCGCCTTGGCAGGTCGATTGGGCCAGGGGGTCGGTGACGATCTGGGGGGCGGCGCACTCCTGCTCCTCGAGCATGAAGACATCGAAGGCGTAGGCCTTGCGGCCGCCGGAGTTGGAGCTTGGATGGGCTTGGGCCCGCACGACGAAGCTTCCGTCGGCCCCGGGGTCGATGTCCGCCCACCGAGCGAGATAGCCTTCGGCGTGATTGTTGCCGGTATTGAACCAGACCGAGAGAGGATTGCTGAGGTATTCCGGCACGCCGGGGGTGCTGGCGTTGGTGGCGGCGTCGGCGCTGGAGATAGTGTAGAGGCTCCAGCGATCGGCATAGCCAGCGCCGCCGTCGGTGTTCTTCTTGGTCCGGGCGGCGGAGGTGGCGAAGGCGTACTGCTTGGCGGGATCGAGCCCGGTGAAGGTAACGTCGACCCACCAGCCGGTGGTTCCGTAGTAGACCAGGCCGGTCATGTCGGCGATGCCGCCGAAGGTATTGCGGGCGTCGGTTCCCAGGGCAGTGTCATACCCGCCGTTCCAGGGGGGTTCGGCCTGGGGTTGCCAGAAGACGCCGCCACTCTGGGTCAGCGCGGCGGTGACTCCGGTCAGGGTGCCGGTGGCCTGATCGATCAGTTCTCCCGAAGTGATGCCGCCGTAGCCGTTGACGGTACTGTTGGCCTGCTCGGTGCCGATTCCGAAAGTGGTCACGTTGGCACCGAGATAATGGACCAATTGTCCGTTGGGATCGGTCCCGAAGGCCACCAGGCCGGAGTCGAATATGACGTCGTTGTAAGCTCTGAAGCCGGGGATCCTGGGGCCGGCGCCGGCGGCAGGATTCGGAATGGTGGTTCGGAAGGTCAGGTCGGCCGGGAGGGTGCCTTGAATTCCCAGCATGAGGGCCAGCACATCGATCGGCTGGGAGGTGTCCGAGAAGAGAGGTGTTCCCGCCGACAGACCGGTCAGCGGGGGCTGCTGCACAACCGGCACGGCGAACGGTGTCGACCGTTGAGGCGACGCCGGGACTGGAGAAGGCCTGCCGGGGTCATGAGCCGTCAGGTGGTCAGGGGTTTCGCGGGACCCTGGCTGGGCTTGCTGAGCCGCGCACCAAGAGGCCGTCACCAGAACCAATATGATCGAGGAGAACCGTTTCATCATCTTTCCCCATCCCAACCGGAATCCATGACTTGCATCATCGAAGCAGCGCGAGCGATCTCTTTCCGAGGAAGCTCCGACCCGACGAATCAGGCTGATGATTCGCCTCCCATCCACCTTTGAGAGCGAGCCACACGATCTTCTGAGGGTGGCTTCAATTCACCATCCAGCGATTCGACACGGCCACCAGTCGAGTTTCCTTTTCTTGGCCGTGGCGTTTCAAGGGGCTCTTGCCCCTTTGTTGCCCTTGATTCCCGATAGACTCTCGAACGACCCGCTGATCCCGCGAAGGGCCTGAACGGTCCATCCGGGTGGACGCTAGTCCGGCGACGCGGGTTGACAGGGTATTCTATCTGTGTTGCCGCGCCTGACACTGCAGTATAATCGAAACATGTCGTGGGTATCAATTCCGGTACTCGATGGGCGGTGCAGGGCTTGTCAGTATGGTGATTATAGGACCTACTCGGCTGGGGGATTACATCATGCTGCAGGCGAATCTATCGAGGGGGCGGGCCGGTCTGGCGCGCTATCAAGAACGGTAGTTGGCGCGAGCAGCACAAGACGGGACGGCGTGCTGGCAAGAGCGGACGGGCTTGGGGCGCAGGGAATTACCGCCCACCCTGGGGCGTCCGGTGTGAAGCCAGTTGCGAATGCTCGTCGCGTTGGATTGGAGTGCCAACTCGGCCTCGGGCAACGTGACCTGCCACACTTCGGTGGGAGTGCGTTTGATCGGGAGGCCGGTACCGGGTGTCGCAGGGGACCCAGGCTTCAGGAAGATGTCGTACCCGTCGAATCTCTTTGGAGTGCAGACCGTCTCGATCACGGCGGCGATGATCCGGGTGTCGCCGTATCTCATTCGCCCATACTTGCTTGTTCCGTATCTGGCCGTCATGCCGGCCGAAGACAAAGCCTCGGCGGAAAGTTCACATCCCACCGGCTCAGGGGGCGGGAGGCTGGGTCGGGTAGGGCCCCAACGCGTTGCCCCGGCGGAGCCGATGAGCAGCCTTGGGCAAGTTACCCTGCACCGCGGCCGTGAAGGGCCAGGGACTGGCGTGGTTGCTCGCCGCCCGGGCCACCGCAGGGTTTCCATTGTTCATAGCCAGCAGGCCGAACCAGGGTCCCGGCGCCGTCGGTGAAGACGGGAGATCATGGACGATCGTGGCCCTCGGCGCGAATGCCCGGTCGATTCCGCCGACACTCAGGTACACACTTGCGGACGCATCCGTGAATCCTGTTGTGATCTTCGCGGTAGGGCGAACGATCCATTTGCCGGCCGCCGGCGAGCGATGCTGTCGATGAAGATGACCATGGCCGCGTCGCATCGTCGTGGCCCGCGGGACTCGCTCGTTGCCCCGCGAGCCCAGGGCACGAATGCCCAAGCCGCAGAACCCGCCACGCAAGAGGCCACTCGCCGTAGCCCCTTCGGTGCGAGGATGGGCTGGGCTATCGGATATTTGGGGTTGCGTGTTGCTTCACCCCCGGTAACGTCCCCTGACTCCTTTGGGTCCGGAATGGAGGAGGGCCGGGCGGATAGAGTGCGCCATCAGAAACGTTGGCAAAGTGGCCGGAAGCGCGGATGGCGTCCTCTGGACCTCGGTGTCACCAAGGTCCCCCCGGCGTGGCGACGTCCGATCGGCTGGGGGTCGGCTCGGAGCGGACGGCCTCAGGAAGGCCGGGTGGTGACGTAACCTATTGTTTCTAATTATGTTGCAATGCGGCACAATCGTGTCGCATTCTTGGTACAGGCGTGCTTTCGGGGGGGCTCGCTCGGGGGATCCGGAGCGGCTTCACTCGGACGTGTGGACCGCGGCAAAAAAAAAACGATATAGGTATGGAAACTAGTTGACACCGCTTTCCTGGTGTAGCTAAACTCCGCGATCTGCATCGGGCGATAAAGCCTGATGAGCCTCGTCATCGCGGCGCGGCAGGCCTTGGCTTCCCTCGCTGGGTTGGTCAGGCCGCTCTCTCAGATCAGCCCCGTGCCCGGGCCGCTGTGCAGGCTTTCCAGCACAGGGGAAAGGGAACGGAGGGAGATGAGAGAGTCTCTCGATGATCTGAGGTGCCGGCAGTGATCGCCCTTGGGAGTGCGATTGCCGGGACCCAGACGGACAAGGCCAGGGGGCCTTGAGCCCGCCTCCGCAGTGGGCGGCACGTGTGGGCGTTCGATTTATTTCGCGTGTTTGGTTCGTACGCCATTAGGCGACGAGTTTTGTTACCATTGGGTAAGAACAAGGAAGGAACAAGAGATGAACACTTGGGACTTTGTCGTGGCAGCACTGATCGGCCTGATCGATCTGAACCCGCTCTGGGATCTGATCTTCGTACCCCTGAGTTGGGCCCTTCTGTTCTGGGCATAGGCTAGCCTGCCTTTTGGCAGGTGCCTTTGCAGGCCTCGAAGTTGCGTGCGGCTGAGGTTGCGACAGCTGTGGGTCGCCTGAGTAGGCTCCCAGGCTACGTGGCCTTGGCGGCGGGCGAGCGTGCCATCGATCCTCCCCTATGTGGGTGAGGGGTGCGTGTGGTAGTGTCTGCAGGTGCCTAGAAGATGTAAGTGTCTGCTTCTGCTAGCAGTTGCAGGACCTGAGCGTGGATTCACGCCCAGGTCCTGTTTCATTTGGGAGGTTGTCCGGCCATTGGGTCAGATTGCCCCGGGCATGTATAATCGGGTTCCCGGTCGCGAGTATCTCGGCGTGGGAGAAATGGCGTCCAGCATATTGTTTTCGTGAGGTCCGGCATCCGATGGCGAAAGTAGAAGTTCCCGAGGGATTGTGGCTGCGTTGCAAGGGCTGCAGCAAGATGATCTTCAAGAAGGTGCTAGAGGAGCGTCTGCGGGTTTGTCCGGAGTGCAGCCTGCACTATCGCGTTGACGCCCGGACCCGTATCCAGCAGCTCACGGATGTGGATACTTTCGAGGAGTTCAACGAGGACCTGGTCTCCACCGACCCGCTGAATTGGAAGGACACCCGGTCCTATCGGGATCGGTTGGCCGACGCCCATCGCAAGACCGGCCTGCAGGAGGCGGTGATCACCGGTCGGGGATTCATCAAGGGTCGCCGGGTGATCCTGGTGGCGTTGGACCCGTTCTTCGTGATGGGCTCGATGGGAGCGGTGGTCGGCGAGAAGGTCACCGCGGCTATCGAACGGGCCACTGATCAGTCGTTGCCTCTGCTGGTGGTGGCGTGCTCGGGCGGGGCGCGGATGCAGGAGGGGTTGGTCAGTCTGATGCAGATGGCCAAGACTTCGGCGGCCGTTGCCCGCCACGACGATCAAGGAGGGCTGTATATCACGGTCATGACCGATCCGACCACGGCCGGGGTGGCGGCCAGTTTCGCGTTTCTGGGTGATGTCATCCTGGCCGAGCCGAAAGCGATGATCGGCTTCGCCGGCCCCCGAGTGATCTGGAACACGGTGAAGGCCGAATTGCCGGACGGGTTCCAAACCGCCGAATTCATGTTGGAGCACGGGTTCGTTGACCGCATCGTCGAACGTTCAAGCCTGCGCAGCGAGATAGCCCGAATCATCGACTACTGCGGCAAGTAAGCATGGCAGCTTTCTTACCACCTGACCAGAGCTGGCCGCATTTCTGTCCCCGACCCGGGTGTCTGGCAGGCCCGTCGCCGGAGCCCTCCACTGCCGCCGACCGTGACGCGTAATGATCATCAGCATTCTGCTCGTACTCGGCGGCACGGCCCTCTTGCTCGGGGGGGGCGAGCTTTTGGTTCGGGGGGCCGCTTCCTTGGCCCGATCGCTGGGCGTCTCGGCCATGGTCGTCGGCCTGACCGTGGTGGCCTTTGGCACATCAGCGCCGGAATTGGTGGTCAGTGTCCAGGCCGTCTGGAAGGGTAATTCCTCCATTTGCGGCGGCAACATCGTCGGCTCCAACATTCTGAACATCTTGCTGGTCTTGGGGGCGACGGCGGTGCTGTGCCCCTTGCGGGTTACCTCCGCCTTTGTCCGTCGAGAAGTGCCGCTGATGATCGGCGTGTCCCTCTTGCTGTGGTACCTGATCCGCGATGGGTACCTCTCGGGCGGTGAGGCCGGGGTGCTCTTGGGGGTGCTGGCGATCTATACCGGGGCGACGGTCCTGTTGGCCCGTCGAGAGAAGACCGCCCTGGTCCAGGAGTATGCGGACGAGCAACCGGTCGGAAGCCGGTCGGTGGTCATCAACCTGTTGCTGATCGTGGGCGGGGTGGCGGTCTTGGGCGGGGGGTCGACCATTTTCCTCCGGGGGGCCATCGCCATTGCCCAGGCCCTGGGCATGAGTGAGGCGTTGATCGGACTGACCCTGGTGGCCGTGGGCACCAGTCTTCCGGAGATGGCCTCGTCGGTGATGGCCGCCTGGAGAAAACACCCGGACATCTGTCTGGGCAATGTTGTCGGGAGTTGCATCTACAACATCCTCTGGATCGGCGGCACTTGTGGGCTGATCCGGTCGGTGCCCTTCGACAATCTGCAGGATCACATGTTGAGTCTGCATGTTCCGGTCATGGTGCTGGCCGCGGTCGTGCTGTGGCCGATCGTGGCGACCGGCCACCGGATATCGCGACGGGAGGGGGCCTTCCTGCTGATTCTCTATGCCGCATACCTGGGCTGGACGATCAACCTGGTACTCTGAGCCTGGAGTGAGGGGGGCCAGACCGGCGTTCACGTCGGCACCCGGTGGATGTCAATCGGTGAGATTCGGTCGGCACCTGGAAGGTCCAAGGAGGTGCAGAACCTTGAATCCTGATGCCGGCAGGGCTACCGTGGCCGAATTGGGTTGAAGGTATCGTCCTGCTTGTGCACGGGTTGCTTGGGGGCAGGGAGCAAGAGGGTAGATGGTGAATATCCTCGGCATCTCGGCGTTCTATCACGACAGCGCCGCATGCCTGGTGCAGGACGGCCGGATCGTTGCCGCGGCCCAGGAGGAGCGTTTCACCCGCAACAAGCACGACCACCGCTTTCCCGAGGCGGCCATCGATTACTGCCTCGATGCCGGGGGCATCACCCCGGGGCAGTTGGATCACGTTGCGTTTTACGACAAGCCGTTGTTGAAGTTCGAGCGCTTGCTGGAGACTTACTGTGCATTTGCGCCGGCAGGCTTTCGGAGCTTCCTCCAGGCGATGCCTCTGTGGATCAGCCAGAAGTTGCATCTCCCACGGGAGATGGATCGCGGCCTGCACGACCAGTACAAGGGCCGTTACGTCTTCATCGAGCACCACGAGTCGCACGCGGCCAGTGCGTTCTTCCCTTCGCCGTTCGATGAGGCGGCCATCCTGACGCTTGACGGGGTCGGCGAATGGGCCACCGCCAGCCACGGCGTCGGCCGGGGCAACCGGATCGACGTAACCCACGAGATGCACTTTCCGCATTCCGTCGGCCTGCTGGACACCGCGTTTACCTACTTCTGCGGATTTCGGGTTAATTCGGGAGAGTACAAACTGA
>CAZFMS010000241.1:0-6783 GCA_964520125.1 uncultured Planctomycetaceae bacterium
TAGCCCCGACCCAGCGCGACGATCCGGCGGCGATCATCTTCACCACCGGCAGCACCGGCCCGCCCAAGGGTGTGCTCTATCTGCACGGCATGTTTGACGCCCAGGTGAGCATCCTGCGGGACCATTTCGGGATCGCCCCCGGCGAGGTGGACTTGCCCACCTTTCCGTTGTTCGCCCTGTTCGCCCCGGCCCTGGGGATGACCGCGGTCCTTCCCGACATGGACCCGACCCGGCCCGCCCGGGTCGATCCGGTCAAGATCATCGAGGCCATCCGCGACAACGAGGTCACCAACATGTTCGGTTCGCCGGCCCTGCTGGATCGGGTCGGGCGTTATGGCCAGGCCCGCGGGGTCAAGCTGCCGTCACTCAGGCGGGTGATTTCCGCCGGTGCACCGGTGCCGCCGGTGACCCTGGAGCGGTTCGGGAGCATGCTCGAGGCCGAGGCGGAGATTCACACGCCCTACGGCGCGACCGAGGCTCTGCCGGCTACGTCGATCGGCAGTCGGGAGATACTCGGGCAGACTCGCGAGGAATCCGCCCGCGGTGGTGGGACCTGCGTCGGTCGGCCGGTGCCGGGGATGGCCGTGCGGGTGATCGAGATTAGCGACCAGCCGATAGCGAGGTGGTCGGATGATCTGGTCCTGCCGGCGGGCGCGATCGGCGAGATCGTGGTCCGGGGCCCGGTGGTGACGCCGGAGTACTGCACCGACCCGGCGGCCACGCGGCTGGCCAAGATTCGCGACGGGACGAATCTGTGGCACCGGATGGGCGACGTCGGCCGATTCGACGAGCAGGGTCGGCTGTGGTTTTGCGGGCGCAAGGCCCATCGGGTGGTGACCGCCGACGGCACGATGTTCACGGTGCCTTGCGAGGCCGTTTTCAATCAGCATCCCCGGGTGTTTCGCTCGGCCCTGGTGGGCGTGGGGCCTCCGCCGCGGCAGAGGCCGGTGATATGCGTCGAGTTGGAGGCGGACGACGACCGTTCGGGCGGGGCCCACCTGACGGAGGAACTGCTCGAAGCCGCCCGGCGCCACGACCTGACCAGGCCGATCGAGACGATCCTCTATCACCCGGCGTTTCCGGTAGACATCCGGCACAACGCCAAGATCTTCCGAGAGAAGCTGGCCGTATGGGCGGCGGCAGAGGTGAACAAGACGTGAAAGTCCACCAGCAGCGGGCTTCGTATCGGGGTTGCGTTCGGGTGGGGTGGCATGGACTACGCACGATCCGCCCTTGCTGGGCGGATCGTGCGTTGCCCGTGGGGCTTTGCTCGGGATTAGGCTCACGGGTAAGCTGCGCCGCCTTTGGCGGCTGCGCTTACCCATGCCACCCCCCATCCGCCTCTCATGCCACCCCCCATCCGCCTCTCATGCCGCCCGCCGTTCACCCTCCATGCTATCTTTCCCTTGCATTGGCAGGATGCGGGCCGAGGCTCTTCTTGGGGGTGGGGTGTCATAGATGAACGAGAGGCGACCATCCCTGAGAGTCCTGGTTACCGGTGGCGGCGGCTTCCTCGGTCGGGCGATCGTGGAAAGGCTAATCGGGCGTGGGGACCGGGTCCGCAGCTTTGCCCGCGGGGCCTATCCGGAGCTGGACCGGATGGGGGTGGAGGTCGTTCGGGGGGACCTGCAGGATCGAGACGCGGTGGCCGCGGCCTGTGCCGGGCGCGACCTGGTCTTTCACACCGCCGCCCGGGCCGGCATCTGGGGCAGCTACGACGAGTACTACGGGCCCAACGTTCGGGGGACGGAGCACGTCGTCGCCGGCTGTCGGACCCACGGCGTGGCCCGCCTGGTCTTCACCAGCTCGCCGAGCGTGGTATTCGACGGGACCGACATGGAAGGCGTCGATGAGTCGGTGCCATACCCGCGGCACTTCGAGGCCCCCTATCCCGAGACCAAGGCCCTGGCGGAGCAGATCGTCTTGGCGGCCAACGGCCAAGACTTGCGGACGGTAGCCCTGCGGCCCCACCTGATCTGGGGGCCCGGCGACAATCACCTGGTGCCGCGGATCATCGCCCGGGCCCGGTCCCTGCGCAGGATCGGCGTGATCGACAAGAAGGTGGACTGCATCTACATCGACAATGCGGCGGAGGCCCACCTGCTGGCCGGCGATCGGTTAATTCCGGGATCGCCCGTCTGCGGCCGGGCGTACTTCATCAGCCAGGACGAGCCGCGCCCGCTGTGGAACATCGTAAACGACATCCTCGGCGCCGCGGACCTGCCCCCGGTGACCCGCCGGATCCCGCGCCGCGTCGCCCTGGCGGCCGGAGCGATCTCCGAGTTGGCCTACCGGGCCCTGCGTATCAAGGGCGAGCCCCGCTTGACCCGCTTCCTGGTCAGAGAACTATCGACCGCCCATTGGTTCGCAATCTCGGCCGCCCGCCGAGACCTGGACTACCAGCCCCGGGTATCGATCGAAGAGGGCATGCGCCGGCTGCGGGCGTGGCTGCGCGACCGACGCCTAGGCGATGCCGAAGATACCCTGGACGAACTGGATGATCAGGTTAATGATGAAGAAGATGCCGAATGAACCGAAGAACCCAGTGAACATGCTCAGACTCCCAAGTGGTTGACTTCTCTTGCCGATCTGTGGCCCGGCGGCATTATCGCCAGCGCCTGCCGGATACGCAAAACCCGCATCCGGCAGGCCGAGGCACCATTTCAACTGTTTCAGCCCGCGATAGCAAGTCGGCACCCCCAAGGCGACAAGAGTCCGACCGTCGCCGAATAAGCGACTGCGAGGACGCCGCCCGGTGTTGAAGACCGGTCGTTGCACGATCATCGGTGCCTCGAGCGGCACTGGCCCAGTGATGCTTTAGCAAAAGGGGCAGCGCGGGACGGATGGGCCCCGCCCCGCGCCGCTATCGTCAATGATCGTGGCCGGCATGATCGTGGCCGGCATGCTCGTCGGCATCGGGGCTTTTTTCCTTCTTCGGGGTGGCCCTGGCCGCCGCCTTCACGTCCTTGACACTGATGCCGTAGCCCTGCCTCTTCAGCTTGAGCAGGTACTTCTCCGGAGTGCCCAGGAATTGCTTGACACACTTCTTGTTGTTGAAGTACACGACTTGACCGTTCCCCATCTTGGCCGAGACGCTGGGGTCTATGTCCTGATTGGTTACCGGGCACTTGGTCTGGTAGGTGTAGCCGGCCAACAGCTTGCCCTGGTATTTGGCCGGCTCCTTCTCGAACTTGGCTACACACCCCGGGCAGCAGAAGTAGACCTTCCCGCCGTCATGCTTGATCGAGACTTTCTTCTCGACCGGCTTGCCGGAGATCGGACAGTTCACCTGCACACGCGGCAACTTGGCCAGGGCCTGGCGCTGCTCGGCGACCTTCTCGGCGTACTTCTCGGGGTCATCCTTGACCTTCTTGATGCACATCGGGCAGCAGAAGTAGATGGGACCTTCTTCGGTCATGGTGCTGACTGTGAAGCTCACCGGATTGCCCATCACCGGGCACAACGCCTTGATCGCACCTTCCTGCTTCTTCTGGGCAGTCTCTTCCGGGGGGCGGGCGTCGGCCGAGAGCAGGGCCATGCCGAACACCGACACCGTAGCCAAAAACATTCCAGTTCTGTAGCGTCTCATGGTTGGATCCTCCGTAGCTTGGGGTCTCGCGGTTTGCCGGTGCGGCGGCGAGTGAAACACATCGTTCACCTGGATCCGTCGCCGCAATCTCTCCGGCGATAACTCATCCTGAAGGGCCCCGGCGACCGGCCGGGCCGGGCCGGGAATCACCATCGATTCCGGGTCTCCTGCCGGGCCGGCCGCGGGCAGGTTGCCGATTTGGCGGAGCGACAATTCAGTCGGCCCGGGTGGGCGGGCGAGTCTTGTGCTCCCCAGCCCTCGGCCACCGGACCCGGCCTCTGCCGGGCCGGGCGGCAACCCAGTCCGGGCTCTGGCCGGGCCCCCGCAGGATGACGCCTCGCCCGGCCGATGCCCACCTGCATAATGATGCCCGATCGGCATCGGCACGGCCAGGGCGCAGATGGCTTTTTGGGCCAACAGGATGAAACTGCGGATGCAGGCCGGTCCAGGTAGAGGGCTGCGGGCTACCTCCCACACTCCTAGGACGCAGCTCGGCGGGGCAACCCCAGCAGGGATAGGAGCAGATAGCCGGTGAAAACAGGCTTGCGGGGCTGCTAAAGCTGGTAGCGCCCGGCCCGGGCCTCGGCCGCCGGCAGGTAGTCGCAGGCACCCAGGAGGCGAGTCGGAGGACCCTGCTCGTTCGGGCCCTGCGCCGATGAGACACATCCGCAGTCGCAGCCGCCCGCCGATTCGCAGCAGCGGCGACAGCTCGATTCCAAGGCGGAGGCGGCATCGGACATGGCAAGTACAAAAGATGGGCCGGCCCCCAGTCAGGCCGGAAACACGAGAATTGTCAGCCAAGCTCTCATAAAGGGTCGTCCTAGGTAGGTCGGGCAGCATCAGCGACCGCCGACCGGCAGGAGTCACGCGGTTGTTACGCATCCCCCCGACGCTCCTCTCCACCACAAGGGAGCCCGGGGCCAATCTTCAGGATTCCAAAGGCGGCGACTTCTTATAGCCTGGACATCTGCTATGATGCCGCTCGATTGGCGGCCGACGGCAAGCCCCGGGCCTGCCAGCGGAAGGAGATGACCATGAGTCAGGAGTTCGACGAGTTTCAATTCGCCATGCGCCATTACTGGAAGCAACATCGCGGCCTCATCGTGACCGCGTTGGTGCTGGTCGGCGTTTTCTGGGCGCTGGGGACGGTGTTCTACAAGGTGGATGCCGACAGCCGGGGCGTCGTGCTGCGTCTGGGCAAACCCCTGGAGCCCACCATGCCGGGCCTGCACTTCAAGATGCCTTGGCCCATCGACCGAGTCGCCAAGGTGCCGGTGGAGAAGGTGCAGGCCATCGAGTTCGGATATCAAACGGTCGCGCCCGGGCGACGGACCCAGTACGCGGCCACCTCCGATAGCCAGAAGACCATGGCCCGGATACTCACCGGAGACTTGAACCTGGCCCACGTGGAGTGGGTGGTTCAATACCGGATCAGCGATCCGAACGACTACCTGTTCAAGATCGGCGGCGGGCCCTCCCAGCCGGCCAACGCGGCGGACCTGATCGGCGACGTGTCCGAGGCCGTCATGCGACGCATCATCGGCGATGGGAGCGTGGACTCGGTCATCACCACCGGTCGGGAGAAAGTCGCCAATGATGCGATGAAGGAGATGCAGGCCATGCTCGACGGCTTCGAGTCGGGCGTCAAAGTGGTGGCCGTCAAGCTCCAGTCGGCCACCCCCCCCGAGCCGGTGAAGGACGCCTTCGACGAGGTCAACCGGGCCAAACAGATGAAGGAAAAGGTCGTCAACGACGCCAAGGGCAAACGCAACGCCCAGATCCCCAGGGCCCGGGGCGAGCGTGACCGGGCCATCGCCGAGGCCGAAGGTTACGCCCTGAAGGTAGAGAAGACGGCCGAAGGCCGGGCCAACGCCTTCCTGGCCAAGCTTGCCGAATACCAAAAGGCCCCGGAGATCACCAAGGTGCGGCTCTACCTGGAAGCGATGGAAGTGATCTTCGCCCAAGTACAGGAGAAGGTCATAATCGACGAGTCGCTCCAGGGCATGTTGCCGTTGTTACACCTGGACGGCGGGGGTGGTGGCCTGACCGGCACCGACTCTATGCGCCGCAATCGGACGGGAGGTGGGCGATGAAGACAGGACTAGCTGGACTGATCATTGTTGTGGTCGTCGTGCTGATTCTGGCCAACTCGGCGATGTACGTCATCCCTGAAGGGCAGCAGGCCGTGGTCCTCCAATTCGGGCGGCCGGTCCGGGCCGACACGAAGGCGGGTCTCTACTTCAAGACCCCGTTCATTCAGGATGTGCATCGCCTGGAGAAGCGGCTGCTACCGTGGGACGGTGATCCCCAGAATATGGTCACCCAGGACAAACGAAACATCTTCATCGACGTCTGGGCCCGCTGGCGCATCGTCGACCCGATGAAGTTCTACAAGGCCGTCGGGACCATCTCAAACGGCCAGCAGCGCCTGGACGAGCTGGTCGATTCCGCCGTTCGGGGGGTGATCGCCAGAAACAGGCTGATCGACGCGGTACGGAGCACCGACAATCCCCTGGAGTACGAGAGCGAGGAGCTGAAGAAGGACTGGGCCGCGCGGCGCGAACGGGTAACCACCGGGCGGCAGAAGATCGAGTCGGAGATCAAGCTGCTCGCCAGCACGGACCTCGGCGACACCTACGGCATGGAATTGGTCGACGTGCACATCAAGCGGATCAACTACATCAAATCCGTGCGCGACAAGGTCTATGAGCGGATGCGGTCGGAGCGCACCCGAATCGCCCGGCTCTACCAGTCCGAGGCCGAGGAGGAGGAAAACCGCATCCTCGGGCAGACCAAGAAAGAGCTGGACGAAATAGAAGGCGAGAGGGAGAAACGCTCCGCGGAGATCATGGGAGACGCGGATGCCGCGGTGATCAAGATCACCGCCGAGGCCTACGGCAAGTCGCCGGAGTTCTATGAGTTCCTCCGGCAGCTCGAGGCCTACAAGAGGACCATGGCTCGGGGAACCCGGCTGATACTCTCCACCGACAACAAGTTCCTCAAGCAGTTCCACGGCACCACCGAGGGCGACGGAGACTGAGAGCGCCTGACAGAATGGGTTGGGGCACCGCCGTATGACTTGTGGCACCGCCGTCTCGGCGGTGAAGACACAGGCCCGCCGCCTGGGCCACTCCGCCCAAGAGCCCCCGAGCTTGCTCGGGGGGTACGTTCCCACGTGTTGCCGGGCCACCCCC
>CAZFMS010000242.1:0-6722 GCA_964520125.1 uncultured Planctomycetaceae bacterium
GAAATCGTATGCTTACATTTTGTGTTTTATTTCCAGTATAGATCAGTGCACCTGCCAGAACGACATCCTCAAGGAGTTCCACGCCCAGAACGAGGTCGTCTTCCCGCCGGCCGAGAGCGTCAACCTGGTGACCGACACCATCGAGTTCTGCCAGCAGGAGCTACCCCAGTACAACCCGGTGAGCATCAGCGGCTATCACATCCGCGAGGCCGGCTCCACCGCCGGGCAGGAACTGGCCTTTACCCTGGGCGACGGGCTGCACTACGCCCAGGCGGGCATCGACCGGGGCATGGATATTGACGCCTTCGCCCCCCGGCTGTCCTTCTTCTTCAACGCCCACAACGACTTCTTCGAGGAGATCGCCAAGTACCGCGCCGCCCGACGCCTATGGGCCTGGTACATGAAAGAGCGCTTCGGGGCCAAGAATGAGCGCTCCATGTGGCTGCGTTTTCACGCCCAGACCGCCGGATGCAGCCTCTACTCCAAACAGCCGTACGTGAACCTGATGCGCGTCGCCTATCAAGCCATGGCCGCGGCCCTGGGCGGCTGCCAATCCCTGCACACCAACAGCATGGACGAGACCATCTGCCTGCCCACCGAGGAGGCCGTCACCCTGGCCCTGCGGACCCAGCAGGTGCTGGCCCACGAGACGGGTGTCACCAGCACCGTGGACCCCTTGGGCGGCGCCTACTTCATCGAGACCCTGACCGATCAGCTCGAAGCCGAGGCCCGGGCCTACATCGATCACATCGACGAAATGGGCGGGATGATCGCCGCCATCGAAGGCGGGTATATCCGCCGCGAGATCGCCGAGGCCGCCTACAAGTACAGCGCCGCCGTGGAGAGCAAGGACAAGATCATCGTCGGCGTGAACAAATACACCGAAGACGACGGCCAGCGGATCGAGCCACTGAAGATCGGCGACGACCTGGAGGCCGAGGTCTGTGCCAACCTGCGGGCGGTCCAGCAGCAACGCGACGACGGCGCCGTTCAGGCGGCCTTGAAACGCGTCGCCGAAGATGCCCAGGCCGGCCGGAACGTGATGCCCACCCTCATCGAGGGATCGAAGGCCTACGCCACCGTCGGCGAGATGATGGGGGCCCTCGAACAGGCCCTGGGACGCTTCGACCCCGGGCAGATGTCCTAGCCCGCGCCAGGTAGCCGGGCACCGCTCCCGCCACCGGCTGCGACAATGCCATGCCCTTGACCACCCGGTCACCGGAGCATCCACACCATGAGGGAATGCACCCCCGTTGCCAGGTCAGTCGTGAGCCTGGGGATGCTGCTGATCGGCGTCCTGTCAACAGGACTCGTCGGCCAGGTTGTCGTCCAGACCGACGGTGCCCGGGCCCAATCAGGAGAATCCCCGACCGGTGAAGGCCATGGCCGGTCAATCACCACCCAGCCGGCCACCTCCCAGCCCGGCGAGACCGGCGAGGGCCTCAGGCCGCCGTGGCTGCCCAAGGGTCCCGGCCCCTGGGATGCCGCCCTCTGCGTGGTCCGCTCGAAGGACGGGCTGACCTTCAAGCCGGCCCCAAAGCCGGTCATCCGTTTCGCCGATGCCCCCACCCTGGCCCGACTGTCAGACGGTCGGCTGATGGCCGTCTTCGAGCACTACCCTCGGACCGACCGCCGCCTGTTTGGAACCCTGGCCTCGGCCCAATCGACCGACGACGGCAAGACCTGGTCTGAACCGCGCCCCCTGAAGATCAAGGGTCTGCCCCGTCGGGCCGGGCCGCCGGGTGGTCCCGCCCTGGCCGTCGGACCTGACCGGTGCCTGCGGCTGACCTTCGTCTGCCGGGACCGCAAGAACCGACGCACGATCTTCGTGGCCCGATCGAAGGACGGGGAGGTATTCAAGCTGGCCGGCCGGCTCGATCTCGTCGAGGAGGACCTGTCGATCGATGATCCGGCCGTGCTGTACATCGACAAGATCAGCCACCTCTTTGGCACCGTCCTCGGCGTCGCCGGGCAGCGCTACCACGGGACCTCGCAGACCGGCCGGCGATTCGAGCGCCAGGCCAGCCTGCACACCGCCGAGGTGGGCACCCAGGGCTGCGTGATCGCGGCCGGAGACGACTACCGCTTCTACGCCACCTCGCCCGCAGGAATCATGTCCGCCAACTCCGCCGACTCCAACCACTGGTCTCGGGACCACGGCCTGCGCATGCCCGGCGTCAGCGATCCCGCGGTGATCCGCCTGGAGGACGACTCCTACGTGATGATGTACGTCCAGTCCCCACCAGGGGCCCGCGGCAAGGCTCGGATCCAGCGCGACGGCGACGCCCCGGCCGCCGAGGCCGACGTTGACCCCGTCGGGGCCGGCGAAGTGGCCGAGGTTGACGATCTGCTCGGCAACCGCGTCACCCCCGATGACCCCGATGCCGGCGCTGCGGAGGAGCCCTATGCAGAGGAGGCCTACGCCGAGGCCCTCGACGATCTCTGGTACCAGGACGAACCTGGCTTATCAGATGAGACGGGTGAATTCCTCGATGGCCCGGAGACCGCCTGGGAGGACGACCTCGCCGAGTGGGCCGATGATGATGAGGCCGAGGACCTATCCGAGGAAGGCGACATCTCCCCGGACGATGACCCGAGCGCGGCACCTGACCCCAATGCCGCCGAGGACGAGCCCGACAAGACCCTCGACCAGGACGCCGACGAGGCCCTGCTCACCGACGAAGATCTCACCGGCGAACAAGACGACTACTACGAACCGGAGTACACCGATGGCGGCGTGCCGGTGCCTGATTTTATCCACCGGGTGGACTACCGGACCTGGCTCGAGCAGCGCCGCGACCCCGAATCGGTCGAGGACAACGCCGCCGAGCACTACGCCCCCTTGATGCCGTACCTCAACGAGGATGGTGAGATGGACTCACCGGTGCCCGCCTTGGACAACATGTTCACCGACCCCGATCACCAAGGCCCGCCAGGGCCCTGGGACCCCGAGGAGCACCCCGCCTGGGAAGAGTCCCACTATCAGGCCGAGGAATTCGTCGCCCAGTTCGCCGAGGCCGCCGCCATCGAGAACTGCGTCCGGCCGGTCATCTTCCCGGAGCCCAAAGCTCAGGCAGACGACGCCACCGACGCCGACGGCTCGGCCTCCGACGTCCCGCGCGACCCGCTCCTGGACGACCTGCTAATCAACATCATGCTGCCCGATCTTTCCACCCACCGAAAACTGGTCCGGCAATCGCTCTCCGACGCCTGGCGCTCACCCCAGGGCGAGCCGGATCCCCAAGCCGTGCTCGATGCATTTGAAACGTCGCTGGGCAGTGCCGGGCACCTGGCCCAGGGCGAGACATTGATCGAGATGTTGGTCGGCTCTTCAGAGAAGAAGATGGTCCAGGACAATGCCCGCTGGGCCCTGCAGCATGAGGTCTTCTCGCCGGACGAGATGCAGGCTGCTCTCGATCTGCTGATCGAGAAAGACCTGTCGCTTGATGAGCTGTCGAATTGGAGCGCGGGCGAACTGGCCTTCAGCATGGATGCCACCCAGTATCTGTTCGGCCCCGTGCAGGAGGGCCGTGAGCCGGCCCTCAATCCCCAGCGCATCGAACAGTTCGGCAGGCTCTTCGACCTGCCGGACATGCTGACCGAGCAGTCCACCCCGGAAGAGATCGCCTCGACCACCGCCGAGCAAGTCATCGAAAACTTCATCGGCTTCTATCGCCGCTACAACGAGATGGCCACCCAGGGCTATCCGGCGGTCAAGGCCCGAGACCTGGACGAGATGACCGAGCTCTACGTGCAGGACAATCCTCTATCTCGGGTGTTCTTGCCCTCGCTGTCGCGCGTCTACCAACTGGCCACCCGCCAGGAGGCCTCCCGCCGGGCCACCCAGCTCACCTACGCCATCCACCTGCACCAGGCCGAGACCGGCCAATGGCCCGATTCGCTGGACGACCTGCCCCCGCGCTACACGGAGACGGCCCGCACCGACCCCTTCAGCGGCGGGGACTTCGTCTACCGGCTCACCGACGACGGCTTCACCCTCTACTCCACCTCGGAGAACGGTGAAGATGACGGCGGCGGGCATCACCGACATTGGGGCGACCGGAACAAGGACGACGAAACCGACGACTACCTCTTCTGGCCCCCCCAGCATCGTTGAGCCCACCCGGCGAGGCCTTACTGTCAGCCGATCCCCCCACCCCCACTCCCTCCGCGATCTCCGCGGTGAATCCTCCCCGCCCGCCGTCGCTCCTGCCTCCAGCCCACCAGCGGCGGCCGCCAGCACAGGTTGGCGGCGATCGTCTCCAGAGAAGTGCTGACCTGCGTGGTGGGGCTGAAGCCCAGCAGCCGAGCGGCCAGCAGCCCGGCCGGCACGACCAGAATCACCGCCAGGCTGGTCAGCATCACCGCATTGCGCGCGTAATCTCCCAGAGCATCTTTCCACCCTCCCCGACGGCGACGAAGAAACAACAGGCCCGAGACATTCGCCCCCATCTGATCGCTCATCGAGTAGAAAAAGGGGATGTAGAAGCCCGCCACCCCGTAGACGTTCACCCCCATCAGCCGGCTGCCCCAGTCGACGATCCACGGCACGGCCATGCCCAGGAGCTTCCCCCATCCATAGGCCTCGGCCATCGAGCCGGCCCCGCCGCGGAGGCGCCGCCGCAGGGCATAGAGGCCCTCGAAGATGCTCTCCCCCTCACCGCTGATGGTCCGGACGATCCACTGCCCGACGGCACTGCGCTGCAGACCCACCCAATCCAGCAGCCCCCCGACCGCCAGCCCCCCGACAAATCCGCCCAAGGTGAATTTCAGCAGCTCGCCGAACTCCTCGGCCTCAGGCTCTTCGCGCCCATCAGCATCCTCGGGTGGGTCAATCTTCACGTCCGGCATGGTCGGCGTCTGCCCTTGGACTTCCGAGGCGGCCTCCCCACGCCCCGGCATCGACGATCAACGACTGTTTCCTGCACCACCTTGACGTGCGCCGACCGAGTTTAACTTGTGGAAGACTCTGGCGGTCCTGCGCGGCAGACAGGTGTGCGGTAGGACTTGGAAATGATACCTCAGGTCGCCACACTGGTCGATCAGCAAGATGGCCCGATAGGAGATCTGGTGCTCCGTCAATGCTGGTTTGAGGGTTCGAGTGAGCCGGGCCGTCCTCGGCCCGGTCTCTGCCGAAGACCCCAGACACTCACCCATCGGGGGGTCAACCCGTCTAACCAAGCATGACCGAGCACCGGGGCTGTCAACGATTGGGCGTGGCACAGGCGCCAGAGCCTGTGAACCACCGCCTTTAGCGGAGGTGCAACAAATCCCACGCGCCGTCCGCCCTAGCGGCCGTGAACGTGGCAGGCCCGGCGGGCGCAGCAGGTTCGGGTTGGCCGGGCAAAGGAGCGGCAGGCCGCCGGGAAGCGCCTCCGAGATCGAATCGTCCTGCATCCACCAATTAACAAGGCCCTATACTTGGGCATCGGATTCCTCCCTCATCTTTCGGGCGACCCAGGCGTCGGCTTCCGCCGCAGAATCGCCCTCGCCTTCCACGGAATCATCCACTCTGCCATCTGCCTCGCGGTCCGGAGAGGAGGTCTCCGTGGACATCACCGGCTCCACCGGGCCGCCGCACATCCAGCACTTGTCCCGACCGGGAATCGAGGTCCGTCGGCAGACCGAGCATTGATACTCCAGCCCCTGCTGGTCCTTCACCGGGATATAGTCACTGCCCCCGACCGGCACCTGGAGAAACTCAGTGAGGTGACTCAAGAAGAACTTGAAGTGGTCCTCCTGGTCGCCGTAGGTGTCGACCAGGCCGTCTCCTCCGTAGAGGACGCCCAAAGTCCCGGTCATCACCTTGCCGTCGCCGGTGAAGCTGAACAGCTTGACCCGTTCCTGGGTCTCCTCGAGGGCCAGGCTGACCGTGTATTTCTCCCACTTGTCGGTGCGGCCGAAACCCGTGTCGGTCCAGCCCCAGGATGTGCCCAGGTCGCTGTATCGGGAATCGATGTAGGCCACCTGGTCGAAGGGAATGACCCGCCGCTGGTTGATGAACCAGAACTTCACCGTCTGCAGCTCGATGGTGCGCTGCTGCCGATCCACGTGCAGCTTGCGGGCATAGGAGAACAGCGTCAGGGCCTGAAGGGGATACGATGTCCGGGCGTAGAGATGATCGCCCTCGACCCACACCTTGGGCTTGATGCTGCCGAGGCCGGTCTGTGCCGCGAAGAGACTCAATGTTCTACCCCCTACCGGGCCGGCGAGGCCGAGGCCGGTCGATCCCGGCGACGGCGATTCTTGATGCGGGAGAGCATCATCCAGATTGAGCGCTGCCTTCCGACCCCCCCCGGCGTGCCCGGGAAACCGACTTTTCAACACTACCATACGAATCGCCGTCCCCGCCAGGATACTTTGCCTGTAAAAAAGAGGGATCAGAGGACGGGCCGGATAACTCCCGGCGGTTCGAGAATCGCCCGATTCGCCTGACCTGGTGCCCTAGCGCAGCAGAGGCAAAGCCCGGTTACTGCGCACCCGGCGTGCTGATAGGCCGGCGACGACTGAGACGCGCAGAGTTTTCGGAAGAACGCAATCCGACCGCCGTCCGTATATGCCGTCGATCGTCGCTACGGGTCGAGGCGAGATTCCGAAAACGGTGGCCCGGCCCGTTGTCATGGTCCGCGCATTCCAATAAGCGCTTCCGCCCCACAGTCCGGGTCGGTGCTAGAGCATGTTAAGATTGAAACGTCGTAGTTGCCGATGTTCTTCTTATGAGC
>CAZFMS010000243.1:0-6699 GCA_964520125.1 uncultured Planctomycetaceae bacterium
GAGGCCACGTCGGCCCCGGTGGCGAAGGCGATGCCCACATCGGCAGTGGCCAAGGCCACGGCGTCGTTGATCCCGTCGCCCACCATGGCCACCCGCCGGCCGCGCCGCTTCAACTCCTCGATCCGGGCGACCTTGCCCGCCGGGTCCACACCCGCCCGCAGTTCGTCGATGCCCACCGGCCCGGCGACCTCGCGGGCGACACCCTCTTCGTCACCGGTCAGCAGCTCGCTCCTGATCCCCAGGTCCCGCAGCCGCCGCACCGCCGCCGCCGATGATGGACGGATGGCGTCGGTCAAGGTCAACACCCCAAGGGGCTCACCCTCTGCGGCGACGGCCACCACCGTGTCACCTCCGCGGCGTAGAGCCTGGGCCTGCTCTTCCAGCCGCCCCACATCGACGCCGCTAGTGCGGAGAAAGCGCATGCTCCCGATCAGGACCGGCCGACCGTCGACCACTGCCGAAACCCCGCCGCCGGGGATCGATACGAACGACGCCGGTTCGGGTAGGTCGATCTCGGCCCGCCGGGCCCGGGCGACTATGGCCCCGGCGATTGGATGCCCGGAGAGTTGCTCGGCGCCGGCCGCCAGCCGGAGGAGTGTTTCTTCATCCGAGTCGCCCAGGGCGGCGATTGACCGGACACTGGGCAGGCCGCTGGTCAGAGTGCCGGTCTTGTCCCAGACGACCAGATCGAGCCGGCCCATGTCCTCCAACATCGCCGCGTCACGCACCAGGATACCGCGCAGGGCCGCCATCCCGGAGGCCACCATCACCACTGTCGGGGTGGCCAGGCCCAAGGCGCAGGGGCAGGCCACCACCAGGACCGCCACCGCCGATCGAATGGCATCCGGCAGAGCTGCCCATCCTCCGATCGCCAGCCAGCCCCAGAAGGCCGCCGCCGCGACACAGAGCACGACCGGCACGAACACGGCCGCCACCCGATCAGCCAGACGCTGCGCCGGCGTGCGACCAGCCTGGGCCCGGGACACCAGTTGCACGATCCGGCCCAAGGCCGACCGGCTCCCCACGCTCGTCGCCCGCACGGTCAGCAGGCCCTCGGTTATCACCGTTCCGCCGAGAACCAGGTCGCCCGCCTGGCGTGTTACCGGCATCGCCTCGCCGGTCATCAGGCTTTCGTCCACGGCCGCACTGCCCTCGAGGACCTCGCCGTCAACTGCGATGGTGGCATGCGTGGGCACGTTGACGACATCGCCCACGCCGATCTGCTCGACGGGAACCGACACCAGCTGGCCGTCGCGGCGCAGCAGCGCGGTCTTCGGTGCCCGGCCGGCGAGGACGGTCATCGCCGCGGAGGCTCTCCCTTTGGCCTTGGCTTCGAGATAACGCCCCAGGCAGACGATGCCCAGGATCATGGCCGCGGCGTGTAGGTGAATAAGTTCGTTCGCTCGGACCACGAACATGCCGTACAGGCTGCCGACGAAGGCCACCACCACGCCCATGGTGATCAGCTGGTCCATGTTTCCAGTGCGGTGCCACAGGGCCCGCAGGCCGCCGAGAAGGATGGCCCCCCCGGCCGGGCCGGCCCCCAGGGCGACCAGCAACACCAGTTGCAGAAGTCGGCAGGACATCTGCTCCGGGACCGTCGGGCCCCACAAGATCGGTCGCAGGTACTCGAGAGCCACGATGGGCAGCGCCAGGGCCAAGGCCTGGACCAGGGCCCGGCGATGTCGGCGGATCTTATCGCGGTGGGCCGAGCCACTGCCGAGGTGTTCGGCCAGCTCCGCCGCGGTCTTCACCACTTCCGCTTCGTAGCCTGCCGCCCGCACCGCGGAAAGCAATGTGTGTTCGGAGACGCCATCAGCCTCTGCCACCACGGACGCGGATTCATCCATCAGGTTGACGACCGCGTCCGACACCCCCGCGACGTGGCGCAGGGCATCCTCCACGCGGCCGACGCACCCGCTGCAGGTCATTCCCACGATGCGAAGATGGGTTCGTTCTACCACCGCGGCCTCACTAGTCACCGCGGCGGTGCCGGGGTGCCATCCCGCAATGCCCTGGCAGAAAGACCCGCCGCTGACTTGGCCAGGCGTCAAACAACAAACGACTCGTGACAAAGGGATTCTAGCAGGTTCTCGATGAAATCGACGGCGTTGACCGCGGTCAGAAGATCGACCTGGGCCGACTCCACCCCGCCCAGGGCCGGCCGACATCGCCCGGCCTCGGCGCCGTCGGTGATGATATCCAACCGCATCCGCGTCTTGAGAAACAGATTGGGCCAGATAATGCTCCCCACGGTTACCGCGTCGTGAAGGCAGCACTTGCCGTAGGCCGGATCGTCATCACGCTGGAGCGGATGCTGAAGCAGCCCGGCGAGGACTTCCGCCGTGCGATACCCGCTGGCCGCCAGACGGGCCACGTGAGATTCGTCCAGACAGACCAGCCTGGTCACGTCCAGCGGGGCCACGGTGACGGGCAGGCTCGAGGCCAGCACGTCGGCCGCTGCCTGTGGATCGTGATAGAAGTTGAACTCGGCGAATTCGTTGACGTTACCGGTGGTCCAGACGGCCCCGCCGGTGAGGTATACATGTTTGATGCGCCCGGCCAACTCGGGATCCGTCTCGAGCAAGGCCGCGAGATTCGACAGGGGGCCCGTCGCCAGGACGGTCAGCTCGCCGTCCGCATTCTCGATCGCTTGTTGATAAAGTTCTCGAAAGTCCGTGACCGGCCGCATCTTGCCCGGGGGCAGATCGCATATTGCAAAGTCGTCACCCGCGAGCAGGCTGGGGCTGGCACCCGAATCCGCCGGTGGATCGAGACCGCGGCCCAGGGGCGGCACGGCGGGCGGCGACAAGGCCTCCAACAATCCGCCGATGTTGCTCAACACCTGATCGAGTTCGACCCGGCCGCCCACCCCGATGATGCCGCCCAGGTCAAAGCTAGGCGACGCCAGGGCCAGGGACACGGCCACCGCCCCATCGACGCCCATGTCCGTGTCGATTAACAGCGGAGTCGCCATGGATCGTCGGCTTTCTTGACAGTCAACCAAGAGAAACCTAGATTCGAGACCAGCCCATTATCCGACGAGGCAGTCGATTGGTCAACATTGAAACTCTACCGGCCGCCTATCGCCGGCAGTTCGGCGGGGCCCGGCCGACGTTTCTGGTTCGCGCCCCGGGCCGTGTCAACCTCATCGGCGAGCATACCGACTACAACCAGGGACTCGTCCTGCCCATCGCCATTGACCGGGCCACCTACGCCGTGGTCGGCCCGGGCGGCAAGGGCCGGGTCCGCGTCTTCAGCGCCACGCTGAACCGGACGGCCGAGTTCGACCTGGATGACAACCCGCCGCCGACCGTTGCCGATTGGGACGCCTATCCGCGCGGGGTAGCGGCAGAGCTGGTCAAGGCCGGTGTGCCGTTGGTCGGGGCACAAGTCTACGTTGACAGCGACCTGCCGATTGGTGCCGGTCTGTCGAGCAGCGCGGCGTTGGAGGTCTCGATCGCCCTGGGCCTGCTCGGTGTCGCCGGAAAGACGTTGCCCCCGGGCGAACTGGTTCGGGCCTGCCGCCTGGCTGAGCACCATTACGCCGGCGTCCCCTGCGGCATCATGGACCAATTCGTGTGCGCGACCGCCGCTGCGGACTGCGCCTTGCTGCTGGATTGCCGTGATGAGCAAACCACCCACATCCCTTGGCCGGATGACGAAACCCTGGTCCTGATCATCGACAGTGGTTGCCGGCGCCGCCTCTCCAACGGGACCTACGCCGATCGGGTCCGCGAATGCTCGCTGGCCGTCGGGCATCTTCAGACAGTCAACCCGTCCGTTGGTTCGTTGCGCGATGTCGCTCTCCGGCAACTCGTCGAACAACGCCCCGCCCTGGAAGACACGATCTTCCGCCGCGCCCGCCACGTGATCACTGAAAACCTGCGCACCGAAGAGGCTGCTGGTGCCTTGCTGAGAGGCGACTTTGCATCCCTAGGCCGCTTGATGAACGAAAGCCACGCCTCGCTTCGCGATGACTACGAGGTCTCCTCACCGCAGCTTGACGACCTTGCCGAAGCGGTCCGTAGCGTGCCCGGGGTGTTCGGGGCTCGGATGACCGGCGCCGGGTTTGGAGGGTGTGTGGTCGCCGTAGCGGCCCGCCGGGCGGTCGCTGAGGTCGAATCGGCCGTGAGAAAACGCTACGATGAGAAGTACGGTACCGCCGCCCCGATGATGGCCACCCGCCCCTGCCGCGGGGCAACTACGACGATGATCACCAAGTGATGAAACAGCCCATCGACGAACTCACCGACCTGGTCGCCTCCCGAGTCGATCTGACCCGACAACAAACCGGCGAGGTCTTCACCGAGATCATGTCCGGGCGGCTGACCGACGAACAGATCGAGCGGTTTCTCGTCGCCATGGCCGACAAGGGTGAGACCATCGACGAGATCGTGGGGGCCGCCCAGGTGATGCGGCAGTTTGCCACCCCGGTGCCCTGCGATGATCCCGACGCGGTGGACACCTGCGGGACCGGGGGCGACGGCATCAGCACCTTCAACGTCTCCACCGCGGCGGCCATTGTGGCCGCGGGGGCCGGGGCTCGCGTCGCCAAGCACGGCAACCGCACCAACACGAGGAAGAGCGGCTCGGCCGAGGTGCTCCAGGCCCTGGGCGTCAACATCGAGGCCCGCCCCGAGGTCGTGGCCGCCTGCCTTCGAGAGGCCCGGATCGGCTTCCTGTTCGCCGCCCAGCTTCATCCCGCGATGAGACACGTCGCCGCCGCGCGACGCCGCCTGGCCAGGCGAACCATCTTCAACCTCCTGGGCCCCTTGACCAACCCGGCCGGTGTTCGACGCCAGGTCGTCGGGGTGGCCGACCGGGACCTCATCGACAAGCTCGCCGCGGCCCTGGGCCAACTCGGGGCCGTTCGGGCCCTGGTGGTTCACGGCCACGACGGGCTTTGTGACCTGACCATCACCGGGCCGAGCAGCTTCGCGGAGTTGCACGGCGACAGTCTGGTTCAGCGAACCATCACCCCCGAGCAGGTTGGTTTGAAGATCGGGCCCCTCGAGGCCTTGCGGGTGGAAAGCCCCGCCGAGAGCGCCGCCGCCGTCCGGGCCATCCTGGCCGGCGAGACCGGGCCCCGGCGCGATCATACCTTGCTCAACGCCGCGGCCGCCTTGGTGGTGGCCGACCTGGCGGCGGACTTGCGGGCCGGCGTCGATCGGGCCGGGGCCGCCATCGACAGCGGTGCTGCGGCCGTGACCCTCGACCGGCTCATAGACATCACCGGGAAGGCGTCATGATCCGTTATCGCTGCGATGGTTGCGCGCTGGACCTCGAGGCTGACGGGTCGAATCACTACATCCTCAGGATCGAGGCCTTCGCCGCCGCCGGGAAGCTGGAGTTCACCGCCCAGGATCTCCAGCGCGACCACCAGGCCGAGATTCGTCGAGTCATCTCCGAACTCGAAAACTGCTCCCCCGACCAGATCGAGGACCAGGTCTATCGCTCGCTTCGATTCGACCTATGTCCGCTCTGTCATCGCCGGTTCCTCGCCACCCCTCTGGCGGCCCTTGCGGCCAAGAAGCCGGCCCCGGATGCGTAGGTTCGGCTGCTGCCACACGGGAGACGTTGCAACCGACCGTCAAGTAACCCAGCTCGTTCGGTAGGGCGATGGGCGGGGATCTCCGGCCGTTGTCGGGTGCTTCCCCGGCGTGTTGTCGACCAGCGACAAAAAGGCGAGGCCCGGCGATCTTTCGATCACCGGGCCTCAATAAAACTGGCACTCACCTACTCTCGCCCACTTGGACTACCATCGGCCCCGAGGTCTTCACTTCTGAGTTCGGAATGGGATCAGGTGTTGCTCCACAGGTATAGGCACCAGCAAAGCCTGGCCCGGCCTCTCGACCGCACCAGACAGCGTAAGCTTGGGCAGGTGGGATACATGACCAAAATGCGTCAGGCAAGGCGGCTACGAATCCCACCGCCGTAAGAGTGCTCGTGAATAGAGTGGATAGGGAAAATCGAAACCTCAAGCTCCGCCGAAACGGGACTTGGCCGTCGCAGACGGGTGGTCGTGCCTGAAAAGACACGCCCGCCAGACGACAGCGATTCATCGATGTGGTCAAGCAATCGACCATTAGTACCAGTCAGCTGAGGACATCTCTGCCCTTACACCTCTGGCCTATCAACCTCGTGGTCTACAAGGGGTCTCTCGTCTCCGAAGAGACATCCAGACGTTATCTTCGGGGGGGCTTCACGCTTAGATGCTTTCAGCGTTTATCCTTTCGGTACTTGGCTACCCTGCGCTGCCCTTAGCAGGACAACAGGTGCACTAGAGGTACCTACAATCCAATCCTCTCGTACTAAGATTGTCTCCCGTCACGTCTGGTACGCCCACGGCAGATAGGGACCGACCTGGCTCACGCCGGTCTGAACCCAGCTCGCGTACCGCTTTAATTGGCGAACAGCCAAACCCTTGGGACCGCCTTCAGCCCCAGGATGCGATGGGCCGACATCGAGGTGCCAAACCTCCACGCCGCTATGGACGCTCGGTGGAGATCAGCCTGTTATCCCCGGAGTACCTTTTATCCGATGAGCGATAGCCCTTCCACACGGGACTACCGGATCACTAAGGCCTACTTTCGTATCTGCTCCATGTGTATATGTCGCAGTTAAGCCGGCTTGTGCCTTTACACTCGTCACGCGATTGCCAACCGCGCTGAGCCGACCTTTGCACTCCTCCGTTAC
>CAZFMS010000244.1:0-6667 GCA_964520125.1 uncultured Planctomycetaceae bacterium
GCCTCATGCCCCCTCAGATCGACAGTCTCTACGTCAAAACTTAAACTGCTCTAGCGTTTTAGGATTGAGTGTAGCGACGAGTCGAGGCCGACCGCTCCCGGTTCTGGTGGCACCGCCGTCTCGGCGGTGAGGACACAGGCGAGACGCCCTGTGCCACATTTATTCTTGAAATGCTCTAACTCGGCAATCAGTGCGCCATCTTCCCGCGCGATTTGCCCCCGGCCTTGGCCCGCCGCGGACGATGCGCTTGCTACCAAGTCGCCATGATCAGGGACCGGGAGAATTCAGCGCCGCAAAAAGTATTCCATCAACTCGTGGCCTTTGTCGATTTGCAGGTCGCTCTCGGAGCCTTGACGCTCGGTGAATCGGTCCTGTCCGGCGCCGCTGGGCACGCCGGTCCCGGCCATGGCGAACGGCACGGGTGTTGCGGTATGGGTCTTGATAGCCACCGGAGTCGGATGATCCGGGGCTGCCAGGATTCGCCACTCATCGAAAGTGCGGAGTTTCTCGATCACCGGGTTCACGATCAACTGGTCGATCTTCTCGAGGGCCTCGATCTTCGCCCCGGCGTCGCCCATGTGTCCGGCCTCGTCCGGGGCTTCGATGTGCACGGTCACCAGATCGTACTCGTCGATGGCCTCGACGGCGGCCCGACCCTTGGCGGCATAGTCGGTGTCCAAGTAGCCGGTGGCGCCGGGAACATCTATCAGCGGCCAACCCAGCAGCTTGCCCAGGCCGCGAATCAGATCGACGGCCGCGATCACCACGCCGCGGACCCCGAACCGCTGTCGGAAGCGGGGCATGATCGGCACCACGCCCTGGCCCCACAGCCAGATGGCGGTGGCGGGGATCTCCCCCAGGTCCTTGCGGACCTTATTGACCTCGTGGGCGGCGACTACTCGGCTCCCCTCTTCCATGATCTCCAGGATCTTCGCCGCGCCCTTGCCTTTGGGCAGGTACTTGGCAACCTGCTCTCCGGAGATGTCATGGGGCGGCATGCAGGAGAGATCCAGGGCCAGGGGATCACTGATCACCATCAAGTGGCGATAGGACATGCCGGCATGGAAGCGAACGCCTTGATCTTGCAGTGCCGCGTTGAGGGTCTCGATGATCTGGCAGGCTTCGGTGGTGCGAATGTGCCCGGCGGTGAAGTCGACCATCTCGCCGTCGGTGATGTTGGTAAGATTGCATCGGAAGACGATCTCGTCGGGGCCCAGTTGAACGTTTTGGGCAACCGCCTCCAGGGGGGCCCTGCCGGAGTAATGCTTCTCGACGTCGTAACCCAGCAGGGACATGGTGGCCACGTCGCTGCCCGGGGCCATTCCCGCGGGTATGGTCCGCACCATACCTATCCGCCCGGCCTCGACGATTGAATCCAGGTAGGGAATATCCGCGGCCTCGAGCGGCGTGCGGCCGGCGAGTTCCTCCAGCGGCTCATCCGCAGCCCCATCGGTCAGGATAATCGCGTACTTCATCTCCACGGTCGTTCCTCCCGGTTCCTGGAACTCTCCCGGCCGGCATTATACCAACTGCCCATCGCCGGCCAATACTCCGGGACGACCACGGGCGATTCCGACCAAGGTCGGGACCGGCAGCACCCAGCGCGAACTCTCCGCCTTGTTGCCTGGTGATGCATCTCCCAAGTCCTCCGACGATGGAGCGTTCGAGAAGGCCGACCAGCCGCGTGGGCTCCAAGCCCGCGGCTCATCTTCGCAATGCGACAGTCGTGTTACTTGTGAAACACTGCACTAATTGCCGGTCGGGGCGGGTGCCCGAGGGACGAGTTGGAAGGTGATCTCATGGGTGGGAGAGTCGGCGGCCAGGGCGAAACCCGGGGGAAGCACATAGCGCACCGGGCGAATGATCTCCTTGCCCGGTTCGTCCATGTCTGCCGCCATGACCTCCACGAAGCCTCGGATGTCCCGCGGATCGAGCAGGGCGAGTGATTCGCTGGGTCCGGTGACTTCGATGCTCGGCCGGAAGTTGGTGCCCGGATTGGCCGCTATGGCGAAGATCTCCTGGACCTCGTCGGGGATCGAAAAGGTGATCTGCACGGGACCCTTGACGTCGGTGGCATTCCGCGCTTCGACCAAACCGGAGAGGGTCACCTTATCGGGGATGATCTCGATACCCAATATGGGGTCGGCCTCGAGGGTCAGGGACAAGGAAACTTCCTGGAAGAGCGATCTTCCCTTGGTCGCTTCCTGCACCGCGTCGCCCGCCGGTGGCCTGATGACCCGCTCGCTCAGTAGTTGCGGCGCGGCAAAGCGAGGTATACGCACGGACACGACATCGGGATTGCAGACCAGATTGACTACCTTCAGGTCTCCAAAGTCGGGCTCGACGGCCACGTTGGGGATGACCTCATACTCATCAACCCGAATCGATATGTTCGCGGGAGAGACGCTCTTGATGGTCAATGACGACTCTCTGATCTCCTTGGTTCGCTCCAGGATGTCGTTGATGGTGGAAACCGATTGCGGGTCAAGGCCCTTCCTGGTCTCGTCGATCACGGTGTCGTCGATGACCGCCTCGAAGAAGTCCTGTTGGCCGACTAGCTCAACGAAGCGTTTGAGTTGCTTGTGGCGGCCGACCATGATGACGTTGAGGATGACCTGGCGTCGGGCTCCGGCGATGGCCACGTATCTGTCCGGGTCATGGCTGACCACCCGCACCGGGATCCTGAAGAGCTGCTCGCGACGGACGTATTGATCGGCGGCCAGCCAGATGAACAAAGTTATCACGACCACTACGAGGACCCGTTTGGTTTTCTCCCACGCGGCGCCGTTCACCATCGCTGACCCACCTCGTCTATCACTTTCTCTCCGGCGGCCGTCCCAATTCGGCCTTGAGGACTTGCCGGAGGGCGTCGGGCGTCAAAGCCCTCTTCATCCGACCCTTCTCCACCACGCTGATTACCCCGGTCTCCTCACTGACCACCAGGATCACGGCGTCGGACTCCAGGGAGAGGCCCAGGGCCGCTCGATGCCGGGAACCCAGCGAGGGATCCAAATCGCCGGACTCGGCCAGGGGGAACTGGACCGCGGCGGCGGCAAGGCGCCCTTGGGAGATGATCACCCCCATGTCGTGCAGGGCGGTACCGGGCCAGAAAATGGTGTGCAACAACTGCCGGGAGACCTCCCCGTCGATCGGGCAGCCGCTCTCGATGAGCCCGCCGAATTCCGTCGAACGCTCGAAAGCGATCAGGGCCCCGATCTTGTTCTTGGCCAGATGCGCCGCCGCCTCGACCACCTCGTCGATCACCCGGTCCACCTCCCGCGAGGTCTCGGGCAGCCAGGTGGTCACCCCGATCCTGATCAGCGCTCGGCGGAGTTCCGGTTGGAAGGCCACCAGGGCGATCAGAAACAGGGCCCCCATGAAATACGGATAAAGCACCTTGATGCGCTCCAGGTCCAAAACGTTGGCCACCAGATAGACCAGCAGGGTGCTGCCGACCAGGAGGAAGATGAAGCCGCGGAGTATCCGGGCCCCGCGAGTGCCCCGGAGGAAACGCATGGTCGCATAGACGCCCAGCCCGATGATGAGCAATTCGACCATGTCGGACCACTCCCGGCGCTGGATGCTCTCACGGATTGGATCGAGTACGTCCACGTCTTGAAGATCCGAACAGGGCCGTCCTATCACGGCCGAGTGTGCTGGGCGATCGGCCGACATCGTATCGGCCAGGCGATCAGCCGGCTTGTCTGAACCTCAGCCCAATCGCCACCGAGTCAGCCGGCTGGGGTCCCCTCGGCACCATTGATACCTGCCCGCAGTCGGGCCGGTTGCGGGGCCGTCGGCCCCCAGGCGGCTCGTCCGGCGACTCGGACTGCCCGGTGCCGCCGGGGTGCGATTGGACCGCAGGATACATCTTATTTAGCATGGGGGCCAGCGGCGGGAGGCCGCCCGGGGGAAGGGAGCAAGACTCCTAGCCGAGAAGTCCTGTGAGGCTGCACTAATGTCTTCATTGTCAGTCTATATCACCCGGGCGATTCCCGAGGATGGGATCATGAAACTCTCCGGGGCGGGGTTGTCGATCTCGATGAATCCGCTCGGCCGTAAGCTCTCACCGGAGGAGTTGCGCCAGGAGGTGGGCCAACATGACGGCGTGATCTGTCAGCTCACCGATTCCATCGACGGCGAGGTCCTGGAGGCCGGGGCCCCACGCTGCCGGGTATTTGCCGTCTGTGCAGTCGGTTATGACAACATCGACCTGGCCACGGCCCACAAGCTGGGGGTGGCCATCACCAACACCCCGGACGTCCTGACCGAGGCGACCGCCGACCTGACCTGGGCCTTGCTTCTGGCAACCGCCCGGCGGCTGGGGGAAGCAGAGCGCGTCGTCCGGGCCGGGGCCTGGCAGGGGTGGGGCATGCTGAACCTCTTGGGACTGGGGGTCCACGGCAAGACCCTGGGCATCGTCGGTGCCGGGAGAATCGGCACCGCGGTAGCCCGGCGGGCCGGCGGATTCTCCATGAAGCTGCTGTACTGCGATCTACCACCCGACGAGACGCCGGCGGACGCTCCGCCTGACCGGAAGCCGATCGAATCTCTCGGCGCCCGTCGCGTAAGCCTGACCGAGTTATTGGAATCCAGCGACTTCGTCTCCTTGCACGTCCCCCTGACCGAGGAGACCCGGCACCTGATCGATGAGCAGGCCCTGTCCCGGATGAAGCGGCAGGCCGTCTTGATCAACACCGCACGCGGAGCGATCGTGGACCAGTATGCCTTGATCGACGCCCTCGAATTCGGCCGGATCGCCGGAGCAGGACTGGATGTCTACGAAAACGAGCCGGCCGTGCCCCAGGAGCTGCGGGCCCTGGAAAACGTGGTGCTCCTGCCGCACATCGGCTCGGCTACGGTGGCCACCCGCTCGAAGATGGCGGAAATCGCCGCCGAAAACGTGATCTCGGTCCTGCGCGGCAAAGGGGCCCTGAATCCTGTCACCATCTAAGGACACCTGGCCATGCGCCGGCGCCTCGCGGAAGTCGGGTCCTTCAGCCAAATCATCCGGGCCCCTAAGGATTCGCACCTGCTAATCCTCGACGCCGTGAGAAACATCCCGCCGGGATACGTTGCCACCTATGGGCAGGTCGCCGCGGCGGCGGGCTTTCCGGGCCGGGCCCGGCTGGTGGGCCACGTCCTCAAGAAATCCCCGCTGGCGGACGAGGTTCCCTGGCATCGGGTGGTCGGCGCGTCGGGGTACATCAGCGATCGGCCAGGCGCTGGACCGATGGAGCAGCGGCGCCTGCTGGCCGCCGAAGGAGTGGAACTCGCGGCCGGCAATCGGGTCGACTTGTCGGCCCATCAATGGCGTTTTGCCGGTCCGCCCGGGATTGGCCGGTCCAAGCGCTGAGGGGACCACCGCATCACGATTGTACAGCATCGGACAGGGACCTTATGATGGCCAGCGGTCCGCGGTGAGCGGGAATAGCCCGCCTGGAGGCTGAGAAAGAAAGGCCAGAGTTCCAAAGACATGCTGCGACTGAAGGTATTTGAGAACGGGGCGCCGGCCCAGGCGGTGAACCTCGAAGGGGCCTACCTGGTCGGCAACGACCGTGTTCCTCTCCGGGCCACCCTGGAATTCGCCGACGGCGAAATCAGGTGTGATACTCGAACTCGAGGCGCCGCGGCCCTGTCGCTTATGTGGCCGGTCGCGGGGGTGGGTCGGGTCATGTTGGAGACCACCCGCCTGCCGGACCGTCCTCGACCGTACAATCTGCACGTGGAGCTGGCCCGCGGGCAGCTCATGCGCATCAGCCACAAGCGCGAGGAATGGGGGCTTTACGACTTCTCCGACGGGAAGCCGATCTACGACCAGATCGATGCCGCTCGGGACCTGTTCATTGCCGCGATGACCGCACCCGACGATGCCGCCGCCACCCGCCAGGGCAATGCGGCAATCGCCGCCAGCGTCCGGGTGGGTGAGGCCCTGGGGATCTTCCATGCCGACCTTTTCTTGAAACGGCGTCATGCGGCCGGCCAACTGTCCCATCGGCCGCTGGGCTGCCGGCTGGACGCTTCCGTTGAATCGGAGGCCTATCTCCGCAGCTTGGAGAATGCCTTCGACTTCGCCTCGGTGCCCTTCCACTGGAGTGCGATGGAGCCCCGGGAAGGGAAGTACCAGGTGGCGGCCCTGGAGCAGACGCTGGATCAGCTTCGCCAACGGAAGATACCCATCCGCGGATGTTCGCTCCTGTCGTTCGATAACGAGCACCTGCCCAAGTGGCTGGCGGGACGCACCGGAAGCTACGAATCTGTCCGCGAGTGCCTGACCAGGCGTTTGAAGCATGCTCTCAAGTTGTTCGGCGACCGGGTCCGCGCCTGGGAGGTGATCAGCGGGATTCACGCCCAGACCGCCTTCCAGCTCTCCTTCGAGCAAATCATGGAGCTGACCAGGATGTCGGCGATTCTGGCCAAGCAGATGGCCCCGCGAAGCAAGACCATCGTGGGCATCGTCCTGCCCTGGGGTGAGTACTACGCCCGAGACACCCGAACCATACCCCCCATGCTATACGCCGAGATGGTGGTTCAGAGCGGCGTCAACTTCGACGCCTTCGGCCTGGAGATGCGCTTCGGCCACCCGGGGGCCGATCATTATGTCCGCGACATGATGCAAATCTCTTCGATACTCGATCGCTTCGGAAACCTGGGCAAGCCGGTGCAC
>CAZFMS010000245.1:0-6648 GCA_964520125.1 uncultured Planctomycetaceae bacterium
AGGAGTGGATTGACACCTTGGCCCTGGTCTACGAGGACCTGCTCTCCAAGACCGTTCTCTCCGAGGAACAGCGCCAACAACGTCTGGCGGACCTGGAGACCTAGCTCCAGTCCCTGAGGAGTGAAGGCCAGGCCGAGGAGGCCACATTGCAGGAGATGCAGGCTGCCCTGGAGGCGGACCCCCGATTGGGCGAGCTGGAGGCATCTCGTCACCGAAAAGCCGAACTCGGCGCCCAAGTATCCGCGGCACTGGATGCAGTCAATGCGGCCCAGGCCGCCCTGGCGGGATTCGAGGCCGCCCCGGTGTCTACCGCCCCAATCGTGCCTGGCGAGGCCCAGCTTCGACAGGCCTACGGTGCCGACGCAGAGTTGGTGCAGGCCATCGATCAGCGCGATGCCAAAGCCCGGGAATTCCACCGGGCCTTGACAGAGGCCATGTCGGCATCTCAGACGCCGCTAACCGCCATGCTGGCCGTGCTCGACGAGTTTCTGGACGAGGTCAAGAGGCAATTGGCCATGCAGCACGACCAGGAGATTCGCGGAGAGTTGGAGCAAGTGGCCATGGACTTGGACGACTGTCGCCAGCAGGCGGAGGCCTTCTCCAGAGATTGGGACGAGCTGGCCCCCAAGGTGGCCGCCTGGCGGGCCGGCGGGTCGCCGGACCTGCTGATCGAATACCAGAAGAAAATCGAATCTCTGGTCCGGGTACTCTACCGGCAATCTGATACCACCTTGGGAGACGCGGGACGCAAGGTCGACGCCATCGGCCGCGGTGGCACCGAGATGACCAAGCGAAACATCATCCATGATGCCCTGCTGAAACTGGCCCACGCCTGCGACCAGGCCCGGATGAACTGGGTCGACACCGCCAAGGATGCGGTGCCCGCGAACAACCTGGAACTGAAGGGGCTGCGCAACGCCATCCAAGACCTCACCCCGCGGATCGAGGCCCGGCAAGCCTATCATCGCCAGAGGCTCGTCGAGCATCTCGGAAAAGTCCGCGTCGAGGAGCGAACCGCCAGGCTCCAGCAGATGGGCCGCCAGGTGGCCGAGGCCACCGGTCGACACCAGCAACTCAGCGAGGCCTACCTCGAGACAGATTCGGCTCTGTCTCAGGAAGATGAGCAACTCCAGGCTGAACTGCGGCTCCGCCGAGAGAAGATCCAAACCAAGAGAGATCAGGTTGCCAAACTCCAACGGGACCAAACCGCCCTGCGGGCCCGCATCGAGTTGGTCCGGGCGGCACGGAAGGTCAGCCTGGCCGGTGCCGCCAGTTACCAACCGCTCGAGGCCGTTCTGCCCGGGGACCTCAGACTCGAGAACTTGAATGAAGCAATCGGGCTGGGCGTCGGTGTGGCCGTGTTGTTCGCGTCGGGCGTCTGGTTCGCCTCTCGGCCCAAGCGCCCCCGCCGGGAGCCCTCGCCGTAGCCTCGACCCTGATTGGCGACGCCGAACAAGAGAGGAAACACCGCCGACGGTGCCCTCGGCCGGCACGGGGTGGCCGGTCTGATTCGAGACGATAGCAGCCTGATCCTGAATGAATCCGGACGCCCGGACCGTGGCTATGGGCGAGCATTCTCTCCAGAGGGTTGTGAAGGACGTGGAATACCCACCGTCTCCGCATGGTGTTCATCGCCGGCCGGAAGTGATTCCCCTGCGACCGACCTAACCGCCGTCTCTGCGTACTTGGCGACGAATAGTCCGACTCTTGGGTGATCTACCCTCATGTTACGTGTCCTGATGCTGACCACGGACCTCCAGCGGGGAGGCCTGCCGCTACGAATGGTACTGCTGGCCAACCGGCTGCCCGACGTGGACGTCCAGCCGATCGTCGGCTGCCTGGCTCCGCCGGGGCCGCTCAGCGCCGAACTCGAGGCTGCCGGAACCGAGACGTTCTCCTGTGATGCCCGGGGCCCCTTCGATCCGACCTGTCTGGCCAGACTGGCCGGTCATGTCCGCCGCATCCGCCCCGACCTGATCCACAGTTCGCTGTTCCACGCCAATCTCGCGGCCCGTCTGGTAGGCCGACTCGACCGGCCCAGGCCCCTCATCACTTCGACCGTGACCATCGAGATAGAACGCATTTGGCATCGTTGGATCGAGGCCCTCACCTGCGGTTGGTCCGATCTCCACGTGGCCAATTCTGCAGCCGTCGCCGAGCACGTCTGTGCCGATCTTGGGTTTCCACCGGGGCGCGTGGTGGTCCTGCCAAATGGAGTTGACCTTCGACGGATGGATCAGGCACCCAGGATCGACCGTTCCGCCTTCGACCTGGAAGAGGAAACTCCGCTGGTCGTCTGGGCCGGCCGGATGGACGCGGTGAAGGACCTGCGGACGTTCGTAGAGGTGATTGCCCTGTTGCAGGCCGATATGAAGGTACAGGCGGTATTGCTCGGCGATGGCCCGGAGAGAGGCAGCATCGCCGAGGCCATCCGGCTCAAGGGACTCGATGGTGTCATACGCATGTCACCCTGGTCGGACAACGTTGCCGGCTGGTTGAGAGGGGCCGACGTGTTGTTGTTCCCCTCCCGAACCGAAGGGTCGCCGAACGTGGTGATCGAGGCCATGTGCTGCGGCTGTCCGGTGGTCGCCAGCGACCTGCCGGCCATTCGCGGACTGATCGAGCAGGGCATCCACGGATTGCTCTGCCGCGTGGGAGACGTGGCCGGATTCGCCGGGGCAGTTCGCCGTTTGCTCGCCGACCGGAGCCTCCGCGGACGCCTCGCCGCTGCCGCCCGCCAGCGGGCCGTCCACCGCCATGATATCCAAGATGTGGTGTGTCGGTGGCGGTCGGTGTACGACATGGCGATGAGCGATGCCGGAGGTGGCCAATAGGGTCAGTTTCGGCTGCCAAAGTTTTTTTTGGCACGCAAGCTCCTGCAATTCCTAAGCTTCCAGAGTCCAACCGCCTATCCGTCGAGAAATGAGACGTTTTCTGCCTTGCCATCAGGTGGCCCGAAGTGTAGCCTCATCCCATGAAGTGGGACATAATGGCAGGCGTCTGATGTGAAAAGTGTTGTTTTCATTGGCTATTTTGAGCACGCGATCGATGCCAAGAACCGGCTCTCCATCCCGTCGAAGTTCAGAAGTCGATTGGACCCGGAACGGGACGGAACCGGCTTCGTCATTGTGCCTGGTCGGGCGTCGAACCAACTCTGGCTGTACACCGAACGGCACTTCGAAGAACTCGCCGCCAGGGCCGATTCGGCACTCATTCCCGATGACGATCAGCTCAAATTTGAGCAGGTCTTCTTCCCCTTGGCTGAATTCCTCGACCTGGACAGCCAAGGTCGCATTCTCCTTCCGGACAAGATGCTCCGCTGGGCTGATCTGGGGCGGGAGGTGGTCATCTGCGGAGTGCGGGACCACCTCGAAATCCGTCGTCGCGACGAGGAGTTCGAGAAGGAGTTCGATAAGTACTGGGAGCTGTGCAGGGAGTACCAACTCAAGGCTCGCAGGGCTTATCAAGATTCCGGGCGGCAAACCGGCCCAGGGGCCGGATAGACCTGACCAGTGGGCGGCACGGTGCTGCCCGGGGTGAGGCAGATTCGATTTGGGCGGGGCGGGAGGAGATCGAAACATCATCTCCTTCCGCCTGCCCAGGTTTCCGAAGTTTTGTGGATTCTACACGGCAGTACAGGGAGGACTCAACTGCCGCAGCCAACGCGGGTGGAGAAGACTCCTCCGCCATGGGGAACGATCAGTGGCTTTCACGATTCTGCACCGACCATGCGTGGCCCTGGCGCTGGTCCGCTCGATTAGGTGAGCGGATCTCTCGCCGTACGTTCAGAAGTCTCGCATTGCCGGGGTTCGAGCCCATCGCCGCTGGGACCGCAAGGCCACGGTTGATTTGCCTCGCGATCCGCTGTTCTCGTTCCGCACGGTAGAGGATAGTCTGCCAAGGGCAGAAAGCCGTGGATTCAACGCGTTGTGGCGGTGCCCGTTCATCACGGATGATGAAAGGGGCCGCCAAATTATGATCCCCACTCCATGGACAGGCCCGTGATCCGCCACTTTCCCCCGGTGGTGAGGCGCTGTCCCGTGCCGCCGGGATCTCTACACCGCCGTGGCGGCCTCGCATTCGTCAGGCACACCGTTGCCGTTGTCGTCCGTGCTGGTCCCGTCGGCGATATCGCACTGGTCGGGCACGCCGTTCTCGTTGCAGTCCGGTTCCAGGCCGGCGCTGCAAAACCCGCACCCCAGGCTGAGCACCTCGATGACGCAGAGATCATCCCAGTCGACCTCGCAGCAGAAAATGTCGATCGCGCAGATGCAGGCCTCGATTTCCGGATCGCTGCACCCGGGCCCGTGGTCGAATTCACAGCAGTTGCCCCCCATCGGCACATCGCAATCGTCGGGGACGCCGTTGGCGTTGCAGTCATTGGTCGTCAACTCGCAGTCATCATGCACGCCGTTCACGTTGCAGTCCTCACTGTCGCACCGGCCGCAACTCAGGGCCGCCTCGATGAACAGCGCAACATCGTCCACCTCCGCCCGGCCGCTAAAGTCCATGTCCGACCGCCGCCATGAGTAGGGCCACGTGGCCTGTCCCAGCAGGGCTTCGGCAAAGGCCCGGATATCCGCTCCGTTGATCACCCCGTCCTCGTTCATGTCTCCCTGGCAGATGATTCCGGCAACGCCCGACCCGGATTCCGTCACACTGTGGGTGAGAATCCAGTTTTCGGGATCCAGCAGCACCTGGAACGGAGTCCCGTCAACCGGGATGGCGAAGGTATCGGCGGCGTTCAAACACCAGACCGTATAGAACGTGTTGCCGGAGGCCGTGGTCACCCTGATGTCCACGGGCATGGTCATCAGATCGTACCCCCGACCGGCCTGGGTCTGGGCGATATCGAGCAGCACATAGTCCTGTCCGGCGACCTGGTGGTGTTGCCAGGCGTATTCGTAGTCCGGGCTGCCGGGGTTCATCACCCATTGGTCGGTGAAGAACGACAAGTCGTACCCCGCCGTCTCGGAAACCGAAGCGATGAATTCAGCGGTCGTGGCGCTGCCGCCCTCATGAGCGGCCCGGTAATCCAGCAGGGCCTCAAAAAAAGTCTCGTCGCCGAGGACGCCGCGCAGCATGTGGGTCACCCACGCCCCCTTGTCATAAACCGTCGAGGAAAAGATGAGCCCTTCGTTGTTGACATTGCTGACATACACCTGGGCATCGGTATTGGACGGCCGACGAACGCCCATGCGCCAATGGTAGGCTGCCGAGTCCCCGCCCGGCTTGAACTCCGCCCAGATGGCCTCCGAAAAAGAGGTGATTCCCTCGTTCAGCCACATGTCCCCCCAGGTCTCGCAGGTCACCGTGTCGCCCCACCATTGGTGGGCCAGCTCGTGGGCGTTGATCCACAAGTTGGAGAAAGTCGGCATCGAGGGGATGGTCTGGTGTTCCATGTAGGTGCCGCCCAACGTCGGCGTATGGGCCATCCCGCCCTTCTCGTCGACGAAAGGGTATTGCCCGAAAGTGTCGGAGAAGACCTCCGTCATCGTCACGTAAGTATCGCAGTATCCCTGCCAGGTCGGCGTGTTGCTCTCCGGCAGGATGTAGAAACTCATCGGCATGGTGTCGCCGAGGTGGTTGTAGGTCCTCGAGTAAAGCTCGTAATCCGCGATGGCCATCGAGGCCAGGTAGGGGATCATCGGGTTGATCTCCGCCCACTCATAGCGCAGCTTGTTCCCCGCCACCGGAGTAACCCCCTGCAAGATCCCGTTGCTCACCGCCACCAGCGTGTCGGACACCGTCAGCCAGATGTCGAACGTGCACTTGTCGTTCAGGGCGTCCTTGCCTACCCACCACTCCCGGGCATGCCAGGTCTCACTCAGGGTCGCCACGATGGCCACCCATTGCGAGCCGTTGTGGTGATTGCCCCAGAAGATGCCGTTGTTGGGCCGGGGCGTGCCGCCATAGTTCAGCCAAACCGTGAACTCCTCGCCGGGATCATAGCCGGCGTCCAACGCTACCGTGACCTTGTCGCCCACGTGGGTGAAGCTGCTCGACCCGGCGACGTCCCCGCCGATAGAACTCACGCCCATCTGACCGCCATAGCGATCCAGATAGACGACGAACGCGTTCAGCCCGTTGATCCGTGAAGCCGCGGTGATGGTCACCGTGCCGAAGATGGTTCGCGACGTGGGGCTGACCTCGATATCGATCTTGGTGTGCAGCACGTCGGTGTAGGGTGTTTCCGGCTGAGGATCACCGATCCCGCGATCGCCGCCGCCCCGCTCGAGCCGGTCCGCCAGGCGCGAGGCATACCCACAGCGCCAGCCGTTCTCCTCACCGGGGCGGTCTCCCGGCGAGCTCTCCGCCAGGGCCGTTGTACCGGCGAGGATCATCACCAGGCATGAGGTCGTCAAGAGAGCCGGCTTCGTTCCGGACACCACGGTCTCCTCCTCGGCAGAGTGGAATGGAACCGGCCCTTCTCGGCCCCTCCAGTCGGCGGGCGGCGTGAGCACCGTGCCAACGCCGCCTCGGCCAACACCTGAGGAGCACTCCCCACCCACGGGCTGCTCTAATATCCATTATTACACAGCCGACCGTGCAGATTCAAGCGAAGCCGCCCTTGGGCCGTCTCCGGCCGTGGGATCGGCACTGATAGTAGGTGGATCCGGAGACCAGGCCGCCAATGAGCGATCATCC
>CAZFMS010000246.1:0-6512 GCA_964520125.1 uncultured Planctomycetaceae bacterium
GCCTGCTGCCGGTGGGGTAGTGCACCGCGGCGGCAAACGTCCCGTCGCCGACACCCAGCAGCACCGAGACGCTGGCGCTCCACCAATTCGCCACGACCAGGTCGGGCACCTGGTTGCCGTCCAGGTCGCCGATCGCCACGGACCAAGGTCCGCTACCGGCAGGGTAGTGCTGCCCGCGGGGATACAGCTGACCGCCCCCGGCGCGAACGCCCGGCAGGGCCGTCACTGACAAGACCATCGACGCCAGCATCGCAGTACGAAACACGGCACACCCTCGGCGTTGGGCCGGTTGAACGCTCCTCAGCCGGAACGCCCGCCACAGGCCTCCAACGAAACAACACGAATGTGCCCGGAACCTCAACAGCTTCATGTGAGATCCCTCCTTATGAAGATGACGAACCAGTCCAGAGAATCCCCAGCACTCTGCTCCGCCGCCCGGGCCCCGGTTCGGCGGACCTCAAATCCGGGTCGACGATCGGGCTGCGGAAGCCTGGATATCGCTCGTGTATTGTAGAACAAGGCAGGCCGGAAATGCAAGGGGGTATTTGCCAGGCGTTCGCGGCGTTTTGGCCATCCGGCACGGCGACGGCATCCGAGGGGCTTCGATTCCTGTTCCACGTCCTGCCAGGCACTTTCATCCCCGCCGAGTCGCCTACTGCGGGCACACTCAAGTGAAGGGGCGTGCCGGTATCGGCGTCGAGCGAGCCCGCTCGGGCGATCAAGTCAACGCTGTTTCATTCGCCGGTCTTCTTTTCCGGCAACGTGAGTTCTATCTTTGAGAACACCCGGTCTCGTCGGAGCACGCCCCTGACGACCTGCGTCCATCTGCGGAGCACATGGCTCCGGCGGTCCAGGTAGAACGTTTCGGTCAAACCATTGAGGCGATGGTTTTGCAGGACATCACAGGGGAAACCCCCAACTTCACGAATACCGACGTACTCGGAACCAGCGATGAACTTTTCAAGTAACGCCGGATGCTTCGCGTCCTGGCCGAGCCACGACATTGTGTGGCTGCCAAACATGCAGGTGTCCAGGCCTGTGGTGCAGTGCGTGCGCCAATTTCGTGTCGCAACCTCTAGATCTTCCATCGGAACCTCGTACTCTTCCGCCTGGTCGCCAATATAGTTTCTTTCCCGAATCTTGACCGTTGCTCCGACGGGGCGCTTGTGCAGTTCGTAGATGAGACGGGTGCCGTTGTACACGCGCAGGCCCAACTCGTGCCGCGGGCCGTGTCGTGCCGTACACCAAATGTGTTCGGGCGGGTCGCCCGACGTGATATCCGCTCTGTAGGAAAGCTGAGTCGCCAGCCGACAGACGGCGGCCATCTGTCGCGCGAGCCGCCCTTCGATGGTCTCCTGGGTGGTGGCAGGCGCAGACGCCGGGGCAGCCGACGCGGACTGAGCTTCCGGCGGTTGCGGAAGTTGACTACATCCCTGCGGCACAACAAGCAGAATCAGCATCCCGACAGCGAGAGCGTGTTTCATGGGTAAACCCTTCACACGGCGACCCAAACACTCGACAGTGTGCCTCCCTGTGTAGACAATTGCAAGCGGTATTGTGCATTTAGGTTCTCCTCGCAAAAAGTTGCCTGCCGAGGACCTCCATGGCGCCAAACGCCTAGATTGGCGGCACCTGGGCCCCTCTCCGGCGGAGAGGGGTTAGGGGACAACCAGGTCGCCTTATCCTTGCCTGTCAAGTTTCATGCGGCTCGGAGTGAAGGGGCGTGCCCCGGTGGGCAGTCCTCGGGGACCCGCCGTAGGCAGCCCGCGCGGCGACGGCTCTGGGTCGGTGGCAGCGGAACGGCGGGCGTGGGGACTGTCGGGGCCTTGTTTATTGGGTGGGCGGAGGCGGCGGGGACACGGAGGAGTGCAACACGGGCAAACGAGTTTGCCCATGCCACCCCAGACACACACGGGCAAACGAGCTTGCCCGTGGCACCCCAGGCCGCTCATTGACGATCGTGGCGGGAGCGTCGGCGGTTTTGGGTTTGGAGATAGCCCGGGGCGTACTGGTTGGGGCCTTGGTGCTCGGGGGCCCATTCGCCGGGGTGGGGGTCGACCAGGGGATGGGGTCTTTTCTTGGGCTTTTTGCTCTTGCCGTTGGGGCAGTCTTCGTCATCGGGGTCAGCGCAAGGCGGCGCGGGGGGGAAGGGATCGCCGGCGACCTTCAGGTGGTCGATCTCGAACACGTCATCGTGGGGTTCACCGGTCTGCGGATCGACTGCGGTGATCTTCATTTGGGCAAACCCGATGTCGGAGACAGCCCCGACGAACCCCTCGATTTCGTGGGCGTTAGTGGCATCGATTTCGTTTTCCAGGATGACCTGCCAGGTAGCGCCGTTCAGCTCGGTGACCTGGGCGAGAAAGATGGAGTCGACCTGCTGATAGTCATCGAAGATCCAGGTGCCGATGGCCAGGACGAGCTGGTCGGGGCTGGGGGTGATGGTCAGCGAGGAGCCGCAGACCAAGGCTACGCTGTTGATGCGTCCTTCGGCGTTCTTGTCCCCGATGGTAAAGAGCCAGGGCACGGAGGGCTGGCCAAAGCTGATGGTGGAGAGCTGGAGGACGAAGTCTCCCACGGGCAGGGTTGGCACGGCAGAGTACACCGGACCGAGAGCGGGGTCCTCGAAATCCTGCTCGGCATAGCTGCCGACCTGCTCGACAACGTGCTGGACGAACAGCTCGACGCCATGGTCGTCGGGAGAGCGTTCCCGCTGGGTGTAGAAGGTGACCTCTCCCTGAGCGGCCGAAGCGACGGACCCGATGATCAGGATGACGGTCAGGGCGATGCGGAGTTGACGGGCCTTGATCCTGTCCATGTTGACGGGCTTTCCGAAGATGTCGAGCCGGCGTCCATACCGGGCCGCGTATTCGTACGCGCTGACGTTCTATAGGGAAAGCTACGATTCACATAAGAGTATGCCAAATAAGAGGTTAGGTTCCCTATTCTACCCGTTCGGCAGGTTCGGCACAGGTTACCTGGCTTGTCATCCGGCGTCCGGTATGGCGGCGCAGACGTTGTTCGCGGGCGTGGTCGGGGGGTCTGGCGAAGGGGATGAGCGACCACCGGCGGGGCTGGGCAGGATCCGGGGAATGTCTGAACGATGGCCGGCGACGCGTCCGGCGGGTAGCTCGGTGGCCCGGTCGTCGGTTCCTGGTACGGGCACTGGCGGACAAGCCGCCAGTGGCACCCAACAAGCGGCCAGTGGCACCCCAGCAAGCCGCCAGTGGCACCCAGCAAGCGGCCGGGGGAACCCCAGCAAGCCGGCGGGGGCACCCCAGCAAGCGGCCGGGGGCGCCCGCTTTGTTCGGGTATTTGCCCTTTCTGCCGGGGTCTGCCGGGGGCCTACTTCAACAGTTCCTCGGTCTGGTCGAGGAGGTTCTCGAAGATCTTCATGGCGTCGTCGAAGGGGGCGGTGGTGGTCATGTCAACGCCGGCCATTTTGAGCAGGTCGACGGGGTACTTGCTGCTGCCGCCCTTGAGGAAGGCCAGGTAGGATTCAACGGCTCCGGGTTGGCCGTCCATGATGCGGCGGGCGATGTTGGAGGCGGCGCAGTAGCTGGTCGCATACTTGTAGACGTAGAAGTTGTAATAGAAGTGAGGGATGCGAATCCAGTATCGGTCGACCAGGTCGTCGTGGGTGTAGTCGGGGCCGTAGTACCTGGTCATGATGTCGCGGTAGGCGGCGCTCATGTCGTCGGCGGTGAGGGGCTGGCCGGCCTCGGCCATTTCGTGGATGCGCTGCTCGAACTCGCTGAACATGGTCTGGCGGAAGACGGTGCCGCGGATGCCTTCGAGGAACTCGACCAGGAGGTAGAGCTTGACCTTGGGGTCCTCGGTTCGCTGGAGGACGTAGTTCTGGAGGAGGATTTCGTTGCAGGTGGAGGCGACCTCGGCGCAGAAGATCTCGTAATCGCCGTAGACGTAGGGTTGGTTGTTGCGGGAGAGGAGGGAGTGCATGGAGTGGCCCATTTCGTGGGCCAGGGTGGACATATCCTCGTAGCCGCCGTGGTAGTTCAGGAGTATGTAGGGCTGGGTGAGGTAGGTTCCGCTGGAGTAGGCCCCACTGCGTTTGCCCTTGGTGGGATAGACGTCCACCCAGCGGGAGTCGAACCCCTTTTTCATCTCGGCGAGGTATTCGCTGCCCAGGGGCTGGAGTGCCGCGGTGATCTGCTCGATGGCCCGTTCATACTCGACCTCGTACTTCTGGCCGGTGATCAGGGGGGCGAAGAGGTCGTAGGCATGGACTCCGTCCTTCAGCTCGAGGGCCTTTCGGCGGATCGACTGATAGCGGTGGAGGAGCGGGAGGTTTTGGTTGATGGCCTTGACCAGGGTGTTGTAGACCCCGACGGGGATGTTGCCGCCGTCGAGGGCGGCGGCCAGGCAGGAGTCGTAGCTGCGGGCTTTTACGGTGAAGATGTGGTTCTGGACGGCGCCGCTGAGGAGGGCGGCGGCGGTGTTGCGGAAGTCGGCGTAGGTACCGACGATGGCGTTATAGGCATCGCGGCGGACGCGACGGTCGGTGGAGCGCATGTGGAGGTAGAAGGCGGAGTCGTCCAGCTCGACCTCGTTGCCCTGGGCGTCCTTGATCTTGGGGAATTTGATGTCGGCGTTGGAGAGGCGGTTGTAGGCGGTGGAGGCGGTGCTGCGGACCTCGCCGGCCAGGGCGAGCAGCTCCTCCTCTCGCGGGGAGAGGATGTGCTCTTTCTGGCGGAAGAGGTCGTCCAGGTATTGCCGGTAGACGGCGAGCTTCTCGTTGTCGTTCATCCAGGACTGGAGCTGGTCGAAGGGGATGGCGGTCAGTTCGGGGAGGACCCAGGCGGTCTCGGCGCCGTAATTGACAAACATGGACCTGACCCGGGACTTCATGCCCTGCTGTTCGCTGGCCCTGACGTCCTGGTCGGAGAGGAGAGAGGCGTAGACATAGACGCGTTCCAGGCGGGGCTCCAGATCGTCGCGGAAGGTCAAGGCGGCGAGAAGTTGGTCGGGTCCCTGGGCCAAGGTGCCCTTGAACTGCTCGGTCTTGGAGATGAGGGCTTTTACGGCGGCGAATTCTGCTTCCCAGGCTTGTTTGTCGGGGAAGATGGTCTCGGTGGACCAGAGGTATTTGGCGTCTATTTCGCTTCGCTCGGGTACTTTCTTGGTTTCCTGGGCGACCGAGGCGGAGGCCAGCGACAGGATCAGGGCAACGACGAGGAGTGGGACTGTGGTGCGGCGGGAGGGTGGCAGGTTCATCAGGGCTTCTCTCGACGGGAGGTGAGGTTTGTCCACCGGGGGTTGCCCCGCCTGCTATCCCGGCTGCAACTGGGAAGGGGATAATGTATCAGCGGGGGGTCGAGGGGACAAGTGGTGGTCGGCGGAGGTGCTGGTGGGCACTGGCGGGCGAGCCGCCAGTGGCACACGGCGCCGGTGGCACACGGCGGGGCCGGCCGGACGGTCAGCCCTGGTAATCAGGGGCGACAGACGCGCAGGGCGGCATTGGGTGGTGGTGCCGCCCCGCGCGAGAAGTCACGGTTTCTTCGTCCGCGGGCGTTTTCAGGCGGTGGCGTCGGTGCCGTCGTCATCGCCTGCGGTGGAGGAGATCAGGTCGAGTTCCTCACAGGTCAGGACCTTGTCGATGTCCAGCAGGATCTTGACGGCGTCGCCGACCTTGCCCATTCCGAGGATGAAGTCGGTCTTCACGGCGCCGCCCATTTCCGGGGCCGGCTCGATGTTCTCGCCCACTATGTCGAGCACCTCGGAGACGGTGTCGACGATGATGCCGATCTCCCTGCCAACATCGACCACAATGATGCAAGTCTGTTCGGTGCGCTCGATCTCCGGGAGGCCGAACTTGAGGCGGAGGTCCACGACGGGGATCACCTTGCCGCGGAGGTTGATGACGCCCTTCATGTACAACGGCATCTGGGGCACGGCGGTGATGTCCATGACGCCGTTGATCTCCCGGACCTTGAGGATCTCCACGCCGTATTCTTCGTCGGCCAGTTGGAAGGTCAGGAACTTGCCGCCGTGGATGCGGGCGGCGGGGCCGGCTCCGGTGGCGGGGTTTTCAATGGTCTGTGTCATTGTCGCAGTCATCTTGCTTTCACCTTATTGCAGAGTGAGAGAATGTTGCCCGTACTCGAAGAAGGGACGGCGCCGGGATGAGTATTTCCCGGCGCCGTCCGGAAGCTGACGGTCATGGTCAGAAGTCTTTCAAGATATCATCCTGGGACGAACCGGCGGCCTCGGCCAGGGACATGGTGTCGGGATTGGGGTTATCACCTCGATCATCGCGGGCCCCGACGACCAGGGGCTCGGGCTGGAGTCGCGGCTGGTGCAGTTGGGCGGGAAGGGCAGCCGCGCGCGGCTTGGTGCGCCGGGCGACGGTCTTTCCCGCGGGGCGGGTGGTCGAGGGGGTGTTGTTGCCGTCGTCCCGCCGACCGCTGACCACGGCGGCCAGTTCGTTGATCATGCTCTTGACGGCCTGGGCCTGGGCGGCCAGTTGCTCTGCAGCCGAGGCCGACTCTTCG
>CAZFMS010000247.1:0-6512 GCA_964520125.1 uncultured Planctomycetaceae bacterium
AGCGAGAGGACCCAAGTTAACCGGACAGTAGTGGGACAAGCCGCCAGTGGCACCCCTCAGCACTTGCGGTGTTAAACGTATTCCGCTCTGAGTGGTAGAAAGCCGGCATCACCCTTGCTCTTTCCCGGCGGCAATTATCTCGGCCAGGGATTCGAAGCTCGGCTTGGGCGCCTCTACCCACGGCTCGAGCCCGATCTGCCGCAGGGCCGTGGAGGTCGTCGGGCCGATGCTGGCGAACGGTAGGTCGACCGGGCCGATCGCCCGGACCGCCGAGGGGCTGGTTACCGCGATCACGTCGATCCGCCCGATCACCCCCGAGTCGAAAGGGCGCGGAGCGGTCTCGTACAACACGGGGCATTGCAGGGTGACACCCGACCAGCCCTGAGGTGCTTCGGCCAACGAGGACCGGGCGTAGCACACCCGTCCGCCGCTGACCCGCCCCCGCAGCTCATCAAAGAGGCTCGCGCTGTCCCCGCCGGGACTCACCAACTCCACCCGCAGGCCGTGTGCTTCGGCCGCCCGACGCGACGGCTCGGCAATCACGGCGACGCGAGGGACCCGGGCGGCGTCGGCCGCGATGGTCATCACCGCCTCGATCGCGTAAGGGCTGGTCAACACCAGCCAGTCGTCCGGGCCCAGCCGGCTGATGTCCCCGGCAGCTTCATGACGGATGTGCTTCTCGATGACCGGTTCGTGCACCGCCTCCAGGCCGGCATCACGCAAGGCCCTACCGAGCGGGCCATCGACCGGTTCTTCGCGCGTGACCCAGACCTTCAACGGCGCTCCCCCAACTCGCCCAGCAGCCGCTCGGCGATCTTCAGCCCGACCGTCTCGGCGTCCTCCCCCACCTCGGTCCCCTCGACCAACCGCTCGCCGTCGTCGCTGAACAACTGGGCATGCAGGGAAACACCAGGTTCCTCCACCACTGCCAGGGCCCCGGCGGGCGTATGGCACCCGGCATCGATCCCGCGGAGGAAGCTCCGTTCGGCCACCACCGCGCGACGGGCCGCCGGATCTTCGAGCGACTCGACGTAACCATCCGCCTCGCTACCCTCCCGGACCTGCACCGCCAAGGCCCCCTGGGCCGGCGCCGGAACGAAGCGGTCGGTCGGCAGATCGATCATCGGCTCGTGCTTGATGCCCAGACGCCGCAGCCCCGCGGCCGCCATGATCACGCCGTCCAGCTTCTCCCGCTGCAGCTTGGCCACCCTGGTAGGCACGTTGCCGCGGAGGGGCACGACCACCACGCCGCCCAGCCTCCGGATCTGGGCCGAGCGTCGGGGACTGCTGGTGCCCACCCGAAAGCCCGCCGGCAACTTGTCCAACTCGACCGACTCGCGCGTCAGCAGCACATCATGCACCACCTCCCGCGGCGGCACCGCGGCGATGGTCAGCCCCGCGGTCGGCGCCGTCTGCAGGTCCTTGAAGCTGTGCACGGCGAAATCGACCCGCTCCTCGATCAAGGCTTGCTCCAGGGCCTGCACGAAAGCGCCCACCGGCCAATCACCGCCGAAGGGCCGATCGGCCAGCCGGTCCCCGTGGGTCTTGATGATCACCTCTTCGATCTCCAGCCCGGCGTGCCGCTTGCAGAGCTGAGCGCAAACCCACCTGGTCTGCCACAATGCCAAATCGCTGCCGCGCGTACCCACCCGTAGCTTGCTCATGATGTGATCCGTTTGAAGCTCTCCCCGGCCGCCTCTATGACCTGCGTGATGGCCGCATCGTCATGAGCCGCGGAGACGAACATGGCCTCGTAGCCGGACGGCGGCAGCCACACCCCCCGATCCAACATGGCGTTGAAGAAGGCGGCGAAGGCCGGGTGGTCGCCGGCCCGGGCGTCGGCGAAGTTCCGCGGCCGACGATCCGCAAAGGCCATGCCGAACATCCCGCCCCGGCAGCCGGTCTGCAGGGCCACTCCCGCCTGGGCCGCAGCGTCCCTCAGTCCGTCGGCCAGCAATCGGGTCTTTTCCTCCAACGCCTCGTAGAACCCCGGCCCTTGGCATATCTTCAACGTAGCGATCCCCGCGGCCATTCCCACCGGGTTGCCGCTGAGCGTCCCGGCCTGATACGCCGGGCCCAACGGGCTGAGCTGCTCCATCAGTGAACGCCCCCCGCCGTACGCCGCCACCGGCATGCCCCCGCCGATTACCTTCCCCAGGCAGGTCAGGTCCGGCCGGATCCCGCAGATGTTCTGATACCCGCCCCAGGCAGTGCGAAAGCCAGTCATGACCTCGTCGAAGATCAACAGGCTGCCGTGCCGATCGCAGGTCGCCCGCAGACCTTCGAGAAAACCCTCGACCGGCTCGATAAAGCCCATGTTGCCGGCAATAGGCTCGACCAGAATGGCGGCCACCTCGGCGCCGTGCTCCTGCATGATCGCCTCGACCGCCGCCAGGTCATTGTATGCCGCCAGCAGCGTCATCTCCGCCACCGCGGCCGGCACCCCCGCCGAGTCGGGCTGGCCGAAAGTCGCCGCCCCGGAGCCCGCCGCCACCAAGAGGGCGTCCACGTGCCCGTGATAACAGCCCAGGAACTTCAGTACCTTGTTCCGCCCGGTCGCCGCCCGAGCCAGGCGCATGGCACTCATCGTCGCCTCGGTCCCGCTGCTGACCAAGCGAATCAACTCCAAAGACGGCAGGGCCCGGACAATGATCTCCCCCAAATCGGCCTCCGACCGGCAACAGGCCCCGAAGCTCAACCCCCGCTCCGCCGCCTCCCGCACCGCCTCGACCACCGCCGGATGGGCATGTCCCACAATCGCCGGCCCCCAACTGCCCACCAGATCGACGTAGCGGTTGCCGTCAACATCGAACACCCAGGCCCCGTCGGCCCGCTCCACAAACACGGGCTTTCCCCCAACCGCCCCAAAGGCCCGCACCGGGCTATTCACCCCGCCGACCAATACCCCGCAGGCCCGCTCAAAAGCCCGCGCCGAATTCTCTCGATTTCCGCTGCTGGTCATCCCTCTCGCCGATCTCCTCTATCGCTCGCCACCAGTACTCTTGACCACTCGAACTCATCCTACGCCGAGCGACAAACCCTGAACACTCCGGCGGCCACTCTTCCCCCCGTCCATCGGGCTTTGACTGCCGGGCGGTTCGAGCGCCTCGCTGCCGGTCGAAGACCCCCCATAAAGAAAGGGAGACCACCAATGGTGGCCTCCCCTTATTTGCGAAAGAACCGGCGGACTCAGAACCCCCCAGACCAGATCAACAGCACCGACGTCGGGCCGGTGTCGTCACGGTCTTGGGGGACCTGGCTACCAGTTGATTCTGCGGCGCTTAGTAGCGATCTCTTCCGCCGCCGCCGCCGTAGCCGCCACGGCCACCGCCACCGCCACCGCCACCGCCACCGCCACCGCCGGTGCGCGGCTGGCGTGGCTTGGCCTCGTTGACCTTCAGGGCCCGGCCCTTGTGGTCCTGGCCGTCCAAAGCCGAGATCGCGGCCCGAGCCTCGTCGTCGGAGGCCATCTCGACAAAACCGAAGCCCTTGCCCTGGCCCGTATGCCGGTCAGTGATGACCTCCGCGCTCTCGACGGTCCCGTGCTCGGCCAGCAATTGCTCCAAGTCCGAGCTGGTCACATCGTAGCCTAGATTCCCAATGTACAACTTTTTGCCCATCATACTTCTCCCGTAGATGGCCTGTGTGACCCATCCGTTTTACTTTCAGGGTCGTCTTTGAAAGGGGCCAACCTTCCGGCCCAGGAGGTGGGATGACGATCCAGGCAATGCGATCCGGACTTGAAGAACAAGCACAAGGTACGCGCCTCGCTCGACGAACCAACCGTCCAAAGTGTAATCCCATATCCAAAACATGCAAACCCGCCCCCGGCAAGCCACCCGCCGGCCGCCCCCCCCACGAATCGCCGCCCCCCCGGGGACCAGGCCATCCGCCGGGCCCATGTGAGGATTGGATACCCCCCAAACCCCCCTCAAGCGAACGAAAAGCCGGTTTCCCCATAATCCCGACCCTCCCGGCAGCTCTCGCAGCCTGCTCCCGCCTCAATACAACCCCTCCCCACGCCTCCAACGCCCCCCCATCCCGGCCACCCCAAACCGCCCCCCGGCCCACCGGCCGGCCGCCGACCTCTTCGATGCCCGGAGAATCAAGGTTGCTGAGTCCCGACCCGCGGCCCCTCCATCCCAGCCCCAAAAGGGCGCGGGAATAAGGCCCCGGGCGCCGACCCTGACTCTCGTTCCAGGTCGTCGAGTTTTTTCTTACATAAGATCGCCCGCTCTTTTTTGTTGCACCTTTTTAGTTTTTCAAAGCGCAATTTGCCGCAACCCCGCGCAACACCGGGCTCGGGGAGACCCCGAACAGCCCACCCACCAAGAGCCTGCCTCACCCTTCTATTCTTGCTCAGCGCTCCGCGCAAGGAAGCGGTCAGCTCTCAGCGTTCAGCGGTCAGTTGTCTTCCGTCAGCCGAGGAGCCCGGTCGTGGTGGCATGGGTCAACTCGTTGACCCGTGCGCTTCGCGTGAAGTCGCGCCTCCGCCGGACCAGATGGCACTATCCGTTGACAGGACTCAACAGACGGGCCAAATGGCCCATCTTACGACGTTCTCTAACCGGGCTGGGTGGCCCAGGTTGTTTCCAACTTGCGGCCTCGATTCTTTTTCGCGGCCACTCTGATCCCTGCAACCACCCTCGTCCAGAGACCAATCGCTCCCCGAGGTTCGGAGAACCTGGGCCTTCCGAACCGCGTCCGCCATCCGAACCGCGTCCGTGATCAGAGCCGCGACCGTGAGGGAGCGGTGGCCCGCTCCGCACCGCTTGCTGTCGCGCCCGGCTCTGACCTGAACGATGCACCGCTTGCTGACGCGCGCGGCTCTGATTGGGGCGGTCGCGGCCTGACCGAATCCAGCTTCCACCCCCATGCCGTCCCTCAGGTAACAGCGTCCGGGCCGGCAGGGGCCGACAGGCCGAAGCGTTTGAGCGTCTTGGCCAGGTCCTGGGGCCAGGGGGAGTGGATCGTCAGGCGGTGGCCGGTGGTGGGGTGGATGAAGGATAGGCCGGCGGCGTGGAGGCACATCCGGCGGACACCCGGAAGTTGGACCTTGCCCGCATAGGTTGTTTCCCCCAAGACCGGATGGCCGATGGCCGCCAGGTGGACTCGGATCTGGTGCAACCGCCCGGTCTTGGGCCGGGCCTCGATCAAGGAGACGTCACCGGCGGACTGCAGGACGCGATAGGCGGTAATAGCCTGGCGGCCCTCGCGTTTGATGACCGCCTTCTTGCGTCCGCCGGGGATCTCGGCGATGGGCTTCTGGATCACCCCCTGAGCCGGCTGGGGGTGGCCGATGACGATCGCCCAATAGGTCTTGCCGATCCGGCGCGACTCGAACATGGCCCGCAACTGGTCATAGGCCTTGTTCCGCAGGGCCACCAGCACCAGGCCGGAAGTATTCTTGTCCAGCCGGTGCAGGAGCCCCCAATTCCGGGCCTCGCCGAGGTTTTGCAGGGCCCGGCCGTAGCGAACGAACAGACCGTTGAGCAGGCTGTCCAGCTCATGCTTCTTGCCGGGTTGGGTCACTACCCCCGCGGGCTTGTCCACCACCAGCAGGTCCTCGTCGCCGTGGCCCAGCTCGTATAGCACCTGCTCGTTTGGTTCGACTGAGTAACCCATGATGACTCGCTGGCACGCGGCTGTTCAGGACCGGCCCCGAGGGACTCCAATGTTGCCCATAAGGTAACGTTGAGTGAGCAGAACGACCAGCAGCGGCGGCAGCAGGGCCATGAGGCTGGCGGCCATGATCAGATTCGCCCAACTGCCCTCCATGGCCTGGTACATACGCAGCCCCACGGAGACCGGAAAGCTGTGGAAATCCGACAGATAGACCAGCGGGGCGAGAAACTCCTGCCAGTGATAGACCGCACTCAAGGCCGCCACCGCCCAGATGACCGGCCGCGACTCCGGCATCATGACGTGCCAATAGACCTGCCAATTGCTGGCCCCGTCCAGTCGGGCGGCGTCTTCATACGCCTGCGGCACCCCGCGGAAGAATTGCCGGAACAGGAAGATGAAAAAGGCCGATCCCCCCAGCCAGCCGGGGACAATCAGCGGCTTGTACGTGTTCACCCAGCCCAGGTGCCCGAAGACCAGGAACTGGGGGATCATCAGGGCCTGGGCGGGCAGCATCATGGTCGCCAACAAGGCCACGAAACAGGCGTCGCGCCCCCGCCAGCGCAACCGGCCAAACGCAAAGCCGGCCAACGAACTGGTAAACACCGTTCCCGTCGTCGCGGCACACGTAATCAGGCAGGAATTCAGCATGAATCGCCAGAACGGCAGGCGCGAAGCCGCCTGGACGTAGTTCTGCCATTGCAGGCCGTCGCCGGCATGATCCCCCGCCGGCATGCCGGACGGGCCGGCGAATATCCGGTCGATCGGTTGGAGAGAGGCCCACATCGCCCACAGCAACGGGGCGGCCAGGACCACCGCCACCGCACCCGCCCGTCGCAGCCGCAGCCGACGCAGTTCACGTATGACACGGTGCTGTTGCCGGCCTGAGG
>CAZFMS010000248.1:0-6472 GCA_964520125.1 uncultured Planctomycetaceae bacterium
TCCTTAAGACCCGGGTGCCCCCATCGCCCGTGGCATCTCGCTATGTCTTCGCTCTGCGATCTCCGCGTGCTCCGCGGTGAACTCCCCCGCTCAGTTGCCCACCGGCCCAGGAATGACCTTCAAGACTTCCTCCGTAAAATCCTCCAGCGACCCGATAGTGGACTCCTCTAGCTCCTTCTGCAGAAACTCGCCGCGAAGCACGGTAAAACGCTGCTGCCGCAGACGCTGAGTAATCTGAGGCTGCGCTTCCTGGAAGGAAACCACCTGCCCCCCGCGAATCTGCCCCAACTTGACGATGAAAAAGCTGTCTGCCGCCTCGATGATCTCGCTCAGCTCGCCGGGACTCAGCTCAAACAAACGCTCCGAGGGCTTGGCCCACCGGCCCCGCAGAGGGCCGCTGATAAACCCCCAAGCCCCACCCTTCTTCTTGTTCACCCCGTGTGAATACCGTTGCACCACGTCCTCGAAGGGATCGCCCGCCTGGAGAGCCTCGGCCGCGTCCTCGATCGCCTGCCGCGCCTGACCCGCCGCCTCTTGGCGACGCTCTTCCGTCAGCGCCCGCCCCCGATCAACGAACGCCGCCACCGGCGCGTCGATCAGCAACATCTCCCGCTCCGCCGGGCTGGAAAACTCCTCCGCATGCGCCGTGTAGTAGCCCAGCAACTCCGCCTTGCGCGGAGCCGCAACCAGACTCAGCAGATGCTCCCGCAGGTAATTATCGATGATGATCGAACGCCGCAGACGCTGCCGAACCTCCGCCCGGGTCTTGCCCCGCCCGGCCAGGTACTTCTGATAGCGCGTCTCGCTCCCGTTGAACTCCCGGTTAATCCGCTCCTTCTCCATCTTCTCCACCGCCTTGTCGATCCGCGGCTGAGTCTCCTCGGCGATCTCCCCGTCCGCCCGACGCCAGATCAAGTGCTGGGCCACCACCTCGACAATCTGTTGACGGACCAATTCCCCCACCCGTTCGTAGTACGCCGCCGGAGCCAGGCCCCGCATCTGCTGCTCGATGATCGGCAGGATCGGCTCCAGGATGTCCGCCACCCTGATCGTCTCGCCGTTGACCAGCAGGGCGTCCGAATGGATTGCCCCCCAAGATGGCCCCGGCCCACTCCCCAACTCCCCCCCGCTAACATCATCAGCCACCGCGACCCTATCATCGGGCTCCCTCTCATTCTCCGTCGCCTTCCTCTCCTCGGATTCAGCCTGCCCCTCTGAATCTCCCGTCCCCTCGGAACCTCCCATCTCCTCGGAATCACCAGCGGGACGAAGCCAACCCCACATCGACACCCGCTCACCGGCCGAATTCTGACAAGCCGCCCCCCAGGTCAGGCAAGCCAACAGGATCAGCAACATCCGGGCAGATAGCATAGCCCGCCATTGTAGAGATCATCCGCCGGCGCCGCCAACGCCTTCGACCGCACCAGCCCACCCCGATCTTCGCCATCCCCGACAGACTGATGCTCTGTCAACGTTGATCGCAGGGTCCGAGTGAGCCGGGCCGTCCTCGGCCCGGTCTCTAACGAACGCCCCCGAGGTCTATCCGCCAGGGATTCCAACGCGCCCAACCAAGCATGACCGAGCACCAGGCCCATCCGATCGCATCGCCCGCCCCCGTTGACATCCTCGCCTCCCGCGCCGAAGCTACGACCGCCCGGGGCCTGCCAAAGCCCCCCCCAGGCCGGCGTGGCCCAATGTCCGCCGGGAACACCAAGGGAAGCCGAATGCCGCCAGAACAGGTGCCTCCGCCGCGAATCGCCATCCTGGTGCCCTGCTACAACGAAGCCCCCACCGTCAGCAAGGTCGTCCAGGACTTCCGCCGCGAGATCCCCGAGGCCACCGTCTATGTGTTTGACAACGACAGCTCCGACGCAACCGCCGAAATCGCCCGCCAGGCCGGGGCCGTCGTCATCCGCGAAAAAAAAAGGGGCAAAGGCCACGTCGTCGCCGCCATGCTCGAAAAAGTGGACGCCGACTACTACGTCATGGTCGACGGCGACGACACCTATCCCGCCGAACGCGTCCGCGACCTGCTCGCCCCGCTGTTGGCCGAAGAGGCCGATGTCGTGGTCGGCCACCGCCAGGCCACCGAGCAGGCCGGTGCTTATCCCCGCTTTCACCTCTTCGGCAACTGGCTGGTTCGCACCCTCATCAACACCATCTTCGGAGCCCGGCTGCAGGACATAATGAGCGGCTACCGGGCCTTCACCCGTGAGGTCGCCCTGAATCTGCCGGTGATCGCCTACGGCTTCGATATCGAAACCGAGATGACCTTGCAGTACCTCTATCGCCAGTGGGTGATCCGCGAGATCCCCGTCGCCTATCGCCAGCGTCCCGAGGGCAGCACCTCCAAGCTGAACACCTTTCACGACGGCCTGCGCGTGATCTTCCGCATCCTCAGCGTGTTTCGATCCTACAAGCCCCTCACCTTCTTCGGAGGCATCGGCATACTCCTGTTCCTGTCCAGTCTCGGCCTGGCCGCCGCCGCCAAGTTCGGACCCTGGGGACCACCATCCGGATACTACATCGTCTTCATCGTCCTGGCCGGGGCCTCCCTGGCCATGAGCCTGATCGCCTGCAGCATCGGCGTGACCGTCCAGTTGATCAACTTCCGATTCCTCGAGCTGGATTCCGTGCTCCGCAGGCGAAGGTCGTTCCGCCAATAGGCCGGCGGAGGGGAGAATCTCGCGATGCCATCCAACGAGATCGAGTCGATCGGCGCCCGGCTGAGCACAATCTCCCGGTCAGCCTGCCAGCGCTACGCCATCCCACGCGTCAATGAGCAACGGCTGGACGATGCCTTGTCCACCGCCGTTGACCCGCGCAAGCTCATCGACAACCTCGCCGAAGTCTGGCGGGCCTCTCCCGAAGATGTCCAAGCCCTGCTACAGGAGCACGGCCTGGCCGCCTTGGTCGCCCGGGTACCGGCCGACCCCACCGGCCCCGCCCAGGACGATGTGCAGGGCGAACCACTGACCGCCAATCCCGTCTTCACCATGGCCGGCGGTCGTATATCGCTGAGAGCCTTCAATCCCACCCTCCATGAGCATGTGGCCGCCCCGCCGCAAGCCTTGCACGCCGTCACCAACAGCATCGCCGCGTTCCTGCCCAGTGCCGCCAAGGACGTGCTCGCCACCCTCTATCGCCACCAGCCGGCCGCCTATGCCACCAAGTTCTTGGAGCAAGTGGCCCCCCGGATCGACCAGTACATCCGCCGGCATTTCGGTGAAGCCGGACCCCGCTACCTGGTCAACAGCGGCATCGGAGCCAACGAACAGTTCAACTACCTCGCCGCCGCCCTGGCCAACGCCCGGCCGAACCCGAAGATCACCTGGCTCCTGGCCAACTCTCCGAAAGAGATCGCCAACCTCCCGCCGGACGCCACCGTCGAGAACACCCTGTTCATGGAGTTCTCCCGTAGCGGAATCACCCAAGAGACCGTCAAGCTCCACGAGTTGACCCCCCCGGCCGCCAAACGCGTCGTCTTCGCCAACTCCGGGCCCCTCCGAGACCTGGGCCGGCGCGACGACAACCTGGTCCTCGACCTGCCCAGCGAAGTCTCCGGCCGCTACGGCCGAAACAAGACCCCCATCCTCATGGCCCCCATGCACGTGGCCGGCCTGGACGTCGCTTCGTACTGGAAGGACATCGAGGCCGCCTGCCAGACGCTGGACATCAGCGATCGAAATTCCCCGCCGGTCGTGCTGGCCCAGTACATCCGCCTCCAGCAGCTTCGCCGCGACATCAACCACATCTACCTGGGCACCAACGACCCCCTGCTGCGTTACTCCGCCGACGAGTTCTGCCAGTTCTGGAACGAAGGCGTCAACCGAGACGGCAACGACATCACCATGTCCCGCTATCTCGGCCTGCCCAGAGACTCACACATGAATCTCGAAGCCATCCTCGGAACCAGCCAGCGCAAAATGGCCATCTTCCTCCTCCGCACCGGCGACGTCGGCCGACACCCCCTCCTCCGCGACCGGGTCGACTCCCTGAACCCTGACCACGCCGGCCTGACCGCCGCCCAGACCGACCTGGTCCTCGCCCTGGCCAACGCCCAGCGCTGCCGCGAAAAGATGCCCACCCTCCTGATCGCCGTGGACCGCATCGATCTGACCACCTCCGCCTGGCTGGGACAGCTTTGGGCCGACCTGACCCTAGTCTACGCCAGGTTGATCGGCGTCGATCCCGGTTCCAACCCGGAGGTCAAGGCCGTCCGCACCCGGGCCGCCCAATGGCTCGCCGACCAAACCGCCGCCCTGTCCCTGATCCACGACCACCCCTCCGCCTGATCCCGCGACTCGCAAATCGCCCCACCAGGCCATCACCCGCAGCGCCGCCGGCGCTCCCAAATTTATTTTGCTCGACTCCCGGATGATCGCTTGACACGAGAAATGCTGGCGTAGAATGCGCGCATGTTTTGATGTGAGTTGCCCGGAGGAGGACCTTATGAGTTCCCTGGAGGAGATGTTTGAGACCTCACCGTTCGAGCCGCTACTGCACCATTTTAGGAAAGTGCAGGAGTGTGTGCTGCTGGTGCGACCGATGTTCGAGGCCGCCCGCGACGGAGACGGCGACAAGCTCGAAGAGTTGGCCGACCGCGTGTTCAAGACCGAGCATCAGGCCGACATCATCAAGGACGAAATCCGCCAGGTCATCCCCCGGAGCTTCTTCCTGCCGGTCTATCGAGGAGACCTGCTCGGTTACCTGAAGCTCCAGGACAACATGGCCGACTCGGTCGAGGACCTGGCCGTCCTCCTGACCATCAAGCGCCTCAAGATGCCGCCCAAGCTGTCCGACGAAACCTTCGCCTACGTCAACACCATCCTGCGGGTCTGTGAAAAGGCCTACCGGATGAGTGAGAGCATTCGCGACCTGGTCGCCAAGGGATTTCACGCCGATCGGGCGGCAGGCGTAATGGAGATGATCCACAGTGTCGAGCATGCCGAATGGGAGGCCGACAAGGCCCAGTATTCCCTGAGCAAATCCCTCTTCGCTCTGGAAGACGAGATTAAACCGACGGACCTGATGTTGTGGTGGCGTATCTTCCTGGAGTTGGGGCAGTTGGCCAATCACGCCGAAAAAACCGCCGATCGTCTGCGACGCATGCTCTCGCAGTGACCAGCTATCGGCAGAGAATCGGCGAGACGCGTTGCCCATGGTGGAACCGTATTGGTGTGATTGACTAGACGCGGCTATTGGGTCTCCCGGCACCAGCCCGGACCAGGCCCGCAATGGGTTGGGCAGAGCCATTCCAGAATCATTCCTTCTGTGCCAAGCGGACAGTGGGCCAGGCTTCGACCTGTTCCTGCACAGCGCACTGGCCTTAGCCGTCGCCATGCTCCTCTGGAACACCATCGAGGTCGGGCGGAATGACGCCGCCAACATCGTCAATGCCGTGTTCGGCTCACGCGTCCTGACCCGCAAATGGGCCGTCCGCATCGCCGGCATCGGAGTGGTCCTCGGAGCGACCATGGGCGAGCAGGTCGTCGAAACCGCCCGAAAGGGAATCTTTGACCCCGCCAGTCTGCCGGGATTCGATGAGGCCCTGTCCATCTATATTTCCGTCTACATCGTCAACACCGTACTCCTCTACGCCTACTCCTCCTTCGGCATGCCGGTCAGCACCACCGCCTGCCTGGTGTTCTCCCTGCTCGGCGCCGCCCTGGCCATTGACCCCGTCGGAGTGGTCAACTGGGACAAGGCCGGCAAGGTGGTCTTCGCCATCTTCTGCTCCATCCTCCTGGCCGCCATTATGGCCTTCATGGTCCAAAGGGCCGTCCGCGCCGCAATCCGCGATAAATGGAAGAGCCTCACCACGCTGTTGCTACACGGGGGCTGGGTAGGCGGAGGCATGATGGCCGGTTTGTGTTACTTCATGCTCGTAAAAGGAATGAAGAGTGTGGCCTTCGTGGAGTATCTCCAGAAAGAGGTGATCGCCCCTTATGGAGCCCCGATCGTCATTCTCGTCCTCTGGGCATTCTTCGCCATCCTGATCCACGTGTCCTTGGTAACCTTCCGTAAAAAGGCCGCCAGGCTGTTGTTCCCCCTACTGGCGGTCGTCGGCATGCTCTCCATGGCCTTCGCCTTCGGCCAGAACGACCTGGCCAATTGCGCCTCCCCCGGACTGGCCGTCATCAAACTATGGGAGGTCAACAAGGCCGGCGGATCCGTCGCCGAAGCAACCCAGGCCAGCATCCCCGTTTTTGCCTTGTTTGGCTGCGGCGTCTTGCTGGTCCTCGGGATGACCACCAAGGGCGCCCGGCGAGTTACCCAGGCCGAGGTCCGCATGGGCAGCCAGGGCGATCATGTCGAGCTGTGGGCCCCGCGCTGGTGTATCAACTTGGCCTCCCGGCTCCTCCGCGGACGCCGGCCCGCCCCCTCCCTGGCCCCCGCCATGACCAAGACCGAGGAAGGCAAGACCATGCACTACGATCCGTTGCGGGCCTGCGTGATCATGTCCGTCTCC
>CAZFMS010000249.1:0-6427 GCA_964520125.1 uncultured Planctomycetaceae bacterium
GCCACCGGGGTGAGGTCCTCGGTCAGGGAGATTCCCTTTTCCTCGGCCTGCGGGCGGGCCACGTCAACGGCTTCCTTGACGATGATGGACACCGCGACCGGCTCCTTGTTGATCCGCACGGTGCCGGCCTCGATCCGGCTGATGTTCAACATGTTGTCGATCATGCGGCCCAGCCGGTCGGCGGAGGTCTGAATGATGTCGTAGTACTCTTTGCGCATTTGCTCGTCGGCGGCTTCCCCGTCCACCAGCATCTCCACATATGCCCGAATGGAGGAGAGGGGGGTCCTCAACTCGTGGGCCGCCCGGGCCACGAATTCGCTCTTCATCTTGGACGCTTCGCGCTGCTTGGTGATGTCGCGCAAGAGCATCACCACGCCGTGACTGTGGGAGACGTTTTCACTTGACCGCGGGTTGGCCGCATAGGGCGATAGGGTCAGGGCGTAGGCCCGCGATCCGATTTCCAGTTCGGACCGTCGGTTGGCCGCCCGGCTCTCGGCTGCCCGGGCTTGACAGATCAGCTCGATGAGGGTCTGGTCGTCGAGGACCTCGGCAATCGGTTTCCGCAGGGCCTCGGGGCACTTGAACTGAAGATCGGCTTCGGCGGTCTTGTTGGCGAAGAAGAGCTGGTCATAGGCGTCGGTGACCAGGAGGGGGTGGGGAATCGAATTGAGGATCGTCTCGACCTGGCGTTTCTGCGTTTCAGCGAGGCTCAGCTCCAGGCCCAACTGTTGGTGCTCTTCGATCAGGTCGGCGGTCCGCTTCTCGATGTTGGTACTGTGTTGCTTGACGGCCTGCCAGAGAGGCTGGAACTCCTCGGCCACCGGAAGCCCGTCGAAGACCTGCTGGGCGCGGGTGGGGTCTTGGGTGATGGCTCGATGGATGGCGGCCAACGCATCTCGGCGGGTTCGGCGGGAGGTAAACAGCACGGCCCCGGCCGCGATGATCAGGGCGAGGATGATCAGCGCCTGCCATGTGGCGATGCCGGTTCCTTGGCCGATCGTCATGATCATCGCGATGAGCAGCCCGACGGCGGCCAGGGCCAGGGGGGCGAGTGCCCAATGCTGCTCGACATTCAAGGTGTGTCGGGTGAAGCCCGAACTCGGCGCGGCGCTGGAAGGCCAAGGGGCATCGACATCGTTCTGGTCGACGCGCTGGGGGTCTCCCGGTGGGGAGGCCAGGCCTTCGCTTTCCTCCAGCTCGTCATCGAGCTGGGACCAGGGAGTAATCGGACCTTGGGTCATGTTCTTCGTCGCCCTCCGGGCTCATTCATTGGCGGGGTTGTAGGAGATCTCATTCCCCGACACGGTCCACCGGCCGCTATTGCTTCGGGGCACTACTCGGCGAGGCGGTTCGAGGCAAATTCCCGCATTGGTCAGCACTGGCGAACCTGGGTCAGCATCCAGCCCACGGGGGTGACGCGGCGCGAGGACCTCCCCGATTTCGGGAATGACCTGCGGGCGAACATCTTCTTCCACCGTCACCGGTGATCTCAGGGCCTCGAGCAGGGTGCGGGCGATCCGGGAAGATGGATCAAGCTCGAGGGCCTTGGCGTAGGCTCCCAGGGCCCGATCTTCTCGGCCCATGGCGAAAGCGGCCTGGCCGGCCAGGCAGAGGGCGTCCACCAGCCGTCCGTCAAGCTCGAGGGCGGACTGGGCGGAATCCCAGGCGTCGGCATACTCCCCGCTGCGCATCGCCAGATAGGCGGCCAACAGCAAGGTTTCGGGCGAGGGGGGGCTCTTGCTATGGGCCATGGCGATGGCCTGGGCCGCGGCCGGGAGGTCGTCGAGCATCAGGGCGGCTCTGGCGAAGAGAGAACAAGTAACCGTGGCGGGCCCGTCGTTGGCCATCAGGGGGCGCAGGGTGCGTTGCGCTTCTCGGGGTTGTCCGGTGGCCAGGTAGGCCGAGGCCAGGGCATTGCGGATTGTCGGCAGGGGTACTCCGGGGCAAGCGGAATGCCCGGCGGCGGTCGGGTCTTTTTCTGCCGAGGACGGCGTGATCAGCGGCTGAAGTACGTTGATGGCTTCTCCGAATTGCCCCGCCCAGACCAGCAGCATGCCAACCTCGGCCTGCAGGGTGGGGTCGTCTCCGCGCAGGCGCAGGGCTTCTCGGCAGTGTTCCACGGCCGGGCCGCGCAGGTGGAGCATTCGACTGATCCGGGCCGCCAGCATTCGCAGGGGAACGTCACCGTCGAAATCGTTGATCCGCGGGGAGATGAATTGCAGGGCGTCGGCAGGCCTGCCCAGGGCGACCAGTGTTTCGGCCTTGGCCAGGAGGTAGGGCACGGTGTTGGGGGCCCCGGCCACTGCGGTGCCGTAATGGTTCAGGGCACCTTCCAGATCGCCGTAGCGTTGGTCCACGATGCCGGCGAAGTACTCGATCTCCGGATCATCGGACGACTGTGCTGCCGCCAGACTGATCGCCCGGCGGGCTTCGGCCAGTTGACCTTGCTCGAGCCGCAGACGGGTGGCCAGCAAGTATGCCTGAGGATTGTCCGTAGCAAGGATGATGGCCTGCTCTATTACCTGGGCGGCTTCATCGATGCGCCCGGCATCGAGGTGTTCTCGGGCCAGGCGCAGCTTCACGTCGCTGCGCACCTCGTTCCATCGCTCCTGGGCCTGGGCCCGCTGGTCCTTCGACGAGTCGCCGAAGACCCACCTTCCGTCCTCGAGCTGGCAGGCCCCGGTCAACGAGACGGCGGCGGCAGCGACGGCCAGGGTGCCGGCGAGTCGGGAGAATGTCGGCCGCGCCCTCATGGTATTCTCCTGTGGCCGTCGAGAGCCGCAGCATCGTGGTCCTGCTCCTCGAATCCCGTCGGTCCGTCGATGTCTTCGGGGATGACGAAGGGCGGAGCCGGTCGCCCGTATGGTGGGGTGATGATCCCGCTCTCCGCGGCGATGCGGTCGCGGACAAAGTTCCGAATGGCAGAGGCTTCGGATTGCCAATCGCGCTGTCCGGCCAGCTTCTCCCGGAGCTTCGAGGCGTGGAGGTGTCGGGGATAGTTATGCAAAGCCAGATTGGCGTCCCAGAGGGCCTTGCTGGTATCACCGCGGGCCAGGTGCTCCAGGGCCCAGCGGTAGTGGGCCTGTCCCAGGCTTTCACGTCCCAGCCATTGAACACCGCGCCGCATTCCCACGCGGTTGCGTTCCACATCCTCCATTAATTCCGCACTAGCCTCGCTGTCCGGCTCGCCCTTGAGGATGTGAACGGTGAGCAGGACAATGACCTCCTCGCGTATGGTGTTGTCACGGGTCCTCCTGAACAGGGCCCCGGCAATGGGAATGTTGCCCAGGCCGGGTACCTGGCTCCGGTTGGCCGTGCTGACTTCCCTGAACAGGCCGCCGATCATGATGGTGTGGCCGTCCTCTACCAGGACGTTGGTAGTTACCTCGGTGGTCTGCTCGAAGGGCAGGCCTTGATCGGTCACTCCGCCGGTGGAGTCCTTGGGATGGATTTCCATGCGGACGTATCCGTCGTCGCCAATGAACGGCCGGAAGGTCAGGATGGTGCCGGTCTCCAGAAACTCGACCGTTTGGATGGTGGCGGTCTCGGTTACGGTGGTGGTGAAGTAGCCGTCGCGGCGGCCGACGATGACCTGGCCGGCCTGTTTGTTGAGGGCCAGGAGCTTGGGGTTGGCCAGGATTTCGGTGTCGGTGATTTGCTCGAGGGCCCGGATGAACAAGCTGACCTGGTCCTTGATGATGCCGAAGGTGAACCCCCCGGAGGGCAGGCCGGCGTTGAAGTCGGTACGAGCGGTGAGGGTGGTTTCGCTGAGCATATTGCGGGGGGTGTTTCCGGTGGCTATGCTCTGGGCCGCCGGGCTGGTGCTGGAGAGGGTGGAGAAGTCAATACCCCCGACGGTAGTGAAGTCGATGCCCAGGGCATTGTCCTCGTTGAGCGTGGCCCGCAGGATGGTCGCTTCGATCAGGACTTGTTTGGGGCGCTGGTCGAGCTGGCCCAGGACACTGGCGACTTCCTCGAGCCTCTCCGGATAGTCGGTGACCATCAGGGTGTCGAGCATTGCCGGGGAATCACCCTCGGTATCCTCCATGGCGCCATCGCCACCCAGACCCACGTTGGAAGGAGGGGTTACGGCGATGGTGCCGATTTCACTGAGGAGGGGCTGGATCAGGCCTTTGGCGGTCAGGGCGTTCAGGTAGGTCAGCTTGAAGATCCGGGAGGAGACTCTACGCTGGGCCTGGAGCATTTGGGCGAGTTCTTCTGCGGGGTAGACGAAGATGAAATCACCCTGTTGGCGGTGTCCCAGGCGGTTGGAGATCAGGATGGCCTCCAGGGCGGCGTCGAAGGTGACGTTGTACATGCTGGCGGTCACGGTTCCGGTGACGCCGTCGGCGGTGATGATGTTTCGTCCGGTCGGTTCCGACAGCATCCTCAGGGCGTCGGCCAGGGGTAGTGCCGACACGTGCATGTTGACTCGATCGTCGGCCCTGACCTGAATCATTTGGTCGGTTTGGTCTTCCGCTGATTCCTCCAACAGGGTTAAGGGGGATTCCTCTGAATCTCCCGCCGCCTGCTGGGCCCGGAGCAGATGATGTCCGCTCCCCGGGGCGAGCAGGGTGAGGAGGGCGGTGACGAGCGGGACGGTTCCCGGCGTTCGCCGATATCGTGCGGCAGTCTGACCGGTAACCGAGTGCCCGATGGTGGGGGCGCAGGGATAACCTGTCGCTGCACTTCTCCGGCACGTCTTTTTCGAGACGGTATCCATACACTCCCCATTCGATCCTGCTAATGAAATCGGTTGTCGGACTAGTGGGGTTGTGCTTTAAGGCATGGCCAGCTCGTGGATAACGCCGTGCCGGCGGAGGGTGACGCGTCGGTCGTCGATGCTAACGACCGAGAATCCCCTGATGGTGTCACCGGGGTGGACCAGGCGTCCGGAAATGTAGGCCATGGGCGCCGAGCCGGTCATCGTTGATTGCAGTTCCAACTGGGCCAGTTCCTCGGCCAGGCGGGCGAGCTTCAGGGCTCGGCTCTTCTGGCGCTCGATGATCGCTTTGGCCATGGCATCCCACATGTTCGGCTGATCTTCGCCCTCGGCTGGGCCGCCAAACAGGCTGACGGCCGGCGGGTACTTGGACCATTCGGTGGTGTTGAACAGGTCGCGGTGCAGCCCCCGAGGCATTTCGGCGACCGAAATGGAGTGCCTGGGTGGCTGGTACCAGCGGGGCGTCGGTCGACTGCCGGCTTGGAGGTCGGTCCTCGGTCTGGGCCCGGTGGTCTTTGAGGTGCGCTGCGGCAGCGAGCGAAGCGCCGGCGTGGAGGGTGGCCGGGCGGGGGCGGCGGTGTTGGGCTGGGCCTTGGCGACCTCGGGTGTGGAATCGGAAAGAAACAAACTTCCCACCACGACCAGCAGGGTGCCGAACAACACGGCCAGCAGAATCGATTTTTTCTTGTCGGCCACAAGTTGCTGCTTGAAGCCGGTCAGCAGGTCGTTCGGCTTATCCGACATCGCGGACTCCCAAGCCGGCGGGGCCGGTCTCACCGGCTTCATCCGGGCGATGATAGGTGTGCAGCAACATTTCGACCTGGACACTTCCCGGCCGCTGCTCGTTGTTCAGCAGTTTCATGGATTCGACGTGCGACAATCTGGACAGCGATTCCATGCCGCTCAGGAAGTCGAACAGCTGCATGAAGCTGGTTTCAAAGGAGACCTTTACGGGAAGGAGAGTGGTTCCCTCGGCGGGCTTCAGGAGTTTGGGTAGCTTGGCGGGATCCACCATTCTGGCGGACCTGGGCAGCACGACGTAGTCCTCGATGGCGTGTTTCTTCAGGTTCTCGGCCAGATCGTAGAGGAATTCGCCCAGGGCCCGATCGGCAGGGAGCCGGGTTCGGGAATCCTGCATCTGTTCGGTGTTTTTCACGATGGCCAGATAGAGTTCGCTGACCTCGCCGACCTTCCGCTGATCGTCCTGGACCTTGGCGAGCCGGCCGACGAATTGGGCCTCCCGCCAGTGGAGTTCCTTCAGGCCGGGGATTACCAGCCCGAAGGTGAACGCGGTGGTCAGGGCGACGACCACGGCGATGGTGATCAGGTTGAGTTTAAGTACGCTCATCGGTCACCCCGTTGCTGGGCCACCAGGTCGCACTTCAATTCGAAGTGCTGGGCTTGACGTCCGGCCCAGGATGCCGGGCGGTTGACCTCCATGCGCACCTTCTCGACGAGGGATGAGCCTTCCAGGGCCTTTACAAAGCCGTACACCTCGGGCGCCTCGCGGGCGATCCCGGTCAAGGTGACCCGGGCCGGCTTCGGCTCCCCGGCTTGTTTTGCAGAACGGTCGGTCCAGCGTTTGGCAGGTGAGGCCTGGGTCTCGGATGGGGCGGCGGAGTCTTCATCGGTGGCGTAGGTGGAGAACGATGGGCAATCCACCTCCAGTCCGGTCAGAATCATGGTCTCCGGGAGCCGTCGGCT
>CAZFMS010000250.1:0-6384 GCA_964520125.1 uncultured Planctomycetaceae bacterium
AACCGCTTGCGGACGACGGTGGTTCCAGATTCGCTGAACATCGCTTATCTCCTCTTAGTTGGCTGATATCGCTTCAGGGCCGGGGGATCGCTCAAACCCGCACGGATTGGTATTGGCCTGGGGCAGCGGTTTATTCGTGGGCCTTTGGGATAGTCTAGGTGGTTTTGCGGGCCGGTCAAGCCTGCTTGGCGGTTCAAAGACGGCCATTTCAGCAGGGCCAGGCGAGGCGGCAACCCGAGGCCGCGGCCCGATCTGGGTTAGACGGCTGAGGTTCAGTCGTCAGGGGCGGGCGAGTTGCGGGTCGCGGTTCAAGCCAGGCTTCCAGGCTGTCCGATAAGAAGCCGAGTTCCGCGCTGCGGATGCGCAATTATTGCGCGATCCGAGCGTCGAAGATTGTGGAATCATGGCGGATATCCTCGACCAAAGCGAAGTTGATGCCCTGCTAAACGCCGTGTCGGCGGGGGAGATGGACGCGACCACGGGTACCCTGGTCGGGGGCGGAGGGACCACACCCAAGGACGTCAGTGTCTACGACTTCAAGCGGCCGGAGCGGGTCAGCAAGGACCAGATGCGGGCCTTGCAGTCGATCCATGAAGGATTCGCCCGAAACTTCGGGGCCTCGCTGTCGGCGTTCCTGCGGGCGATCGTGGAGACTCGGGTGGCCACCATCGAGCAGCTCACCTACAGCGAGTTCATCCATTCCCTGCCCAGTCCGACGTGTTTCAATCTGCTGGCCGCTCCACCGCTGACCGGACAGATGTGCCTGGAACTCAGTCCGCTGATCGTCTTCCCCATCATAGACCGGCTGCTGGGGGGGACCAATACGGAGATCTTCATCCCCCAGCGACCACTGACCTCGATCGAGATGCGCCTGGTCAACCGGATCATCAGTCGGGCGTTGGAGAACCTCTCCGAAGCCTGGTCTGACTCGGTGGAGGTCGAGTTCAAGGTGGTGGGGACGGAGAGCAATCCGCACCTGGTGCAGATCGTCGCCCCCAATGAGGTCGTGGTGGTCATCGGCTTCGAGATCAAGATCGGGGCCCGGGCGGGCACCATGAGCATTTGCATCCCCTTCAACGTCATCGAACCGGTGATCGGGAAGCTCGCCGCCCAGAGTTGGCTGGCCTACTCGCGGGGGGCGAGCACTGATGATCAGGTTCGCAAGGTCACGCGGAGTCTTCGCCACGCGGAAGTGCAGGTGCGGGCCTATCTGGGGGAGACGAAGATAACGGTAGGGGATCTGCTGTCCTTGGCCCCGGGTGACATCCTCAAGCTGGACAAGCTGGTCAATCGAGACTTCGTGCTGCGAGTCGAAGATCGCAACAAGTTCGCCGGGCGCGTGGGGAAACTGCGCGGCAACCGGGCTATCCAAATCACCCGCAAGGTCCCGGCCGATGAGCTGTTGTGAGGTCGGCCCCTGCTGCGGTCAGGTCGGCTCCGTCATCGAGCGGGCATCTAGTAAGCGGTCAAGCTGATCTTCGGGCAGAATCTTCATTTGCAGGGCCACCTCTCTAATCGTCTGGCCGCTCTCGAGGGCCTGCTTGGCGATCTGGGCGGCTCGGTCGTAGCCGATGACCGGGGCCAGGGAGGTCCCCAGGGCGATGCTTCGCTCGACGAGTTTGCCGGCTCGATCCCGGTCGGCCTCCAGGCCGGCAACGCAGGCCTCGGCGAAGATCCGGGCCGCGTTGGCCAGGAGCCGGGTGGCCTCGAGGAAGTGGTGGGTCATGACCGGCATGCCCACGTGCAGGTCCAGGGTGCCCAGGGTCGCCCCGGCGTGAGTGATGGCGGCGTCCGAGCCGACCACGTGGGCGACCACTTGCAGGACCATTTCGCACATCACCGGGTTGACCTTGCCCGGCATGATCGAGCTGCCCGGCTGCGTGGGGGGGATCTTCAGCTCGCCCAGGCCGCAACGGGGCCCGGAGCCCAGCAGGCGGATGTCGTTGGCGATCTTGCCCAGGCTGACCGCGATGGTGCGCAAGAGGCCGGAGGCCTCGAGGAAACCGTCCTTGGCGTGCTGGGCCTCGAAGTGATTGCCGGCCTCGACGAATTCGATGCCGGTCTTCTCCGAGAGCAAGGCGGCGACGGTCTTGCCGAAGTCGCCAGGGGCGTTGACGCCGGTGCCGACCGCGGTGCCGCCGATGGGTAGCTCCCGCAGAGCGTGGATGGCCTTGGCCGCCCGGTCCACGGACTTGCGCGATTGGGCGGCGTAGCCGGAGAACTCCTGGCCCAGCCGGATCGGGGTGGCATCCTGGAGGTGGGTTCGGCCGGCCTTGACGATGTCGTCGAAGGCTCGGGCCTTGTCCTCCAACGCGGCGGCGAGGTGTTCGAGGGCGGGGGTCAAGTCCTCCTTCAAGGACTCGGCGGCGGACACGTGCATGGCCGAGGGGATCACGTCGTTGGAGCTTTGGGATCGGTTGACGTCGTCGTTCGGATGGATGGGGTCCTTTGCGGCGCTGTCCCCGCCGGCCAACTGGGCGGCCCGATTGGCGATGACCTCGTTGGCGTTCATGTTGGTCGACGTGCCCGAGCCGGTCTGGAAGACATCGACCACGAAATGGTCGTCCAGCTTGCCGTCGATGACTTCCTGAGCGGCGCTGATGATCAGGTCTGCTTTCTCCTTGGGGAGGGCGGCCAGCCTGACGTTGGCCTGGGCGGCGGCCTGTTTGATCAGACCCAGGGCCCGGATGAAGCGCCTGCCGAGCCGGTAGCCGGAGACCGGGAAGTTCTCCACGGCCCGCTGGGTGGAAGCGCCCCACAGGGCGTTGGCGGGAACGGTCATCGGTCCCATGGAGTCCCGTTCGATTCTGGTTTGCTGCGGCATCGTCTGACTCCTTCGCCTGGTTGCTGTCGGCCGGAGACCGGGAGGGCTGCGGCGCCGAGGATCCGTAATTGCTCGGGGTTCAGGCAGAGCGAGGATTACTTCTCGACACTATCAGTGTAGGTGTGCGAGACGATTCTCGCATCGGCCCGGCCGTGGTAAACTATCGGCCGAGGAGCACATGGGCGGCGATGTCTTTCAGTCGATCCGGGACCTGCTCGATCAGCAGGGCGTCGAGTACCGGGCGGTACACCACGAGCCGACTTACACCTCAGAGCAGTCGGCCCGGGCCCGGGGGGAGAGCGTGCAGATCGGGGGCAAGGCCCTGCTGGTCAAGACCGGCGAGGTGTTCCGGCTGCTGGTCATGAGCGCCGCCCTGCGGCTGGACTCGGCGGCCGTGCGGCGCCACTTCGGAGTCAAGCGGTCCCGCTTCGCCAGCGCCGACGAGTTGCTGGAGCAGACCGGCCTGGTGCCCGGTTCGGTCCCGCCGTTCGGCAAGCCGATCCTGCCGTTCGAGTTGTACGTGGACGAGTCGATCCCGGCCAACGACCGGATCGCCTTCAACGCCGGCAGCCTGACGGACTCGATCATCATGGGGGCGGACGATTACATCAAAGTCGCCCGACCGGCAGAGGTGTTTCGGTTTGGCCTGCGGGCTGAATAGGCGGCGCCCGGAACTCCACCGCAGGCCCGTGTCACATGAGTTGTCTCTAATTCGGCGTTTGTCCTGGTTGCTCACGATCATGCCGACTTGGACATCCTCGGGCGATTCGAAGCGGCGGGGAGGGCGAACCTCGGCCGTTGACCTTGGGAGGCGGCACGCGGATAATGCTTGTGCGGAGCCTCGAAGAGATACGTCGCAGTCAGGCACCAGAGGGATTCCCATGCGAGACATCACTGATGATCTGGTCGAGTTGATCAAGTCCGCCTCGACGGACTTGCCGCCGGACGTCGAGCAGGCCTTGACTGACGCCTGTGCGCAGGAGGTCGAAGGCTCGGCGGCCCAGGGGGCGATGAAGACCATCCTGCATAACGTGGGGAGGTCCCGCGAGACCGGCCGGCCGATCTGCCAGGACACCGGCACGCCGATCTTCCACGTGTGGTATCCCCCGGGTAGCGGGCAGGGCCCGATCCGCGAGCAGATCCGGGCCGCGGTCCGGGTGGCGACGGAGCGGGCCTATCTTCGGCCCAATGCCGTCGAGGCCCTGTCGGGCAAGAACTCCGGAGACAATACCGGCGTAGATTTTCCCAGCATTCACTTCGAGGAGTGGGAGGACGACCACCTCAAGATCGCTTTGATGCTCAAGGGCGGCGGGTCGGAGAACTGCGGTCGTCAATACAGCCTGCCGTCGGCTGAGTTTCCCGCCTCGCGGGACATCAAGGGGGTCCGCCAGGCGGTCCTCGACGCAGCCTTCAAGGCCCAGGGCCTGGGCTGTGCCCCGGGCATCCTGGGCGTCGCCGTGGGCGGCGATCGGGCCTCCAGCATGCTCAAGGCCAAGGAGCAGCTCTTCCGGCCGCTGACCGATCGTAACCAGGACCCGGAACTGGACGCCATGGAGAAGCAACTGTACCGGGAGATCAACGAACTGGGCATCGGCCCGATGGGCTTCGGCGGCAAGACCACTGTGCTGGGCGTAAAGATGGCCCAACTGCACCGGGTGCCGGCGTCGTTCTTCGTCTCGGTGGCCTATATGTGTTGGGCGGACCGGCGGAAGGTGATGACGGTGAAGGACGGGAAGGTGACGATCGAGTCACCGTGAACGCGGAGGTTGGCGATGGCCGAGCCCAGCTACCAAGAGAAGAAGTATGGAAGCAGACATTGCTGGCTGAAAGACAAGAACGAATGGGATGAGGCAGGAGTCTTCGTCTGCCTGTCTCGGGCGCCTCTGACATTTGGACACTCGCAACTGACTGTGGACGTGAAGGGAGACCCGCCGGATGAAGAAATGTTCAACAAGGCCGTCCCCTTGATCAGGGCTACCATCAGGACATTCCAGGACATGTTGCCGATGCTGCTGCGGGAGGACAAGGACTCCACCTGGGCGGACCTTGCACGGTGGACCAAAACGAGAGGGCCTTACATCAAGACGCTCATCCTCCGGACCAGCGCAAGCGAGAAGCCCGAAGAAGCCGAAGAAGCCGAAGGACCCCAAATGCGGTTCATATTCAAGGTCCACCTGGTCCCGTACTTCAAATCGCATGAAGACGCCTGCTACGACATGTTCCAGGACAAGCACAACGTATCACCGCATAAGCGAGGGGGGCTTCTCGGGTGGCTGGGGGTTCGAGAGGACGAGGCTGACGAACTGGAAGTCGACTGGCCCTGCGATACCGACAAGGACAAGTGTGCGAAAGAGTTCTTCAAGTTAGACAAGCTCGCTGAGAAACTGCGCCCGATCGCCAAGGAACACTACGATGCGGTGAATCAGACAGAAGACAAAGACCAAGACCAAGGGTAAGAACAAGCGCAAGAACAATAAACAGAATTGGAGGAGATGATGTGGCCACCAAGCTGACCGTTCCCATCAGTGAAGAGCAGATTCGAGCCCTGAAGGTCGGGGATCAGGTTCTGCTTAGCGGCATCATCTACACCGGCCGCGACGCCGCCCACAAGTACATGATCGAGAACTTCGTCAAGGGCCAATGTCCCGACTCGGAGGCGGGCTTCTACGACGAGTTGAAACAGGGCCTGGCCGGGTCGGTGATCTACCATTGCGGGCCGGTGGTGATCAAGGGTGACGACGGGAAGTACAAGTTCGTGGCCGCTGGTCCGACCACCAGCATCCGTGAGGAACCCTATCAAGCCGACGTGATCGGACACTTCGGCCTCCGTGGGGTCATCGGCAAGGGGGGCATGGGTGAGAAGACTCTGGCCGGCTGCCGGGAGCACGGGGCGGTGTACCTGCACGCCATCGGCGGGGCCGCGACCCTGATCGCCGAGAGCTGCACGGAAGTCCTCGACGTATTCAAGCTGGAGTTCGGCGTCCCCGAGGCCTTCTGGAAGATCCAGGTGAAGGACTTCCCCTGCGTGGTGACCATGGACTCCCACGGCCAAAGTCTGCACGAGAAGGTCCGGGCCGATTCTGAAGCAAAGCTCCGGGCCCTGCTGGCGGGTTAGACCGGGGGGGTTCACCGCGGAGCACGCTGAGAGCGCAGAGTGGAGAAGTGCGGCGTCTTCCTCGGCGTGGCCGGCCGTGACTCAATGATAAGGTCGTGCGCGGAGCCCCGTTTGGCGGCGCCGGATTGCGCCGGGCGGCGGTTCCTTGCTGCGGCCTGGTCGCTCGATTTCCCGACGGGCGGCTCGGAAGAACTGTTGGAGCAGCTCTGCTTCGACGTGGCTGCCGGCGACGGTGCGGGCGCAGCGGGCGTTCAGTTCGGCCAGCCTTTGGGGACTTGCGTTCTCGACCTCATCAATGGCGGCGCAGATCGACGCGACCCGGGCCAGGGCCTCTGACGAAACGGCCTCGTGCATGGCGGTGGTCAGCTTCCAGAGGTCACCATGGCGACCTGATTCGAGCCGCCGCCGCAACAAACCCAGCCACGGGTCGAAGGGCGACGGCAGC
>CAZFMS010000251.1:0-6360 GCA_964520125.1 uncultured Planctomycetaceae bacterium
ACTCCGAATGAGCAGGACCTTCGCCCGACGCCGACCGACTACCACCGCCGCCGCACAATCCGAGGCCGCCTCACCCGCCGATTCCCTCGACTTCATCGGCCGGACCATGGCCCGTCTCGGCTCCCTCACCTTCCGGCGCCGCGGACTCGTGCTGGCCGTGGCCCTCCTGGCCATCGCCGTATCCGTCTGGGGCGCGTCAAAGCTCGTGGTCAACGACGCCCGCATCCTCGCCTTCAAGGACCACCACCCCATCGTCCAGGCCACCAACGAAATCAACGCCCGCTTCGACGGCACCAGCGATCTGAACATCGTGGTCACCGCCCGGGACCAAGGGGCCTTCCTCCAGGCCGATCTGCTCCGCAAGATCGAGGCCCTGGAGGCCTTCACCGAAACACTCCCCCACGTCGGCGGCACCCACTCCCTGGCCGGCTGGGTCAAACGCGCCCATCAGAAGATGAACCAGGAGGACCCCGCCTTCAACCGAATCCCGGACGACCCGTTCGAGACCCAGTTTTATCTCGACACCCTCGGCGCCTCGACCTCACCGATGGCCCGCTCCCTACGCGAGGTCATCGACCAGACCTACACCCAGGCCAATCTCATCGTCCGCCTGACCAGCAGCGAATTCGTCCACCAGCGCGAAGTGATCCAACGGCTACAACGCTATCTCGACCAGCAGTTCAACGACGAGTCCATCAGCGCCGTCCTCGCCGGACGCGTCAACCTAGACTACCACTGGGTAAAACTCGTCCGGGCCAGCCACCTCAACAGCGTCTGCTTCTCCTTCGCCTGTGTCCTGCTGCTCACCGGCCTGATGTTCCGATCCCTCTTCGCCGGCGTGCTATGCACCCTGACCGTTGGAGTCGCCGTCCTGGTAAACTACGCCGTCATGGGCCTGGCCGGCATCCCCCTCGGAGTGGGCACCTCGATGTTCGCCAGCATCGCCATCGGCGCCGGCGTCAACTTCCCCATCCACGTCCTCGACCGACTCCGCCTCGGCCTCCACGCCCCCGGAGCGGATCCGAGCCGGGTCTTTCGAGAGACCCTCGCCTTCACCGGCCGGGCCCTGTTCTTCACCGCCCTGGTCGTAGCCGTCGGGTTTCTGCTCCTCTGCGTCTCCGAGTTCCGCACCCTGGTCCGCTTCGGCCTGCTGGTCGGCATCGGCATGTCCGTCAGCTTCCTGGCCAGCGTCACCCTCCTCCCCGCCGCCGTCGCCCTGTTGAAGCCCCGCTTCCTCTGGCCCGCCCCCACCAAACAAGATGCCAGCGTCCCAGACTCACCACACCCGCCCGCGCCGGCCCGATAGACCACGCCGATGCGTTCTCTCCTCAACCCTGGGCGCATAAAAAAAGCCGAGGCCTCGCCGGGCCCCGGCCTGGTGGGAAGACCGCATCTCGACGCCGCAATGGACGCCGATGCGGGTTGTGGGTCTCGACGGCTAACTTCTTGGTCCGAAGGTCCGCCGCCACCCCACCGATCGGACCTTCCGACCACGGGCTTAATAACTATTTCGATAAAAACCCCCCCTACCCCAGCCGGTGCGACGACTCCCACAACGTCCTAAAGTCCTCCCCCCTCAGCCTCAATCCCCCTCCGCGTCGCACCGGGCCGCGGCCCGCGGCACCACCTTCTGCAGCGCCCGCCGATAACCGTCCAACGTACCATCCGCCCGGACCTGCGGGATGCACACGAAATCGTACCCCACCGGCAGGAGCCCGCTCTCCAGCCGGAATGCCTCCCGCAGCAATCGCTTGATCCGATTCCGCCGCACCGCCCCGCCGTGCCTCCGCCCGACGGTCAGCCCCAGCCGGGCATAGGGCAGCCCGTTCGGCGCCGCATAGACCACCAACAACCGGTTGGCCGCCGACCGCCGGCCGCCAAACACTCGTGAAAACCCCTTGATTCCACGCAACCGCCGGGCCCGGCCGAGTTTGCCCTTCTCGCCATCCACCGCAGCCTGCCTCCGCAAATCCACTGCCCTGCTCGCCGAGAGTGTACGCGGTCCACCCGCCCATGGGCACGACCTCTGCCGTCCCTCCAGCGGAATGAACTGTGGCACCGCCGTCTCGGCGGTGAAGACACGGGCTTTGGCGCCTGTACCTCTCATGAAGTCAGCAGCTTCAAGTCCAGCCACTTCACCGCCGGGCGACCCCACCCGCGCCCCTGCTTCAGCCGACCCGCCTAATCCGCCGATGCACCAGTGCCCATCGTCGCCCCGCCATGCCGGCGCCAGGAGGCCCCCTGTGTCCCAAAACGCCTCAATACTACCTGCCGAGCCCGACAACGCCCGAGTCTCCGTCGTAATCCCCAGCTACAACTCCGCCGACATCCTCCCCGAAGCCATCGCCTCCGTCATCGCCCAGACCCGCCCCGCTGACGAGATCATCGTCGTCGACGACGGCAGCGGCGACCATACCGCCCAAGCCTGCGCCGACTTCGGCGACGCCGTCCGCTACATCCACCAGCAAAACGCCGGCGCCTCCATCGCCCGTAACACCGGCATCGCCGCAGCGGCCGGCAATTGGCTGGCCTTCCTCGATGCCGACGACCTCTGGGACCCCAAGAAGCTCCAACTCCAACTCGCCGCCCTGGCCCAGCAACCCGAGGCCGACTTCGCCGTCACCCAGGCCCTCGCCTGGGCCCCGCATGATCGGTCCTACCACCTGCACCGTTGGAAAGGCCCCCTGGACCCCGACGTGATGCGGGCCGAACTCCTGGTCCGCAACATCTTCTCCGGCATATGCTCATCGATCCTGGTGCGCCGCGAGGCCCTCCAAGTCGTCGGCTGCTTCGCCGCCGGCAAAGGCTGCGAAGACCGGCGGCTGGCCATCGAACTGCTCGGACGCTACCGCGCCGCCATCCTGGACCTTCCGCTCATCACCCAGCGCCCCGGACCCGCCCACTTCACCAACCCGGAAACCTGGCGGGTCGAAATGCTCTCCCTCATCGCCGACTATGAAGGGCTATATGCCCGCCTCGATCCCAGCGGGCGCCTCAAGCGAAAGGCCCGAGCCAGAATGTACGAACGCTCCGGCATGCACTACCTGGAGAACGGCGACCTCCGCATGGCCGCTCGCGACCTGCGCGGCGCCGCCCGCCTCTGTCCCCTCATGCCCAACCCCTGGCGGGTCCTGATCAACGCCTGCCTGGGACGCTTGCCCCGAACCGCCGGTTGAGCACCCCAGGGTCCTGGATTTGCCCCCACCACCCGGGCCGCTATATACTGAATTGTCAGAACCAGGCTTTTCCGCAATCCGGGAGGATCAAATGGACGAAACTGCCCCCACCCAAAAGACCATCAAGGACCAGGTCGCCGACGTCATCGCCAACATCCGCCCGGCCATCCAGGGCGACGGCGGAGACATCGAGCTGGTCGACGTAGACGATAAAGGCGTCGTCAGCGTCCGCTTGCACGGAGCATGTGTGGGCTGCCCCTCCGCCCAGATGACCCTCAAGATGGGCGTCGAACGCATGATCAAGGAGAATCTGCCCCAGATCACCGAAGTCATCTGCGTCTGAACCGCCCCGCCCAAACTCGGAGCCCGCCCCAAGAGCCCCCGACCAAGGTCGGGGGGTGGCCCGGCAACACGTGGGAACGCACCCCGTGGCCCCCGGCACCCTGTGGCACCGGCGTCTCGCCGGTGGCCCCTTACTCTGCGTTGTACCGCCAGGCCCCCGGAGTTTCTCTCGGTTCCCCTGCTTCAACCATTGACGCCGAGAGTCGAGCCCCCTAGACTATGCCCTCCCAGGTTGACCGACCGGGTCAGTAACAAAAGGTCAGGAAGTATGATCAAACGCACCGCCAGACAAAGCCGATTGCCCCTGCGGCCAATACCCGCCGGCATCGGCATTACCAACCCGAGGAAGGAGGCTTCCTAGGCGACGCTTGATCATCCGGCAATGAGCATGCGACGGCCCTGGAAGCCAGAGGTTTCCGGGGTTTTTTCTTGCCCCGCCGAACGAAAACCAGTGGGCCGCCGCCGGCTCGACGACGACCCCACCACCATTGCAGAATGAGGAATCTCTCCGAGTCAGAAACGCGAACCGTCCAATGTCCCAAGTAATCGCCCAACCCCATGCCGCCCTACTCCCCGAGGACCTGCCCTCCGTCCGCCAGGAGACCCGCACCCTCCTCATCCTCGCCGCCCCCATCATCGCCGCCATGATCTCCCGCATGGCCATGGGCTTCATCGACTTCGTCATGGTCTCCCGCCTAGGCACCGAGGCCACCGCCGCCATTAGCCCCTCCACCATCCTGGTCTTCACCGTGCTCTGCCTCGGCATGGGCGCCGCCACCAGCATCCAGACCTTCGCCGCCCAGGCCCTCGGCCGACGCCAACACCGCGCCGCCGCCGCCTATGCCTGGCAAGGCTTCTACATCGCCGCCCTCTTCGTCGTACTCGCCCTCCCCGCCTCCCTCCTGGCCAAGCCCTTCTGGGCCCTGATCGGCCACCCCCCCGGCGTCCAGGCCCTCGAGGTCACCTACTGCCGGACCGCCTTCTGGTGCATGGGCTTCTCCGTCCTCTGCGGGGGCCTCGACGGTTTCTTCAACGGCGTCCAAAAACCCTCGGTCGGCCTCATCTCCGTCCTCGTCTCCCTGGTCTTCAACGTCCTGGCCAACTACTGCCTGATCTTCGGGAACTTCGGCTTCCCCGCCCTCGGCATCCAGGGCGCCGCCATCGCCACCGTCATCGCCTGGGGCGTCCGCGCCGCCATGCTCACCCTGGTCTTCCTCTCCCAGGAGTTCCACCGCACCTACGGCACCCGCCACACCGCCCGATTCGACGCCTCCAAGCTCCGCAGCATCCTCCAGGTCGGCGGGCCCGTCGCCGTCCAATGGGTCCTCGACATCGGGGCCTGGTTCGTATTCCTCAGCCTCCTGATGAAGCCCTTCGGCACCGCCGCCATGGCCGCCGCCAACATCGGACTCCAGTACATGCACCTCTCCTTCATGCCCGCCGTCGGCCTCGGCACAGCCCTCTGCTCCCTGGTCGGCCACGCCATCGGCGAGGGCAAGCCCGACCTGGCCCTCCGCCGGGCCAACATCGGGATGCTCATCACCGGCTGCTACATGGGCGTCGTCGGCCTGATTCTCTACTTCGCCCGCCTCCCCCTCATGGGCCTCCTGGCCAGCGACCCCGAGGTCATTGCCGCCGGAGCCGCTGTCCTGGTCTGGGCCGCCGTCTTCCAGGTCTTCGACGCCGCCGGCATCACCTACGTAAACGCCCTCCGCGGTGCCGGAGACACCAAATGGCCCGCCGTCGTCGTCGCCGCCCACTGCTGGATCGTCTTCATCCTCGGCGGATACCTGACCGCCACATTCTTGCCCCACTGGGGAATCCACGGCCCCTGGATGATGTGCACCCTCTACATTATCCTGCTCGGCTTGGCCCTCTGGCGGCGCTTCAACCGCGGGGCCTGGCGCAAGATCGACCTGTTCAAGGACCAGCCGCCCCCCAGCGGCTTCCCCGACCCGGCGGCGGAGCACGCTTCGCCCACCGCCGACAACTGAAAGCTCCCGGAGAGCCCGGAATGTTCACTGAAGTCCCCAGCAAGTTCGACTTCCCCAAAGCCGAGAAGGACATCCTCGCCTTCTGGGAACAGAACCGCATCTACGAAAAGTCGGTGGACAAGAGCCGGGGCGGAAAGCCCTTCATCTTCTTCGAGGGGCCCCCCACCGCCAACGGCCTGCCCCACCCCGGACACTGCCTGACCCGGGCCATGAAGGACCTCTTCCCCCGCTACAAAACCATGACCGGCCACTACTGCCTCCGCAAGGGTGGCTGGGACACCCACGGCCTCCCCGTCGAGGTCGAGGTCTGCAAGGAGCTGGGCATCCATTCCAAGGACGAGATCGAGGCCTATGGGGTCGAGCCCTTCAACCGCAAGTGCTTGGAATCGGTCTTTCGCTACACCAAGGAGTGGGAAGACCTCACCCGCCGCCTGGGCTTCTGGATCAACCTCGACGAGGCCTACGTCACCTACCACCAGAGCTACGTCGAGTCCGTCTGGTGGGCCCTCAAGACCCTCTTCGACGCCGGCCTCCTCTACCAGGGCCACAAAATCGTCTGGTGGTGGGCCCAAGGCGGCACCGCCCTCTCCGCCGGCGAAGTAGGCCAAGGATACCGCCAAGTCGACGACCCCAGCGTTTTCGTCCGCTTCCCCCTGGTAAAAGACGACCGCTTCACCGCGCTGTTTAGCCGCGACCCAACGGGGAGCGCGTCCCCCGACGATGCGAAGCCAACCGAGAACCCGAACCCGAACGACAACGAAACAATCTCCCTCCTAGTCTGGACCACCACCCCCTGGACCCTCCCCAGCAACATGTTCGCCGCCGTCCGCGCCGACTTCGACTACGCC
>CAZFMS010000252.1:0-6309 GCA_964520125.1 uncultured Planctomycetaceae bacterium
TAGGGTGGTTTACCTCATGTGGGTATGCGCCATGTCATGCTTAAAGTGCTCTAAAGCGGCACGAGTGTTATCGGTGGGTTGCCCCGTGGTCTGCTGCTAAAAATGGCATTATCTGACCAGGCAGCGCCTGACCATCGAGCGAGGATTCCCCTTTTATCGGACTTGCGATCATCGTCCTATTGCAGGTATTCGCTGGATCCAAGTGGAAACGGCCTCGATCACCTTGATTGATGGTGGCCTGGTACGTAAAGGGGGTCGGGAGTCGTTGTTTGAAGTTCGGCAATAATGTCTATGCCACGTTCCCATGCTCCGCCGACTGCAACTATGCGCCCGATCCCTGGCACGATCGGCAGTCCCGTCAATCGTGAACAGATCTGGGGCACTCAGGCATGGATGAGTAGCGTCGTCTCCCGAGGGAGGTTCTCGGCCACCTCGGTGATCACGTCGCCCTTCAGAGCCCGGTACAACGGGCCGCGACGGGTGACTCCGATGATGAGGTAGTCGATCGCGTAGGTGCCGGCGAAATCCAGGATCATGTCCGACGCCGAACGGGCCACGCAGTAGATGGGCATGAAGGGGATCTTCTTCTCGCGGGCCAGGGCGTTGGCGTGCAAGAAGATGGGCACTGCCTCGGGGTCGTCCTCCGCCCGGTAGCGCCCGGAGGCCGGCGGGCCAAACGCCAGCCGCAGATCACGAACGAACAGCACGATCAAGTTGGACTTCCTCGCCACCGCCTCTTCGGCCGCAAACTCCAGCAGCTTCGGATTCCCCCGGGTGGCCACCAGCACCTTCCCCAGGCCGGGATCAAACGCCGGGATGCCGGCCAACGACAACAGCTCCCCGGTCTCCGGGATCGGCGGCGGCTGGAACAGCTTGCCCACGCTGGCCGCCATTGCGGGCACGTGTTTCTGCAACTCCGGCGCCTTCCTCATCCCGACCCGCAGGGCGTAGCCGCCGACCAGCACGACCACCACGAAGATGTCCGCCGCAAACTGGGTCAGTACGATGGTCACCTCGACCAGGATCAGAACCGAGGCCAGCGCCGCCAGGCCCAGACGCTCGATCTTCTTGATCTCGATTTGCTTATTGAGAATCGTGGAAACCAGATTCACCGCGATCGCCCCGACCACTCCAATGGCATACAGGTGCCCCAGCTTGTCCATCTCCCCGAAGACCAGCAGCACCCCGCAACACACCACGCAGGCCAGCACCAGGCCGATCCACGGCACGCCGAATGCGTTAAGCCGCAGGAAAGCGGGGGGCATCTCGTTGTCCCGGGCCATCACATATTGAACCGAGATCATCCCCGCTATCGCCGTGTTCACCGCCGAGAGCAGCAGCATGGCAAAAACGAACGAGGCTATGTGGGCGAAGGTCGGGTTGACGAACCCACTGGCCATCACCCCCAGGATCTTGTCGCGAAAGTCCATCTCCTCCACGGTCAGCGCCACCCCCGCCGCGGCCTTCTCCGCCAGGGGAACGTCTAGCGGGAGATTGGGGATCGCCAGCAGGGCCGCCGCGAAAAGCAGGTTGAACAGCACGACCTCGCCCAGCACCGGCCAGATGGCCCTCTTGCTCGTCTTGCCGACCGGCTTGACCATCACCCCGGTCATGTTGGCGATGGCCTCTACTCCCGAAAGGGCCAAGATGATATGGACGAAGCTCAGCCACTCCTTGGTCGGGCCGCGCGACGCGAAGCTCAGGTTCGACAGGCCCGCAGAGAGGTGCGGCAGGCAGAAGGCCGCCAGGATCAGCGTAATCAGCAGGGTGGCCAGGGCGATGACGGTGGCGAAGCGCCCAGCGCTCTTCGGACCGACGAAGTTGATGCCCCCGACCAGCAGGATTGACATGATGGCCAGCTTGGGGGCCAGTTCCACACTCGCCCCCAGATACCGGAACGCCGCCACCGCGGAGATCGCCGCGGTGATCACGTAGCTAGCGAACAGCAGCAGGGCCCCGACCACCGCGACCCGCTTGTTGAAGGAGCGGGCCGCCGAGTACACCCCGCCGCCATCCTGAAAGGAGCGGCAGACGATGGTGTACGCCCAGGCCACCGCAGTCATCAACACGCACATGGCCAACACGTGGTAGGCCGAGGCCCGGGCGCTATAGAACAAAGCCAGCCCCAGGACGTACAGCCGGCTCGTGCCCCAGTCACCGAACAGCATGCTGCTGGCGTGGTACCAACGCAGCTCACGGGGGCGTTCCTGATGGACCTGCAGTTCCAAGGCTCGATCCTTGCCAGTACTCTCTCAACGCCGATTCAAGGGTTCGAGTGAGCCGCGCCGTCCTCGGCCCGCTTCCCGTCCAACACCCTGCCGGCGCAGTCGTGGGCAGTCAACCGCCCGGGATTCAAGCCGGGCCCGCGCCTCTCGTCAAAGGGGTGATCTGCCCGAGCAACGCGTGCGCCGCACAGCAAAACCTGTGCGACCCCACCGCCGAGAGCCTAATACAGAACCCCTTGCCTAGGAATGAGCAATCTGGGGGGTGCTACTCGGCGATCAATATGCCCAAAACGAGCCTGCCCGGGGAGCCGGAGACATCAGCGGAGGACCGACCCAGAGCATTTCGCGCTTGCCTGTGTCCTGGAAAAGCCGCGGGCTTCAGCCCGCGCGGCCTTGCCTTGGAGAGACCTCACGATTGGCTGCGCCACAGGCACTCCTGAATCGCTCTAGCAATCTTGCGGGCGCCGTACAGCCGGGACAGCTCGCCCGGACCGCTCCGGCCGATGCGGCGAATGCAGGACCGGCCGGACATGAACCCCCCCCAAAACGACCCATCTCCCGAGAGGACCAGGGTGGACGCCTTGGGCATCACGCGGACCTCCAGGACCACTCGGCCCGGCCCGAGTCCCAAAACCCGCCGGCCTGTGGCGTCCTGACCCGGCCCACCCGGGCCATACAACGCTGCCGAAAAGCCAGCGCGACCTTCCCGGGACCTCCTGGAGTACTTACCATGAGTTCGTTGCCGATGGGCCGCATCCCTCGCCGCGGCAGCCGACGGCCGGGCTTTGGTCCGAAACAGGAATCGCCGTCCGCAATGCTGGGAGCAAACTTTTTTTGAAAAGGTCGATCCTGGCGATTGGCAATCGCCGATGGATACCGTAGAGAACCTCTCTTTGGTGGGGAGTTTCGCTACGACCCAGCCGTAAACCGCTTGGTGAGGACGGCATGCCGGCCACCACAGTCCGACATCAACACCGCCACTTCAAGACGTTGATCGTCTTGGTACTGTCCATGACCGGCGGAACCATGTTCCTCTTCTGGGTGGGGGGGCTCGCTCCGGTCACGCCCCTGCGTGGAAAAACCGTCGCCGCCGTGGAAAACGACGATGCCGGCAGCTGGAGCCGAATCTCCGTCCGGGCCCACCGCTCTGACCAGACTCTCGGCTTCCACCACTTCAGGATCGACCAGCAGGGCCGGATCTCCGAGCACCTGGCGTGGCGGGCCGGACTGCAGGACACCCGATCCCCGGGCACGGTCCACGTGGTCCTCTCCTGCCGCTCAGCTTCCCGCGGCGTCAGGCCCATCCAGACCAAGGTCCTTGCCCGCCTGATCGCTGACCTCCGGGCTCAATACCACATCCCCAAAGATCGAGTCCGCATCGACCGCCACGGCTGATTCCCCCACCATATCCAGGTCCCCCGGTACGTCTGCAAATCGAGGCCAGCTCCGCCCCGACCAGGTTTCGCAAACCCGCCTTTGTCCACCTGCAGAAGGCCCGGGCGGTTTCGAGTATCCTGCTCCCCACCATGAAGGCCCTCGTCTACCACCCCACGCCTCTCCGCTGGGCCTTGTGCAAGGCGGCTGGAGTAATCTCGAACCGGGCCTATTGCGGGCCCTTCTCACCCCTTCGCCTGGTGCAGTGCCCCGTCCCGGAGCTACCCGGTCCCGGCTGGGTGCGGCTGAAGACCGTCCTCGGCGGCATCTGCGGGACCGACCTGGCCATGGTCACCCAGCGAGTCCATCCGGCCACCATCCTGCAGATTTTCACCCGCTTCCCCGCCGTGCTCGGCCATGAAAATGTGGCGGTCATCGACGAGATTGCGGCCGACGTTACAGAATGGCAGCCCGGCCAGCGGGTCTGCGTCGAGCCGGCCATCGGCTGTGTCGGTCGAGGCCTCAAGCCGCCCTGCGACCACTGCGCCGCCGGCCGGAGCGCATTGTGCCAGCAAGTCGGAGATCACCGTCTCCCACCGCGGGCCCTGATCGGCCTCAATTCGCAGACCGGCGGAAGCTGGTCGTCATACTTCGTCGCCCACTCCTCGCAGCTACATGCCGTGCCCGACGCAGTCGCCGACGACACCGCCGTCCTCGTCGATCCCCTCGCCTCCGCGGCCCACGCCGTCCTCCGCCGCCGGCCTCGCTCCGGTGAATCCGTCCTGGTCAACGGGTCCGGGATCATCGGCCTGGCCATCGTCGCCGCCATCCGCGCCCTGGGCTGCGACAACGAGATCACCGCCACCGTCCGCCACCCGTTCCAGGCCGACCTGGTCTCCCGCCTCGGGGCCACCCGGGCAGTGCGACAGGCCGCCGGCACGTCAATGGCTGACCGATTCGAGGCCATGGCCCGCTGGGCCCACGCCCGGCGACTGCCCGGCAGGTTCGGCAACCAGGCCCTGCTCGGCGGATTCGATCTGACCTTCGACTGCACCGGCACCGGGGCCGGCCTCAGCGACGCCCTCAAATGGACCACCAGCCGCGGAACCCTCGTCGCCGTCGGCACCAGCAGCATCACCCTGCTGGATACCACCCCCGTCTGGTTCGACGAGCTGACCGTGATCGGTGCCAACGGCCGACAAACCGAGGACCTCGACGGCCGGGCGGTGCATACCTACGACCTGGTCCTGGATTGGCTTCGAACCGGCCGGCTGGACCTCTCCGCGATCCCCGTCCACCACTACAAACTGACCGACTACCGCACCGCCTTCGCCCACCTCCTGGACCGCCGCCGCCATCCGATCGTCAAGGCCGCCTTCCTCCCCTGACCAGATGATCCCCTGTCGGACGATGCAGTTGCCGCCCTCAACTGACGGCTCAGGTCCGATGGGTTATGATTGCCGACCATGTGCCCGGTGTTGGACTGCCCATCCTGCCACCAAAAGGTAACCCTGCCCGAGGAGCTGGTCGGCCAAACCGTAGCCTGCCCCCATTGCACCGGACATTTCTCGGCCCCGCCCGACGGTGCCAAGCCCGTACCGCTGGCCACTCCCCGGGCGGCGACGGCGTTCGGCCTCGGCATCCGCTTCACCTTCTCCTGCCAGCGATGTGGATCGGTCCTTGAGTCGCGAACGGAACTGTGCGATCAGCCCGGTCGCTGCCCGACCTGCGGGGCCGTGTTCACCGTGCCGAAGGTCGACGCTCAAACCGGCCTGGCCACGGGCCCGGCAGTCGTTGAGGACGACGGCCAGCTACCCACCCCACTCCATGCCTACGCCATGGCCGGCTCCCGCAGTCCCAAGATCCGTCGGCTCGACTCCGGCAGCCAGGTCATCATCTGCCCCCGATGTCGCGGAGAAATGCCCGTCGATGCCGATACCTGCACCGCCTGTGGCATCCCCTTCACCATGGACGGCGCCGCCTCGGTCAGCCGGGCCGGCGGGCCGGGCAACGGCTTAGCCACCGCAGCCCTGACCGTCGGGATCCTGGCGATTCTGTCCTCGTGCCTGCCGATCCTGGCCCCCATAGCCATCGGATTGGGAATCGCCGGACTCCGGCGGGCCGGACAGACTCAAACCGCTGGCTCAGGTCGCGGAATGGCGATCGCCGGCATCATCTGCGGCCTGGCGGCTCTCGGGCTGGCCGCCCTGATCCACCTGGTCGCCTGACCGAGCCTGTCGCGGAAAGCGCTACCATCCGGCGAATAGCGGGGCGACCGCCGATGGGGCGGTCCGGGCGCGATCGATAGGACCTTTGACCGATATATGATCTAAAGGACGAGATCGGCCCAGGCAGCGCGGCACGGGCAGCGGTGAAATGGGTTTCCCCTGCAGGGTGGCATGGGTTTGCTCCGCGGGGTGGCATGAGTCTAATCCGGGGTGGCATGGGTTTGCTCTGCCGCGCCCAGCGGCGGAGCATACCCGTGTGCACCGGCCCCGTGAGCATCCGGACAAACCCATGACGCCAACGAAACAGACCACACCATGAAGCCAGACCCCTATCACCTGGATCGACAACGCTGCTCCGACCTCGATACCGGCCGAACCATCGAATGGCTGGTGACCAACGGCCGCGGCGCCTTCGCCATGGCCACCGTTCATCAGATGCTCACCCGTCGCTACCACGGCCTGCTGATCACCACCGCCGCCCC
>CAZFMS010000253.1:0-6296 GCA_964520125.1 uncultured Planctomycetaceae bacterium
AGGGCTCGGGGGGCGACGAGGCGGGCAACGTCCCGGGAGGCCTGGCATACCCGCACTACACGCGGCCGCGGGTCTTTCGGGGCATGGAGGTGCCCGAGGTGTTGGTCAGCGGTGACCACGCCAAGATCAAGGCCTGGCGCGCCGAGCAGTCGCTTCGGCGAACGGCCCAGCGACGGCCTGACCTTTTACCCGGCCCGGCCGGCGAGCATTGAACCAAGGCCCCTTGGGCGCGATGAGACTGGAGACCAACCATGCGGAACAAGTTCATTGAAGGCGTCGAGGCGGCCAACAAGAAGAAAGAAGTGCCCGAATTCGAGATCGGGGATACCGTCTCGGTGGGCGTGCGGATCGTCGAGGGCAGCAAGGAGCGGATCCAGCCCTTCGTCGGCGTGGTCATCGCCCGACGCGGCGGAGGGATGAACGAGACCTTCACCGTTCGGCGGATAGTGGCCAACGAGGGGGTCGAGCGTATCTTCCCGCTGCAGTCCCCGCGGGTGGTGAGCATCGAGGTCCAGCGTCGGGGCAAGGTCCGCCGCAGCAAGCTCTACTTCCTGCGCGATCGGGTGGGCAAGGCCCGCAAGTTGCGGGAGCGCCGGATCGTTTCTACCAAGGCTCGCACTGCGGCGAAGCAAGAAACAGCAGCTCAGGAGCATGGTCCAGCCGCCGATCCGGGAACGCCCAAGGAAGAAGTAGCGGCCACCATCTGAAGACGTCCGGCGGGCTGTCCGTTCGCCGATTCTTCGCGGAGACACTGGCGGGCGAGCAGCCAGTGGCATCTATGAAGCGGCAGCCGCTGGCCGTGGGGTGTGGGATCAACAGATGGGCCAGATGGCCCATCCTACGCTTCCGACTGTCCGGACGTTTATCCTCTCCGTTTAATACTCGGTCCAGAACCAATGGTCGAGAGTGGTTGCGTTCTTGACGGGGCGGTGAGCCGTGAGTCTGGCGCGAAAGAAGTTGGGCAAAGCGGGAGAAGAGGCCGCCGGCAAGTACCTCGAGCGAAAAGGATATCGCCTCCTGGCCCGCAACTACGGACGGGCCCGAGGTGAGATCGACCTGATCTGCTATCAGGACGGCTGCATCGTCTTTGTCGAGGTCAAGACCCGTTCCGACCCCCAGGTTGGGGAATCGGACATCGCGGTCAATGCCGCTCAACGGCGTCATGCCGTGCGGGCCGCCCGGGCCTGGCTGGCCGAGCATCGCCAGCCGGAATGTGCCTATCGATTCGACGTCGTCAGCGTGCTCTTGCCTCCCACTGGTGAGCCGCAGGTGCGGCACGTGGTCGACGCCTTTGTGCCTTCCCGCTAGCATGCCGGTGAATCACGACCCTCTTGTCCCGATCCGAAAGACCGCCCCATGGTCCGATTGATAGATTCGCATTGCCATCTGACCTTCAAGGGACTGCACCGGCAGGTAGGGGCCGTGCTCCAACGGGCTTCTGCGGCCGGGGTGACGGAGTGCATCACCATCGCCGAGAACCTGGCCGATGCCGAGCGGGCCCTGGTCTTGTCCGCCGAGCACGCCGGAGTCCACGTGGCGGCGGGCATTCATCCGCATGAGTCGGGCCAGGCACCCGACGGCTGGGACCAGGCCCTGGGCAAAATCGTCGGCCGCGACGACGTGCTGGCCGTCGGCGAGACCGGGCTGGATTACCATTACCAGTTCTCTCCGCGGGATTCCCAGATGGGCGTTTTCCGGCGGCACCTGGAGATCGCCGCCCAGCTAGGCAAGCCGGTGGTGATCCACTGCCGCGAGGCCCACGACGACACCCTGGCCGCGCTGGCTGATTTTCCGACTTTGACGGATGTGGTCTTTCACTGCTTTACCGGCAGCCAGGCCCAGGCCGGCGAGATCCTGGAGCGAGGCTACCATATATCCCTGACCGGCGTGGTGACCTTCAAGAAATCCGACGAGTTGCGGGCGGTGGCCCGGATGGTGCCGGCCGACCGGCTGATGATCGAGACCGACGCGCCCTACCTCTCCCCGGAGCCGGCCCGCCGAGTCCAACCCAACGAACCGGCCCTGCTGGTTCACACCGCGGAATGCGTGGCCCGGCAGCGGGGAATTACCCTCTCGGAGTTGGCCGCCCTGACGGTGGCCAATACCCGACGGTTCTTTCACCTGCCCAGCGAGTAGGCATCATGGACCAAGCCCCGGGCGTTACGGTGATCGGCATTGACGTCGGCGGAACCGATATCAAGGGCGGCCTGGTCTCGGCTGCTGGGCAGATCGTCGACCAGGCAACTATCGCCACCGAAGCAAGCGGGGGCGTCGATCACGTCATCGCTCGGATCGTGCAATTGATCGAACAGTTCCGCGGCCTGGCCCGATCGCGGTCGCTGGAGGTCGACACCGTCGGCCTGGGGATCCCCGGGACCTTGAGCCGGTCTCGGGGAGTGGTGATCGCCCCTCCGAACCTGGCCGGTTGGCGGAACGTTCCGGTGGTGGAACGTGTCCAATCTCTCACCGGCCTGCGGGTCATGTTGGACAACGATGCCGATTGCGCCGCTCTGGGGGAGTTCGTGTGCGGCGCCGGGCGAGGCGTTCGCGACCTGGTGTTGCTGACCCTGGGCACCGGTATCGGCGCCGGGATCATCCTCGCCGGCCGGCCCTGGCACGGGGCCACCGAAGGGGCCGGTGAACTGGGGCACACCATCGTGCAGGTGGGGGGGCGGCCGTGTCACTGCGGCCAACTCGGATGTCTGGAGGCCTACGCCTCAGCCGGTAGCACTGCGGCAAGGGCGGCCGAGGGCATCGCCGCAGGCGAGAAATCGAGCATGAAGGCCGTCCTGGATCGCGGCGAGACCATCGAGGCCCAACACGTGGTCGAAGCATTCGCCGCCGGCGACGCCCTGGCCAAAGTGGTTTGGGGGGAGACCTGCCGGTATTTGGCCGCGGGTTGCATCAGCATTCACCACGCCCTGAATCCTCAGCGGATCGTCCTGGCGGGCGGCATGAGCGCTGCCGAAGACCAACTTCTCGGGCCGGTGGTCGAAGCCATCGAGTCCATGCGCTCGAAGATGTTGGGCCCGGCGCCGGATGTCCGCCTGGCCGAATTGGGCAACGACGCCGGGCTGATCGGCGCGGCCCTGAGCGCGCTTCGCTGACCAATCGATAGGCCGCTCCTCGCCGGCCGAGAATGGGCCGGGCCGCCCGGTGGAACTGTCCAGGGCGCCATCCTCGGGCTTGGTGGATTCAAGCAGTGGACGTTCTACCGGGAGGCCGTAAGACCGTGTCCCGCGATGTCGTTATCTTTGCCAAGTATCCCCGACCGGGTGACGTGAAGACCCGGCTGATCGGGCCTCTGACCGCGGGGCAGGCCGCCGAAGTCCACCGGCGATGTCTCGATTTGACCATGAGTTGCGTGGCGGCGGTGCCCCAGGCCGATTGTGTACTAGCCGTCACCCCGGACGAAGCGGATTTCTCACAGATAGCGAGCGGCGACGTGTCCATCGTGCCCCAGGGCCCCGGGGATCTGGGCGGCCGGCTGCAACGGGTCATCGCCGACCGCTTTGCCCGCGGTTGCGACCGGCTGGTGGTGGTCGGCTGCGATTGCCCACTGATGGAGCCCGACGACCTGACCGCTGCGCTGGACCTGCTGGACCGGCACGACGCCGTGATTGGCCCGGCGGCCGATGGCGGTTATTATCTGCTGGGTTTGTCCAAGCCGGCCCCGGCCCTGTTCACCTCGATCGAATGGGGTTCGTCGCGGGTGGCCGATCAGACGCGACACCGGGCCCGAGAGGCCGGCCTGAAGGTTGCCCAGTTGTCGGCCCGCCGGGATCTGGACGAGTATGAGGACATCCTGGCAGCAGTGGCGTCCATCGGCGATGATGATGAGAGGTTGGCGGATTTCAAACAGTTTCTTCAGGGCCTGACAGCAGACGGAGACAATCGTGGCAGAGCAAGATGATCCGATGCCCCCCAGCAAGATTCTCGTAGCGGACGACAACGCCCAGAACCGGGAGCTGCTCGAGGCCTACATGGAGGAACTCGAGGGCGTCACCACGATCAGCGCCGCCGATGGGCAGGAGGCTCTGGCCAAGGTGGAGTCGGAGAAGCCGGACCTCATTCTCCTGGACATCATGATGCCGCGGATGAGTGGCTACGAGGTCTGCAAGAAGCTGAAGTCCGATCCGGCGACCAAGGACATTCCGATCATCATAGTCACCGCCTTGCACGAGACCGGCGATATCGAGCGGGGCGTGGACGTGGGGACCAACGACTTCATCACCAAACCGGTGAACCGCACCGATCTCCTGGCCCGCGTGCGGAGCCTCCTGCGACTCCGCCACGTGCAGAGCCAGTTGGATCACGACGTGGACTACCTGGATCAACTTGGCCAACAGGGGCGTGCCGGGTCGCAAGAATAGGCTTGCCCGCCCGCCCTGAGTATCTATGCGATCTCGGCGTGGGCCGCCCTGATCCACCCGCTTCTACGGCAGAATGGCGTCCAGCACCGCGTAGGTGATCTCGAACAGGATCACCCGGATCGGTAGGTTTAACCACTCCAGGAAGGTCACGGCCAGACCCATCTGAATGCCGAAGACGCCGAAGATCTTGGTGGGCATGCTGCCCAGGGTGTCTCCCGTTTCGTTGGGAACATCGAACATGAAGGCCAGGAAATTCCGCAGGGCGGTTCGATCGATGACCTTGCCACCCGCCGGGGGCTGACCTCCAGGGGCCTGCTGGCATTCATCAGGTATGCCGTCAGCATCGGCATCGAGGCTGGTGCCCGCGGCGATGTCGCAGTCGTCGGGGACGCCGTTGCCGTTGCAGTCCGGGCTGGCCCCGTCGGCGAGATCACATTCGTCGGGCCGACCGTTGTTGTCGCAGTCCGGGCTGGTGCCGTCGGCGATGTCCTGGTGGTCCGGGGTGCCGTTGGTGTTGCAGTCCTCATCGCACTCGTCCGGCACGCCGTTGCCGTCGGCGTCGGCGGAGGTCCCGTCGGCCAGGTCGCAGTCATCAAGAACGTCGTTTCCGTTGCAGTCCGCGCTGGTGCCGTCGGCCAGGTCCTGATCGTCGGGGATGTCGTTGCCGTTGCAGTCGGTCTCACATTCGTCGGGCACCGCGTTGTCGTTGACATCCGCGGAGGTGCCTTTGGCGAGGTCGCATTCGTCGGGCACGTCGTTGGAATTGCAATCCCGGCTGGTGCCATCGGCGAGGTCCAGATCGTCGGGGACGCCGTTTTCGTTGCAGTCCGCCTCGCACTCATCGGGCACCCCGTTGCCGTTGACATCATCGGACGTCTCGTCGGCCAGGTCGCAGGCGTCGGGAACGTCGTTGCTGTTGCAGTCCGGGCTGACCTGGCCGTCGTCGTCCGGGTCGGCCGGATCAACGTCACACTCATCCGGCGTGCCGTTCTCGTTGCAGTCTCCGCTGACCTGCCCGTCGCCGTCGGGGTCGGCGGGGTCCAGGTCACACTCGTCAGGGACGACGTTGTCGTTGCAGTCCTGGCTGGTACCGCCGGCGATGTCCTCGCTGTCGGGGACGCCGTTGTCGTTGCAGTCCGCTTCACACTCGTCCGGGATTCCGTTGCCATTCAGGTCGGTGGATGGGTCGTTGGCAATGTCGCAGTCATCGGGCACGGTATTGAAGTTACAGTCCGGGATGACTTCGCCGTCGCCGTCCGGATCGGTCGGGTCGATGTCGCAGTCGTCCGGCACCTCGTTGGCGTTGCAGTCGATCGAGGCGGCTTCGATCTCCACGGAGTCGATGCCGATGTAGTCCGAGTTAGTTCCGTTCGGACCGCCGTCGGTGACGAAGTAGCGAAAGGCAAAACGCCCGGTGGCTGCGGGATCGATGTTTTCCAGAACTAAGGTGAACTGCTCCCATACCTCCGGGTAGCCGCCGACTTCGATGTTCGGGTTGATTTCCACCAGGAGGGTGGTGAAGTCCCCCACACTGTCGGCCGTGTCGCCGACTTCGGTGCTGGCCCCGGCCACGCTCAGGCGGACCTCCAGGCGATCGGGGAATATGCTGCCGGTGGCGGTCCGGGTGTAGAAGGTCAGGGCATTGCCGTTCTCCAGGGGCACCTCGGGAGTCAAGAGCCAGTTGCTGATGGTGCCGTTGGCGACGCTGTTGAAGTTCGCCCCGATATATGAGTCTTCCGGGCCGGTCTGGGCGGGGAAGATGAGCGAGTTACCCTGAAACCACCCGAGAGTGCCCAAGGGCTCGCTCTTGTTGAGCATGACCCAGTCATCGTCCTCGAGAATCGTTACGTCGTCGAAACCCTCGGATACGCCCTGGGGAGCGATTTCGCACTCATCCAGGATCGTGTTTCCGTTACAGTCCAC
>CAZFMS010000254.1:0-6294 GCA_964520125.1 uncultured Planctomycetaceae bacterium
GCAATAGGGTGATGAGCTTCAGGAGTCTGTAGACACGGCTGACGTTCATATCGACAAGAGGCTTCGCGGCGTTTGGGATCAGAGATTGGGCTGCGGATCCCCAGGCCATCCCACCGTTCGGCGGGTGGTGTCATGATAAGGATCCGGCGGGTGGCGGACAACCGGAGATTCACCCTCGGCCGTGGCGGGATTCCATCAGGGGAGGCCGTATAAGCGATACGAGGTAGTGAGGGCGGCAAGCCACAAGACCACTCCGAGGACGAGCATGGCCCGACGATGTTCCCGGCTACCGGCGAAGAGGTAGAGTACTCCCAGTACGGCAAAGGTGACCGGGCGAACCCAGTCGGCGGGGAGGCGTTGTTGGGGCAGTAATTGGGCCAAGGCCCCGGCGGGGAGGAGGAGCAGGGCCATCCACCATAGGGGCATGGAGAAGCATTTCCAGCGGGTCTTGGGGAGCATTTCGGCGGCTACGAGGATGGGGAGTGCCAGACCGCTGAAGACGACGGCGAGGTGTTGGGTTATCCATCCGCGGAGTGCGGGGGCGGGCATGCGGACGAAGACGAAGAGCGACGCGGCGATGAGGAAGGCCACGCCGAGGGCGGCGGTAGCGGTGGAGTCGGTGCGGCGGGCGTTGCGGGCGGTGATCAGGGCCAGGAGCAGGATGGCGGGAATCCCGGCGGCCAGGCGTCCGGGGGTGTCGTCCTCGACGATCGAGGTGACCAGCCGGGGCCACAGGGCCATGTGAAAGGCGACCAGGGCGGCGAGGGCGGTCAAGAGGTATGCGGTTCGTTGAGTGTGGGGGATCATTCGTCCGGCGGTGGTCCAGGCTGCGCCGTCGAGTAGTTGCTGATCCCAGAAGCGTCCCAGCCAGGACCAGAGGGCGATCATCAGGGCCATGGCGTAGAGGATGGCGTTGTAGAGGATGGGGAGTCGGGAGGCGTAGGTCTGGTCGGCCGGCGGCAGGCCGAACAGCGGGGGTATGGCGCAGGCCAGGGCTACGGCGGCGAGGGTCAAGAGGGCCATTCCTAGTCCGGCGGTGTTGGCGCTCCACCGGCGGTAGGTCATGAAGAGGCAGGTGATGCCGGCTACCAGGGCGGCGGCGGAACTGGCGATGACGAGTTCCCAGCTGGGAGGTCCGCGGCGGACGATCTGGAAGACTCCCAGCACGAGTACGGCGGCGGCGACGACGGATTCGGTTTGGATGTAGGCCGGCCAAGGTGAGTAGGGCTGGCGTAGTTCCTGGAGGCGATCGGGCCAGGCGCGGCCTCGGCGGGTTCGATAGTTGGCTTCTTGCAGGAGGGCGGCGATGAAGAGCAGGGCGGCGAGGCCGAACTGCAATTGGAAGGTCCAGGTCCACCACACCGGCTGGAGCGGCATCAAGACCTCGGGGGTGCTCTGGTAGGTGCCGACGGCCGAGGGGATCATCAGGCTGGTCCACCAGACCAGTAGGGCGGTGAGGATGAGGGAGATGGTGGGCTGTTGGCGGCGGGAGGCCGAGGCGGCCCAGGCGAGGGTGGCGGTCAGCAGGAGGATGACGTTCCACAGGCCGCCGGCGGGCAGGGCTTCGACGAACCGGTCGGGATTGAGCAGGCGTGAACAGGTGGCGAAGATCAGGACGTAGGCGGTTAGGGCGACCACGGCGACGGCGGTGACCAGGGACCAGGCGAAGAAGGTGGCGGAGGGAGCTAGATGGGATTGCGGATTGCGGATTGCGGATTGGGGATTAGGGATTGGGGATTGGGGGTTGGGGATCGATGGGTGGGGCTCTTCTCTTTTGGAGTGGGAGGTCAGGTAGGCGAGGGAGGCCCAGAGGGCGCAGAGGACGGCGGTGGTTCGGGAGAGAGTATAGGTTGCGCCGGGTGCGGGCCAGTACATCTGATCGGCGGCGGGCCAGTGGTGGTGGAAGGCGGCGGTGACGGCGCCGACGGTGGTGGCCCCGACGAAGAGGGAAGTTCCGAGGCCGGGGGGCATCCGTCGGTGGAGGAGTTGGCAGAAGATTCCGGCCAGGAAGATTGCGGCGGTGAAGAGGTCGATGGGGGAGAAACCACCGAGGATGGTGGATTGGGGGTTGGGGATTGCGGATTGCAGGAGAGCGTCAAACATCGACCGTCAATGGTCGCTGTCCAATCGCCGATCGTCAATCCCCAGCGGTTGCCGGTCAGGGATGTTCGGCGAGGAATACATTGTCGTATTCGAGCAGGGTACCCTTGGCCCGTTCGACGTCAACAATGCCCTGGTTGTAAGCGATTATGGACCGCAGGAGGCCTCGCCGGGCCTGGGCAAGGCCGGTCTGGGCGCTCAAGGTGATATCCAACTCTGAGGGGCTCTTTCGTTCTTGGCGCTCTTGGAGTGAGCGGAGGCTTTCGGAGGCGGCGATGACGCCCTGATGACTGGTCCCGATTTGTTCAAAGTTGGTTTCGATGTTTCGTAGGGCAACGCGGCAGTCGGTGATGATGTTGTCGAGGACGCGTTTGTAGCCGACAACGGCCCGGGATTGCTGGAGGGTAGCGATGCGGATACCGGCCCGTTCGGCCCGTTCGCCGAAACTCCAGCCAAACTCGAGGCCGACGAATTGGTCGATGAAGTTGCCGCCGGTCATCTGGTCGAAGGCCTCGTCGGAGTTGGCCCCCAATCCGTTCAGGGTCATTCGATAGACGACGTCGAGCTGGGGCAGGGCCTGGTTCTTGGCGATGCCGAGCTGGAGACGGGTTACGGCGACGGCGCTGCGGGCCTGATTGATCTCCGGGCGTCGTTGGAGGGCGGTTTCCACGGCGTGGAAGCGATCGCGGATGACTTCCACGGTGGAGGGGTTGTCCACGGGAATGATCTCTCGGTTGGCGGAGAGAGGGAGCTGCGGATCGTTCATCAAGTTCAGAAGCTGGTCTTCGGCGTTGCGGACGCGGTTCTTGACGTCGATGTACTCGAACTCGCGCTGCTTGACGGTGGATTCACTTTGATAGAGCAGGGTCTGATAGGCATCGTAGTCTCGGCGGGCTTCGATCTGCTTGTAGGTGAGGATGGCCTGAGAGAGGACTTCGGCGCTGATGACCACGTCGCGGCGGGCGGCGGCCAGTTCCCAGTAGGCCCGCTCGGTTCGATTCAGGATGTCGATGACGCGGAGACGGAAGGCCTCCAGGTTGGCGTCGCGTTCGTTCTTGCGGATGTTGATTTGGGAGCGATTGAAGTCGATGCCGAAGCTGCGCAACAGGGGCTGGCGCAGTTCGGCCTGGAAGGCGTGGCTCCAAGCTGGATTCAGGATTTGGAAGGCGAAGCCGGGGTTGTCCACGCGGACCATCGTTTGGGTGAGGGTTACGGCGGCCCCGGTGGCCAGCACTTTCCGAATTCCGCCGCTGATCACGGTGGTGTCGGTTTCGGAGGCCAGTAGTTGTGAGGGGGTGGGCTGATCGGTGTTGTTGCGGCTGATATTGGCGAAGAAGGCGGCGTCGAAGGCGGCCTGAGCCTGGACGACCTGGGCGGTGCTGATCGCGGGGGCGTAGCCGTCGACCTGAATCTCGTAGTTGTGAACCAGGGCCCGCCGGAGGGAGTCGGCGAGGGTCAGTCTGAATTGCTCCTCTCGTTGGATCTCCTTGATGTACTTCTTGGTCTCCTCGTATATCTGCTCGTATTCCCGCCTGATGATCGGCTCACCGTAACGGGTGATCTCCAGCCGCTTCTCGAGCACCGCCGGGGCAACGGAAGGATCGGGTAGATGCAGCCAGGCGGTCTCGTCGAGGCCGATCTGGGCCGGCTGGACCTGGCCCATCAGGTCCGCGGGGGGGCGGTGATCGAGCTGGGTCAGCTGGGGGGCAAGATCGAGGGGTTCCTCGGCCTCCATGCGCTGCTCGTAGTGTTGGACCTGGGCGTCGTCGAGGGAGGCTTGGTTGGTCTGGCAGGCCGGCGCGAGGAGGATGATGGCGAGTAGCAGGCAGACCGGGCGGAGGACCGTCCGGCTCGCTAAGCCGAGGACGCGCTGGCCGGCCAAGGCGTAGACCGGCCGGCTGGGCGGGCCGGGGGCGGCCCGGTTCGGCGGTCGGGCGAGACCTGGGGACGAAGTTAGATACCGAATAGGGCGATCAGAGGAGGGCGATTTCATGGGTCGTGTCCGAATTCGTCCTGGCAGTGCCGATCCTGCTGTTCAAACGGCGTCTCGGGCCTGGCTTCGAGTCCTGGTCCGCGCAGAAACGGCGCATTCTAGGGAGTCGGCCTGGGTTGTCAAAGTTGTTGCCAATACTGGTATTACGGCAAATTACGCTGGTTCCCTCAAGCGGCAATATCAGCATTAGCAAACGGCCTGGAGGGTCTGGTCTCACGAAGAAACCGGCCAGCACGGGTAGTTCACCGCAGAGCACGCAGAGACCGCGGAGCGGAGAGGAGCCAGCAGTTACAGGTTTGAGCGGGCGCAGGGTGAGATGCACTCTGTTGCAGCGGAAGATCATCCTATTCAGTCATAACCTTTTGCTGGACAACAGTCTGAGGCCTCCGCGGTTTGGGGGGTTGAGGAGTTCGGGCTCGGGCCGGCGGCTGGTGCGTCAGACCAGTCGGAGCTGGACGATTTCGGCGGGGGCGTGGATTCGGAGGGGAAACCAGTTTCCCACGCCGGAGTTGACAAAGAGGGTGCCGGGGCCCCGGTGGTAGAAGCCACGGGTATAGCGGAAGAGGAGGCGTCCGATGCCGACGTCCGGGCGTCGTCGGGGGTCGGAGAGCATGAGCTGGCCGCCGTGGGTGTGGCCGGCGAGGGTCAGCGGTACTCCGGCGTCGGCCAGGCGGTCGAAGGCGTGGGGATGGTGGGACAGGGCGATGACGGGGCCGTCTCTGGCCGAATCGTGGCCCAGGAGGGTCAGGTTGGTGTTTACGTGGTGGCCCGGTCGGCGGATGGATGCCAGGTCTCGGGAGGCGTAGTCGAGGCCGGCGATGGTGAGGGGCTGGCCGGCGATGTTGAGGGATCGCCGCTGGTTGAGCAGCAGGGGGAAACGGTGCCCTAAGCGGCGGATGAAATCGCGTCGGTTGTCGATCTGGTCGTGGTTTCCGATGCAGATGAAGAGGCCGTGGCGGTGGGTTAGTTGGGAGATGGCGTGGATGGCGGGGGGTAGCATGTCGTTGGATTGGTCGACGATGTCGCCGGTGATGAGGACGAGGTCGCTGTCCAGGGCGTTGGCCCGGTCGACCAGCTGCCGGAGCATGTGGGGGCGGTAGTGGCGGCCGACGTGGAGATCGCTGATGTGGGTGATGGTGAGTCCGCGGAGTGATTTGGGGAGCCAGGGTGCGGGGAGGGTGTGGCGGTTGACGGCCAGGCGGCCGGCTTGGGCGGTGGCGGCGGCGGTGGCGGCGACTAGAGCGGTCACGGGGACGGTGGCCAGGGCGGTGCGGAGGTGGGCGCGGCGGTCGGGATTGTGCTGGTGGTGGCCGGTGAAGACGGGGCGGGGAGCGCGGGGGAGGGGGGATTGGGCGGTTCGGGAGGCGTAGAGGCCCATTCGGACAGCGTAGGCCGCGGTCAAGTATGCCAACCTGGCCAGGGCGACGAGGGGCATCAGGGTCACGAGGCCGAGATGCCAGAGGGCCACTGCGGCGGCGTACCATTCCGGGGTGCCCAGGAACCAAAGCGAGGAGCCGGCGACCAGCAGGTAGAATAGGGGGGCGTTGAGGGCGGCACTGAAGACGACAAGCAGCAGGCGGAGGGCCCGCGACCGGCCTGGCGAGCGAACGTGGCGGGCAAAGCGTCGGTCGGCGACCGACCACCAGAGGGCGTTGAAGGAGAGGATGATCAGCAAGACCATTCGGAAGCCGACCGCCCGGGGGGTGGGGATGAATCGGCTGAGCAGGAGGCCGTAGCAGAGCAGGGCGGCGATGAGGGTGAAGAAGGTCCAATGCAGTCGGCCGTAGGTGCGGTCGGAGGGGCGACGGTCTGCTGGGTTGGACAAGGTGATGCTCCGCGGCTCGCGGGGTCCGAACTTGGGAGTCGTCGCGAGCCGTTGGCCGGCGGCGAAGGTTGCCAGGGCAGATCCGGCGTCTGTCGGGCGCTTCGGCCGGGTGGGGCTTCGCTTAATGAAAGAGCAGCAGAGCGGGCCGGTAAGCCGAATTCTGTTTCCCGGACTCGTTACCGAGACGCGGGCGACGACCATTCATCTGGGCCGAGCGGTTACCCGTCGGCTCGAGCACCCTACCCACAGCGTGGGTGCGAGGCGGGCCACCTCGCGGATCGGCCGAGGCCGATCACTCGCTGCCTACGCGGGCTTGCTGGCGGTGGGGTTTACCCTGCCACGGCTGTTACCAGCCGCGCGGTGCGCTCTTACCGCA
>CAZFMS010000255.1:0-6236 GCA_964520125.1 uncultured Planctomycetaceae bacterium
GCAGATCCTGGCCAAGGCAGCACTACCGGCCAGTCCCGACCGCCGGGCCGGTCCGGGGGACCGTAGCCCCGACGGACCCAAGACGATGCCGGGGCCCTTTCGGAACGCTACAATGCAGGGATTATGGCCAGCACAACGACCATCACCAAGCCCCGCACCCTCGGCGAGCTAATCGCCGGCGGCTGGCAGTCCCGAACCGTCAAGCAGGAACTCCACGACAACCTGCTGCGAGCGCTGGCCAACGGGGAAGAGCTGTTTTCGGGCATTATCGGCTACGACGACACAGTCATCCCGGAGGTCTGCCTGGCCGCCTTGGCCCAGCACGACATCCTCTTCATCGGCGAGAAAGGCCAGGCCAAGAGCCGACTGATGCGCGGCCTGGTGCGGTTCCTGGACCCGGAGATTCCCTTCGTGGCCGGCAGTGAGCTGCACGACGACCCGCTCAATCCCATCACCAAGCTGGCCCGCCGCCTGGTCGCCGAAAAGGGAGACGACACGCCTATCGACTGGTGGCCTCGCCAGGAGCGCTACGCCGAGCGCCTCTCCCCGGGCACCAAGTTCGCCGACCTGATCGGCGAGATCGACCCCGCCAAGCTGGCCACCGGGACCAGCCTGAGCGCCGAGGACGCCTTGCACTTCGGCCTGATCCCGCGAATGAACCGGGGGATCTTCGCCATGAACGAGGTGCCCGAGCTGGACGAGCTGGTGCAGGTGGGGCTGTTCAACATCCTCGAAGAACGCGACGTGCAGATCCGCGGCTATCCCATTCGCTTCGACCTGGACGTGGTCATCCTCTTCTCGGCCAACCCGGCGACGTACAACCGCAGCGGCAAGGTAATCCCCCAATTGAAGGACCGCATCGGCTCCCTGATCCGCACCCATTATCCGCGGGACCGAGAGACCGGGGTGGCCATCATGGAGCAGGAAGCGGCGATCGAGTTGGACGGGCAATACCCCGTGCGGGTGCCCCTGTTCATGAAGGAGATCTGCGAGCAGATGACCATCGAGGCCCGCCGGTCGGACTATGCCGATTCGCAATCCGGGGTAAGTGCCCGATTCTCGATCGCCAACTACCGGATCATGATCGCCAGCGCCAGGCGTCGGGCGGCCCTGCTGGGCGAACCCGCCGCGGTGCCCCGGATCAGCGACCTGGCCCACACCGTCTCCTCCTCGATGGGCAAGATCGAGCTGGACATGATGAGCAGCCACCAGATGACCGAGGAGCGGGTGCTGGAGGCGGTGCAGGTAGCCGCGGTGGAGAAGGTCTTCGACGAGTACGCCGACCAGCACGGCTTCGAGGAGATCGCCGACATCTTCGGCAAGGGCGTCACCATCGAGGTCGGCGACCTGCTGCCCTCGTCAGCATACGTCGACCGCCTGCAGCGGGTCCCCCCGGCCTGGGAAAAGGCCTTCGAGATCAACCCCTCCAAAGACCCGGCCATGCGCGCCGCCTGCGTAGAATTCGTCCTCGCCGGCCTCCACGCCCACGAAAAAATCTCCCGCTCGACCAAGCACGGGCGGATCAGCTACGAAACGTGAATCGATTCCCGATGCGTGACAAGCAGAAGCAGAGGCATCCGCACGTTCACCATTCGACCTGAAAACGGAACAGAGCAGCATGTCTACAACAAAGGCCATAGCAGAGCAGCTTGCGTTCAGCACGATTCGCATAGAGTGCGAAATGAACTCGGGTGAATCTGGTGTTGGGACGGGGTTCTTCTTCAGCTTTGCTGAAGAAGCGGGACCACGGACAGCCCCAGTACTTATCACCAACCGTCATGTGATCCAAGGAGTAAGGCGAGCTTCTCTAAATTTCACACAGGCTGCACCTGACGGCGGACCGATGATCGGAAACGTAGTGCGGTGGGGCATAACAGAGTGTGAATCACGCTGGACACCTCACCCTGATCCCGAGGTTGACCTGTGTGCGCTGCCCTTGGCTGGAATGATCGTGGAGGCGGCGAAGAAGGGGTCACCACTGTACATTCGCAAGTTCGACGAGTCGTTCATTCCTAATTCGGAGGAGTTCTCAGCTCTTACCGCTTTGGAACAGATCGTGATGGTTGGCTATCCGATAGGACTGTGGGATTCCAGCCACAATCAGCCTATCTTTCGCTTGGGGGTAACGGCGACCCATCCGAAACTCGATTTTCAAGGACGGGAAGAGTTCTTGATTGACGCGGCGTGCTTTCCCGGCTCAAGCGGTTCACCGGTACTGCTATACAAGGAAGATCTCACGTTAGCGCCCCGCACCACGCCATATCCCGGTCCGCCGGTGCTGACCGTTGGTCCCCGCCTGGTGAGACTTCTCGGAGTGCTCTTCGCAGGACCGATTCAAGCGGTCGAAGGCGAAATCAAGCCAGTCCCCATCCCCACACAAATGAAGCCACTGCCAGTATCCGAAATCCCGATCAACCTCGGATATGTGATCAAGGCGGAGAGAATCCTCGAGTTCAAGCGACTATTCACGCAGTAGGCCGGGCCAGGCCGCTCACACCGTTGACTCCAGAAACTCACCGCCGCCGGCGGCCCCGGCAGGCTACAATGGTTCATCATGGGCAAGAAGGATCAGAAGCCAGCCCCTGGCGGCATGATACACACCTACCGCGGGTACGATCCGCAGCGGTTTCCCATGCCTGCGGCGGCGGGGCCTGATCTGGTCTCGCCGGCGTTTGAACACCTGATGGCCTACGGCAGCTTGCACCAACTGACCGAGGAGGAGCTGGCCGGGGCTATCGAGTTGGACCCGTCGCAGATCAAGGGTCTGGGGCCCAGCATCCAAGCGCTGATCGCCATGTTGGAGGAACGCAAGCGGAGGATTCTCCAGGCCTATGAGACGCAGACGGTGCAGGCCGCGGCGGACCGGGTGTTTCGCCAGGGCGCCCGGCAGGTCCGGCCGCCGGAGGACCGACGGCGACGCTTCGACCAGGCCGTCCGCCAGGAGCAGATCCACGACCTGGAGCAGCTATGGTATTCGGTGGATCAGCGCGGCGACTTTGCCAGGCGGCTGGTCGGCTTGATCGACCACCTGGGCAACAAGTATCAGATCGAGGAGCTGGCCTCGAAATACGCCTTTACCGGCCGACGGGAGATGACCATCCCCCGGGCCCTGGAGATCAAGGAAGAGCTGGAGACCATCGATCGGCTGATCGAACAGCTTAAGCAGGCGGCCAAGGACGCCAAGGTCTACGTCATCAACCTGGACGAGCTGGCCCGTTTCGTCGACGAGGAGGAAATCGACAACTTGCAGGACCTGCGGCGACAGGTGGAGAACCTGCTGCGGGAAGCGGCCGAGCAACAGGGCCTGAAACGCGAGGACGGACGGTACAATCTGACCCCCAAGGCCTTCAGGATCTTCCAATCCAAGCTGCTGGACAAGGTGTTTGCCGATTTGCAGGCGGCCAAGAGCGGGCGGCACGACGTCGAGATCAGCGGGGAGGGGGCCGTCGAGTTGCAGCGGACCAAGCCCTACGAATTCGGCGATTCGCTGGCCAACCTGGATGTCACTTCATCGATGCTCAACGCGATGATCCGCACCGGCCCGGGCCTGCCCATCCGCCTGGCGCAGAAGGACCTGGAGATCCATCTCACCCGCAACATGCCCAAGTGTGCCACCGTGTTGTGCATGGACATGAGCGGCTCCATGCGCTGGGGCGGGCAGTACATCAATGTCAAGCGCATGGCACTGGCCCTGCACGGCCTGATCCGCACGGAATACCCCGGCGATTTCGTGGACTTTGTGGAGGCCTATACCTTCGCCAGGCGGCGGCACATCTCCGAGGTGCCGGAGCTGTTGCCCAAGCCGGTGACCCTCTACGACCCGGTCGTCCGGCTGAAGGCGGACATGAGCAACGAGCGCCTGACCGAACACGATATCCCGCCGCACTTCACCAACCTCCAGCACGGCCTGAGCGTGGCCCGCCGACTACTCCAGGGGCAGGACACGCCCAATCGACAGATCATCCTGATCACCGACGGCCTACCGACGGCCCACTTCGAGGACCAGTGGCTGTACTTGCTCTACCCGCCGGATCGGCGCACCGAGGACTACACCATCCGTGAAGGCCTGCTCTGCCGGGAACAAGGCATCACCATCAACATCTTCCTGTTGCCGAGCTGGAACCAAAGCGAGGAGGACGTCAAGTTCGCCCATCGCCTGGCCGAGGACACCGGCGGCCGCGTCTTCTTCGTCGGCGGCAGCGACCTGGACCGCTTCGTGGTCTGGGACTACCTGGAGCGGCGGCGCTTCATTGTCGGATGACGGGCCGAGTTCGGGAAAGATCTTCGTGGTTGGATGGGGCCGATTTGGGCTGTTCGAGTCGGAAGGTGAGAGCGCCTGCGGAGGCGGATCACCCCCCTTCCCGCACGGCGGACCGATTGTCGGACGTCCCAAGTTGCCGCATAGCAGTGCAGTAAGAGATTTATGGGTCTGTTGTTCCACTTTCACTGGTGGAATCGCGCCTCTTTCGGGCGGGCGGCCCTCTCCCGTCCCTCAACCGATCTCGAACCGGTGATGGCAGCCTCTAATCCGGTGTCTCGATAGACGCCGTGGCATGGGAGGCGGAGCCACTCGGGCGAGGTGCAGCCCATGCCCATAAGCACGGGAGGCGCTACTAGTACAGGATCTGGTCGGCGGGCGGCCCTCGGTCGATGGTCTATGAGGGGAGCGGTGATGCCCACAACGCTGGCGGGGGGCCACACCCGAGACCCAGGTGTCAATAGCGCGTCAAATGTGATATACTAGCTAAACGACAGGTGAGGGTCTGTCGCAGCCCGACGCCGGAGGGTGGGGAATGAGGTCCCAGAACATTACTCCAGCGTGTCTTTATCGGTATACTCCAATGAGGGGCCGATAGACCCTGAGGGGGTGGCGCCTGGTTACCGGCGGGTGGCCTGGGCCATGGACATTGGCCCATCCTGCAGGTTTCGCCCCCGGTGGTCAGTCGAGGGAGCGGCTCGGGCAACCCAGAAGCCGCCGTTGGGCAGGGTGGTAAAGCCCCGAAGGTGCCAGAGGCAGTAACGAGCGTCATGGGATTCGCGGGCCGGGACGCTCTCACCGTTGGTTTTCCTGGAGGCTCTACATACGTTGGTCCGTGAATTTCGGCGCTTCGTGGCCCCGTGTGCCTGGCGCCGACTCGGCGGTCAGGTTACGAATCGAACGATTATGGATGGAGCATAGGATCCTATTGGAGGGCTTCATGAATCCGCGTCATGGTATTGTAATCATCTTATTGGCTTTGCTGATCGGCGCATTGGTGGTGATCCGCACCCCGGCACGGGCTTCCGCGCCCGAGGCGAAGCAGCCCACGACCGCCGACCAGAGGCCCGCGCTGCAGACCTCATCGATGGACTCGGGCCCCCATTATGTCCGCATCCCCGCCAAGGCTTTCGGCCAGGTGGCCGACTTGGGCTTGCGGCCCAGCTCACGGCTGGAGTATGGCTCCTTCGACTGGATGGAACTGAGCCCTGCGGCATTCGCCCGTCTGCAGGCTTCCGGGGCGGCATTCGAGGAACGACCCGATCCCTTCACCCTGCGTCTAGGCGAGCAGAGTTTCGACCCCGCCCGCGGCGCGCCTTTCCTGCCCCCGGGATGGGATACCGTCCGGGTGGAGGGTCCGGACTTTGGCCTGGTGCAGTTCGCCGGCCCCAGTCGGGCCGAATGGCTGTCCAACCTCGAAGACAGCGGCCTGGAAATCGTGCAGTACATTCATCCATTTACCTACGTCGTCTACGGCCAGGCGGACGCCCTGGAGACGGCCAAGGTCCACAGCGCGGTCCGCTGGGCCGGGCCCTTCGCCCCCGCCTACCGGGTCCTGCCCCGATGGAGGAATCTGCCCAACCACTCCCACGACGTGACCGTGCTTCTATACCGTGGTGCCGGCTCCGACGCGGCCGTGCAGGCCATCGAAGACTTGGGTGGCCGGCTCGACAGAAGAGCCGTGCTCAATCGCGTCTTCGAGGTCGCCGGCTTCGAGATGTCCGGCGGTCTGCTCCAGGCGGCGGCCCAGGTTCCCGGGGTCTATAGCATCAAGCCGGTTCCCACCGACGGCGGCCTGCGCGGGGAGATGAGCAACCAGGTCTGCGCCAACAACGTGGATGGGAACAACCTGGCCTTTCCCGGCTATCTATCATGGCTGGCCGGAATCGGCCTCGACGGCAGCGGGGTCATCATGGCCAACGTCGATGGGGGCATTCAGAACAACCACCCTGATTTGGTGAACCGTCTGATCGCCTGC
>CAZFMS010000256.1:0-6184 GCA_964520125.1 uncultured Planctomycetaceae bacterium
GGCCAGGGTCAGCACGAAAAGCATCATCCCCAGCACCCAGTTGAACTCCCGCGGACGCTTGTAGGCGGAGGTGTAGAATGCCCGGGCCATGTGCAGAATCACCGTGACCACCATGCCGTGGGCCGCCCATCGGTGAACGTTCCGCATCATCCGGCCGGTCGGCACCACGAAGTGGATATCCTTGATGGAGTCGTAGGCGCTGGCCACCGAAGGCTTGTAATAGACCATCAGCAGGATGCCGGTCACGGTGAGAATCAGAAACAGGGCCACCGTCATGATCCCCAGACCCATCGTGGTGCACCACTTCAGAGAATGGTTGTGAATCCGGGCGGGGTGGATATGTAGAAAGAAGTTCTGAACCACCGTCTGGGTACGGGCCCGATCGGAGGTGGGCCTGCCGTGGCGGACCAACGACTCGCGGAGGTGCCGCGGTACGCTCCTCAGATTCCGTAAGAACTCACGTCCTGCGCTATAGGCCATCAACAACCTCACTGGGGCATGGCGGATTTGCTCCCGGGTCCGCTTCGCCAATCCACGTTCCGCCTCGCAGGCCCGCCCCTCAAACGGCGAACCGGGTATCCGGGCTGACCTCCCGATCGCCGTCCACGATCAATCGACCGTCAGGGCCCATGGACACCTCGAACCACACCAACCCGCGGGGTGACGGCCCACTGACTAACTTGCCGGTGGCGTTGAACCTGGAGCCGTGACAAGGGCAGGTAAAATCACCGTTCTCCCGGCGGTCCACCAAGCACCGCAGATGTGGGCAGACCGTGGAGACGGCGGCGATGCCCTGCTCGTCGGACAATACCCACAGGCGGCGGCTCTTCAGTTGCGTCGGGTCCCCGCGCGGGTAGTCCTCCGGCAGGCCGATCGGAAACCTGTTGCTCGTCTCGGGAAAGACCGCCGGCATGGGCAGCCTCAGCGCACCCAGCATGGCCACAAGGATGGTGCCACAAAAGGCCCACACTGCGGCCAACCCGAAGAAGTCTCGCCGCTCGATCGGCTTCTCGAACCGCGGCCCGCCCAGTTCGCTGCTCGGTTTGTCGCTCATGCCCTGATCCTAATCGCTGTTAGCCGTCGGCCCTCAACTGGTCGCTACCGGGAGGAATCGTCGACCATCAATCTACAATCGTCAATCAGCCTCCAGCGTGTAGCCCCCTTCAAACGAAAACAGTTCCATCGTAATCGCCCCCACCGGACACCGGTCGGCGCACTGGGCGCAACGGATGCACCGGGCCTCGTCCTTGATGATCGCGGACGCCTCCTCAGCAGGCGTGTCACCGCGCAGGGCGTCCAGGACCGCTTGGGTCTCGCCCTCCGCCGCCAGCCGGCTCAGGTTGACGATTCGCAGGCAGCCCTCGGGGCACACGTCGACGCACCCGCCGCACAGCACGCACTTCGCCGAGTCGAAGACCGTGTTCACCCCGCAGTCCAGGCACCGGGCGGCCTCCTGGCAGGCCTGCGACTCGGTGAAGCCCCTTTCAACCTCCACTCCCTGAGCCAACTTGCGCTCCTCGACCGGAGCCGACGGCACGCGCAAACGCACCAGCTTCTCGTAGTCCTTCTCCCGCTCGAAGCGGGGAATGCACGAGTGCCGCCCGCGGGAACGCTCGATGAACGCCGTGCCCCGCAGGCTTCGGTGTATCGAGCGGGCCGCCCGTTTGCCGCTGGCTATCGCCTGGATCATCAGCCCCGGTCCGTAGGCCGCGTCGCCGATGATGAACACGTCCGGCGCCGAGGTCGCATACGTCGTCTTATCGACGACCACCTGGCCCCGCTCGGTCAACTGAATGCCGTCCCGCTCCGGGTCTACGAACGAGACGTCGATGTTCTGGCCCACGGCCCACAGGACGGTATCCGCCCCTATCGTGGTGACGTCGTCTTCGTCGAACTTCGGGGCGAATCTCCCCTCCTTGTCGAACACCGAGAGGACCCGCTTGAAACTGATGGCCGTGACCCGCCGATGGTCGTCCAGGTGGATCTCCTTGGGACCCATGCTGTTCCATACCTTGACCCCCTCCTCGTGTCCCTCGATGATCTCGATGTCGTCGGCCGGCATCTCCTCGAGACTCTCCAGACAGCACAGGTGAACCTCCCCGACGCTCGCCGCCCGCAACGCCGTCCGCGAAATGTCGAACCCGACCTGACGGACCACGCTGCGGGACACGTCGAAGGCCACGTTCCCCCCGCCGATGACCACCACCCGCCCGCCGAGGGCGACCGGCCGGTCCAGGCTGATCTCCCGCAACAAGTCCACCCCGCCAAACACGCCGACCCCGTCGTGCCCGGGAATCGGGATCGAGCGGGAGCGCTTGGCCCCGACCGCGATGATCGTGGCCCGGTGCTCCCGCCGGATCTCCGGCAGGGTGACGTCCTTGCCGACTTCCATGTTGCAGCAGAATTCCACCCCCAGGGAACGGATCACCTCGACCTCGGCCCGGATCAAGTCGCGCGGCAGCCGGTACTCGGGGATTCCGACAGCCAACATCCCGGCGGGGACGGGCTCCAATTCGTAGATCGTCGGCCGGAAACCCATGACCGCCAAGTCGTGGGCCGCCGCCAGACCCGCCGGTCCGGATCCGATGATCGCTACCTTGTCACCCTGCGGCGGTTGCAACTCGCTGCGCCGCAGGGCCCCGAGCAACACCGACAGGTCCTCGGCACCGCGCCGCCCCCGCTGACCCGCCCCCTCGATCACCTTCTTCAACAGCCTCCGGGGGTCGAACCGCCTCGACTCGATGCCGTACTGTTCGGCCGCGAAACGTTTCAGCGCCCGAATGGAGACCGACTGATCGATCTCCCGCCGACGGCAGGCTGCCTCGCAGGGCGCGCCGCACACTCGCCCGCAGATCGAAGCCAGCGGATTGGGCCCCCGGGCGATCAGATAGGCGCCCTCGAAGTCACCGTGGGCGATCGCCCGGACATAGCCGCCCGCATCCGTCCCCACCGGACAGGCATATTGGCACTTGATGCTCTGCCGGAAGTACTCGGCATCGGCCAATTCAACCTTGTACTGTCGAGAGTCGCTCATCGACTGCCCTATTCATGCTTGATCGTCGCATTCCCACCGGGCCACGACCTGCCCTGGCCCCCCAACTCGTTTCGCACCGGAGAGACGCGATCGTATGCCCTCTGCCGGTGGCATCCCGGCAGGCACGATCCGCCCGTCTCGCTCCGCAGGTAATTCACCGGCAACTGCCAGGTGCCGAACGGCAACGTCTCCGTGACCAGGTGCGGCTGGCTGCCGGCGTGCACCTGGTGGCAGACGTTGCAGGTGCGTCCCTTGTCTTCCCGGTTGACGTGCACAAAGTGAAGGTTGGCATCCCCGTTGCGGAAGCCGGTCGCGGTCGTCGTAGTCGGCTCGGTGACCTGGCTGGATTCGTGGCAACCATAGCACAACTCATAGTGCCCCAGGTCGAAAGGCTCATACAGCTCCGCAGTGAATCGGCCCCGCAGCAATCGCCGAAACTCGCCTCCGTGGTATTCGTGACACTTCCCACACTGGCCCTTGGCCACCGGTTCGTGGAGGTGATCTCCTTCGAGAAAGTCCAGACGATGGCATTGCCCGCACAGGGTCCGATCCGGATCCCCGCGCAGCAGGAAGGCCCGATCCGATCCGTGGGGGTCGTGGCACAAGACGCACAGCCCCTGCGCGACCGGCTTGTGGACGTGGGCTTCCTCGTCGAAACGGTCGTGACATTCGTAGCACAACTCGGCGTTGCCCGCCGCCCGATTGAATTCGTGCCGCAAGCCCGCCTCGAAAGGCGTGGCCCCCTCCTTGGGTTCGTGACAGAGTTCGCACTGCCCCTCGTCTACCGGGGGATGGACATGCGAGACCTTCTTCATCGTCGCGTGACAAGCGGCCGTAGAGCAACTCGTCGGCCTTGCCGTGCGGGCGGCTCCCCCATCCGGGTTGGGGACCGACGACCCCACTCCTCCCCCATCCGCCCCCCGGCTCCCGACCCCTTCCTCCCGCAGTCCCGCTGGCGGCCGGCCCGCCGGTAATGCCCTCTTGTCGTCATCACCGGTCGCGCCGACTCCGAGAATACATACCACCAGAAGACTCGCCGGCAGATAACCCATGATGTACATTGCAGCTCGGGAAACCAAGCCTGTTGGCTCGTTTCCGATCCGAAGCCACCGGCCGCCCGTGACCGGCAACCCTTCCAGTTTGATCCAGGCCAATGCCCTTCCGGCCTACCCGACCCGCGCCCCCCTCCAATACGACAGCCTGCTCTCAGCTTCGGCCGCCCAGACCCAAACGGGACACGTCATCCAAGATGATACGGTAGAATAGTTCCCTGATAGTGTCAATTCGGATTCTCGGCGCTTGCTGCGGCCGCTGGCAAACCAGACCGGTTGCACAACAAAGCGCCCGGGCATGGAACGCCTTTCAGGGCAATCGCCTGATCAGAGGCTTCTCGCCGGGTCTGCGCTCTCGCGCCACCGCCCGGACGCGAGCCCAGACCAGCACCACAGGTTGAAGTTGATCGTTGCCCGGCGTCTTGAGGTTCTGCCGAATCGGCACCGTCGGCACCGCCTCCCCCCTCCCCCCAGGAACCATGAGCGGCGTCCGCGCCCATGATGGGCGGGAGGCCTGCAGCAGCGCATGACCACGAGGGCATAGCCCTATAGGTGAACGCTTCGTGGTTCCGGAGACCAAGTGGGTGTCCTGACCCCGCCGATTCGGTTGACCAGCAGAGCTTGACCGGTGAGCACGACGACCGCGATCGCCATCGCCAACATATCCAGCCATCCGCTAACCCCGCCGAGAGCGATGATCAAGGCGCTGGCGCACGCCGGGGCGTGTGAACAGGACAGACGCACCAGCAGAAGGCAGGTCATGGCCAGGGCCACCGATGCACTGCCGAAAGTCTGCCAGCCAAGAACATCCAGCGACACCGGCTGGTTACCCAAGTAGCTGAACAGATGCCAGGTCACCATCCCCGAAGCGATCCCGCTGAAGTGGCCCAGGATGACCGATCGGGGCGCGGCATCCGGAGAGAACGGCTTGCTGAAGATGATGAATGCCGTGGGCCCCAATGCCGGGAAGACCAGCGGCAGGTCGGTTAGCCAAGCGAAGAGGCAGACCGTGAGGATCGCCAGGGCCCCATTCGTACCGGCTATAACCGAGACGACCTTGCGTTCGTCACCAGACGCCAGCAAGGCGGGAATCGACCATCGGGCCCGCCACCTTAGCCACCACATCTTGACCGACATGCGTCGCTTGCCCTTGGGCATCACGTCCCTTCCCGAAACAGACGCCGGCGGCTCTTGCGCGATCGCCGGCCTTCATCGACGTTATCGGCTGTTTCAGTTCAGCACCCTCTGGGCAAGTAGCCCCGCGGCAGCATCCCCGGAAAGGGGCCGGCCGGCAGCGTTCAGCGGTCACTGGTTGGCGGTCAGGTCCCTATCCGGGCCCGGCCTGGCCGGATCAAGTGCGGCCAAGGGACCCGCTCGCCGAGGCCCAACCTGGCGATTTCTGGTCGAGATGAAATAATGGGCCGTCAACCTCTAATACCGGGGTGTGCGGCTGGTCAGGGTCGAAGGGCCTCAATGCCTCGTCGTGCTGAATCGGATGGAGGACTGCTATGTCGCTGCTATTGGCTGAGATCGATTGGAACGTGCTGCTCCAGAAGCCGGACGTCTTCCCGATGATGCTGGGCTTCGGAACCACCGCAATCGTCATACTCGGGGTGACCATCGCCATCCAGTGGCGCAAGGCCCAACAGGCCAAGTACGATGCCCAGGTGAAGGAGCAGATGATCGCCCGGGGCTTCACCGCAGACGAGATCAAGAAGGTAGTGAACGCCGGTGCAGACCACCGCAGCGCCCCCAAAGCGGCAACCCGCCCGGAAGGCCGCCAGCCCTTCTTGAGCAACCGCTCCCCCTGATCATCCCCCCCCCGCCCCGCGTCGCTTCAACTGGGCGTCTCGATCCACCTGCTGCCCACCCTCTCCGACCCCCAACGGGTGCCACGGGCAAGCTCCGCTTGCCCGTGCCTCGATCACCCAGCCGCGTGCCCTCCCATGCCAGCCCCAAAGCGGCGACCGAAAATAGCCCAGGCCCCCAGCCCTACACCTCCCCCCCCCCCGTTTGCCTTTCATATCAAAAGGCGTATTCTTCCCGCATTCCCCCCCCCCCCCCACCCCAAACCCCCCCCCCCGCCGGCCAAACCCAC
>CAZFMS010000257.1:0-6158 GCA_964520125.1 uncultured Planctomycetaceae bacterium
CCAACTTGATCAACCTGTTTAATGTGGATCCCACCGACGAGCGGACGGGCAGAATCAACGCGGGCAGGTTAATCGGGGCCGACGTGCTGGCGGACCGGTTTACGCCGATGGATGACCAAGACGCCGGGAACGAGGCCAATCGCCTGGTGTGGTATGGCTTTTATCGCCGCCGGGTCAGCGGGACGGTCCACTACGCGGTGGCTATTTGCAGACAGCAGCGCAATCATCGTTTTGCCAGACAGGACGTGGAGATTGCAGGTTTCCAGCTTGCTCCGACGGCGGCGTTCGCCGGACCTTGGACCGACGCTCGGCGCTTTCCGGTGCCGTGGCGGGTGACGGTGGCCTACGACGGGGTGGTCAATCGCCTGGCCAGCTTGTCGGGGGCGGAGGGTCTGGCGGAGTTGGCCCCGGTCGGCTCGAAGGTCATGATCCAGGGGGCGACCTATGGTGGCGTTTGGCCGGGCATTTGGCTGGAGGCCGTACCGGGAGCGGCAGGCAGAATCCTGACCGTGTCGGACGTATTCAACAATGTGACGGTGGAGATCCGCGAAGACCTCAGCGGTTTGCCGGGCATCTTCGACATTTGGGTCATTCCGCCGCCGGTCATCAGCGGCGATGGCGGCAACGTGCGGTTCGGCAAGGAGTCGCCGCTGATCGACTGGAAGGTGTTTCTATGATCGGGGCCCGGAGGACAACGTGGCGGGCCACGGCCCGGCGGCGGGCGGGCGGTCCGGGTGACACCCCGGTGGTCCGGGCGTCCGAGGGTGACTCGGCCGGGGCGGCGCCGAAGACGGCCCGCGGCCCGCGGATGGTTCGCGGCTTTACCACGATCGAGTTGCTGGTGGTCGTTGGCCTGCTGGCGGTGATGGTGGTTGCGGTCGGCGAGGTCTTCGACCTCAGCACCGAAGCTGCGGGACGTACTGTGGCTCATGCCGATTTGATGGCTGCATCGGCGGCCCTGCAGCAGCACGTGGTGGACCTGCTATCCAAGATTGAGCCCGGTTTGCTGATCATCGAGAGCCCCGCCCCGACCGGGGCCCGAGCCGATGTCCCCGGCGGACCGGCGTACTATCGTCTGCGGCATGATCGGCTGGTCTTCATCGCCTCCGGCGGTCCGAACGAGTTTCAGTCGTTTACCGACCCGACGCGCGGCACGCCGGGCAATCCGGAATGGGCTCCGGTCAGTAGCTCCCAGGCGTTGATCTATGTGGGCCCCGGCATCCCCTTGAGTGACACGGGCGTCCCCCGACAGGCCCGGCCGTTTGATGACGATGCCTACGGCCTGACCGGTTCGGAGTGGATGTTCGCTCAGCGGACGATTCTCCTGGCCCGGGATGGGCCGGATGCGATCGTGCCCGGCTGGGGGGTGGATGGGGCGCCGTTGGACATGCTGGAGACGTTCGCCGGCGGCGGGGGGATGTTGAACGGGGGCATTAACGGCGGCCAGCTCCACGACGAATTCGTTCGCGGCCAGATGGATGTGGTGGTAAGTGATGTGAACAACAGCTACCCGGCCGACGCGGCGACGTTGGTGGAGCTGATCCTCAACAAGCCTCTGCTGGGCGGCGGAGGCTTGCTCACCCAGACTCCGGACATCCGGGCTTTGTGGCAGCCGAACTATTGTCCGACGAGCCTTACCGTTGCGGACCCGGACAAGCTGGATTACTACATCCGTAGCGGTTTCAGCTTTCAGCCTCGGCTGGCTGACTTCCGTATCGAATGGACCGACGGCCGGAGCGTGGACCTGTTGGGCCCGGACGGCGTCCTTGATACGCCTACTGATGCCGACGGAGATTACCGCATGCGCTGGTTCGGTCTGCGGCCGGACCCGGGTTCCAATCCCGATTTGAGTGCCCCGCCGGGCTCGATCAACAGCTCCCTCGATTTTGTGCCAATCCGCCGGCAGGATGTTCTTTACTACTCTGGATATGATATGTATGCGGACACGACGTTGGCGGAGGAAGAGGCCTTTGGTGTTCGTAGCGGGCAGAGTCGGATCGAGTGGTCAAACCCCTCGGGTGGTGGCCCGGCGGCTGACGCGGCCTATCGGGCGATTTGGCGGGCCGACACCTGGCAGTTTCGGCCCAAGGCCCTGCGTTTTACGTATCGGATATACGATCCCGGCAACCGGCTGCAGTACACCACCGAGATCGATCTCGATGAGGACGGGGATTATGAGCCGGACGACCCTCCGGGCGACTCGGACAGGTACAGCGTGACCCGCTACGGCGAGGAGTTTTCGATCGTGGTGCCGATCTCGTGACGGTTCATCGGGGACGATGACGAGGTCCGCCCGGCGGCGGCTGGACGGCGCTGCAGGGTGTAAGGGCAGTGGAGAAGGTTGTCGAGTCGGTGGGCGACAGTTGGTGTCAGCGTAAGATGGCACTGAGCGACAGGAAGACAGATGCGAGGCAAGGCACAACAATTAGGTGGGAGTCCTGAGACACCCGTGGCACCGGAGTCCGGCTGGTGCCGTCACGGCCGGTGTTGCTGCGCCGTGAGAGATTCAGGGGGTGCTTCCGGGCGAAGGCGACTCTTCCTGCCGGGCCACGGCTTCCGGCGACGGGGGGTCATAATGATCTACGTGCTCGGGGTGCTCACCCTGGTAGGGCTGATCGGCCTGACCCTGATCGTTCGGACCCATGGTGAACTCAAGCGGGTGACCGACGAATCCACGGCTTCGTCCGGGCGGGCGGCGTTGGAGGGGGCGATCCGCGTCGTGCGAGAGACTCTGCAGAGGGACGTTTGGGGCGTCGCTCTGCGGGGAGACGAGCCGCCAGGTTCCAACCGCTATCTCTTGCCGGACATCACCCCATTGGACGGGGAGAAGCGTGCGTCCGAGTTCGACCTTGCGGATTCAATCAACACGAAGTACGACGACGAGCCCTACGACGCCCCCGGGGAAAACGATCGCTGGCTGGCCTCGACCTTGCCCCATCTGGCGGTAGACCAGTTTGGCAATCCGGTGATCCGGGCCGCCTATGAGCCGGTGGATCCGACGGACCCTTGGGCCTACGAGCAGCAGGTGTTGACCTGGTACCGGGTATCTTACCTCGGTACGGACATCATCCATCAGGACCTGGTACAGTTTCCCGATGTGAGGCCGTTCGCCTGGGCGGACGATTCTCGGACCGGCGATACGATTCTGATCGCTACGTCCTACAGCGACGAGAGCTTGCAGGATGTCCCGATCTTGCAGACGCCTCCGCCCGGTCTGCTGTATGACGGCCAGGGCAGCCAGATCCATCTGATTCCGGGTTCGACGACCAACGTGACCATTGCCCAGGCCCGGGCCGGCTGGCATAGTCCGGCACACCAGACCGCCCTGCTAGCGGCTCTGGGGCCGGGTCAGATTCCTCGGTTTCCATACTTCGACACCAACGCTGACGGCATGGTCGACCTGTACGACGCCGACGGTGACGGGGTGCCGGACTCACCGATCAGCTTCGTGGTGCCCCAGGACTCCGGCGACCCGAACGCCCCGAAGCAGTTGTACGCGGTCATCCGGGTTGTGGATCACGCCGGCATGCTGAACGTCAACGTGGCCTCGAGTCTGCGGTTGGCCGTGGCGAACCTGACTTTCGACGAGTCGCTTCCCGGCCTGCAACGACGCGGCCGGCGGCAGACGGAGCTGTTGCTGGACGAGGTGGCCCACCGGGACGACGCCTTCGTGGGCCTGAACCGGACGGCGGGCCTGATGGCCTATCGGTGGAATGCCCCTTCCGATCCAGACCCCAGAATGTACGACGTGGACATCGTCCGGCGCAAGCTCCTGGGGGGGCTGGCTGACGCGGGATACATGCTCTACGGCTTGGGGGACGAGGCCTCGCTGCGCCATCGCGGCATGTTGTCCCCGCCGGCGCTGAGTGATTTCGACAAGCAATTCGAGACGGCCGACTATCGGAGCATCGATCGAGCCCTGCGGTGGAGCCTGTTATGGACGCGCCGGGTGAGCGCCGGGTCTAATAGCTACCTGGCCGATGCGTCCCGCTGGAATCGGCTGAATGCCGACTACGAGCCTCTCGACACGAATGGCGTCTACATCGCCTACGAGGGCTACGATGACGCCACGCGGGGGCTGGGTTGGCGGACGCTGTTGCAGGAGGACGGCCCGGCGGCGATTCGTCGGCCAATGTTCACCACCGTCAGCCACGAGGTCGTACCACCGCCACCTTTAGGCATGGAAATCGGGCCCCTCGAGGATCTTCTGGTGCTGACCAACCCGGTGAAGTTTCCGGGCGGTCAAGACGCCGTGCGGATGACCTGGCCGGTGTTGCCGCCTCCGGGCGCTGATCCCAGGAGCGACATCCTGCTCCCCTGGATGCGGCTTCGTCCGATCGATATCAACATGGGCCTGGCCAGCACGGCTCCGGATGTGATCCAGGAGACCAAGGAGTTGTACATTCGTTCGCTGGCCGGGGCCATGTACATGGCGTTAGCCGACGTGGGGCGATACCAGCTTTTCCACCTGAGCGACCTGCTCACGACGCCCAACGAGAACGAGGCCTTGAACCGAGAATGGCTGGCCTGGCAGTTCGCGTTGAACATGGCCGACTACCGCGATTCGGACGGGGAGCCGACGGTGCTGGAGTGGTTCTACACCGGCCAGGACACCGGACCGAGCCGCTATATCTATGGCGTGGAGAAGCAGCCTTTCATCACCGAGGCCTACGCCTACCTGGTCGCCGGCACGGGGGGCGAGGAGGGGCCCGGTCCGAGCAATTTGCCCCCCGAGCCCGACTCCTGGTTTTTTGCGGTGGAGCTTTTTCTGCCGCCGCACTGGATCATCGCCGCGGACATGATGGATAAGCTGTATCTGCGTTGCCCGGGTACGCCGGGGCAGGGTCTGCTGCCTTTGAACCAGTTTGTGCAAATGGGTGGACAAACGCCGATTCTCGATGGCGGCTTGACCGGGAGGTACTTCGTTTTTTCCAGCGATTCGAGCAGGCCGACCGGCCTCAATCGCCAGCGGCTATCGACGTTCTACAGTAACCCGGCCTTCGAGCTGGACACAGCCGGCGGCACGGGGAGTGTCGAGCTGGTCTATTCTCCCGACGGCACGGGGACCGCTCCGGGGACGCACGTGCTGGACGTGATCGACCCGGCATACTCGGGCGGCGATTTGGCGGGGGGCAGCCCCTCCGGCGTCGGCACCTGGGCGAAGCTGCCACTGGGCATCTCTGAGGGTGCGGCTCGGGCCTTCTCCTTACAGCGGAGCACGAAGAGCTGGCGCTTCACCACCTGCTGGCACGTCTTCAGTCAGTTGCCCGGGCAGATGAATTGGCCCGATCTGCCGAACGAGTCGCTGGGCACGGCCAACGACGCTTACGCCGGACTGGTCGACAATATACCCGAGTCAGTCTGGCCGACGCTGGTCACCTTGGAGACGGCCGACCATGAGCCTCGCTACCCCGACGCGGGGGGGAATGTGTTGGTGCCCGGCTTCGGTTCGGGTCTGCCCTACGAGGCCTTCGACTCGGTGGGCGAGATCAGCCGGGTGTTGATGATCGGTCCGACGCGATTCGAGGATGCGGCATCGCGCTTGCCGTCTCTGCCCGATTTTGCCGGCGAAAACCTGCCGGTCACCGCCCTGCTGGCGCTGACCTTGGACGAGGACAGCGGCATGAATGATCTGCCCGGGCCTCCCGAGGATCGGATTGCCGCCGGTCGCGTGGATTTCGTCCACGCCAGGAAGGTCGGGTCGACGGATCGGGCCGGGCCGTGGACCTGGCGATTGTTTGACTACCTTACGGCCCAGAGCCACCTCTTTGATGGGGTGGACAACGACGGCGATGACCCCGGCGACGGCTCGCTGACCGATCAGGCCGACCTGGACGAGGGGGCCCGGGTGCTCTATCGCCTGGCGGGGCGGATCAACATCAACACGGCGCCGCTTCCGGTGTTGCGTAGTGTGCCGTTCATGAGCCTGTTGCCGACCTCGGCGGAGTTGCAGCACCATTTGGGCGTGGTGGACGACGAGGCCGGGATGTTCAACGACAGTCCCGGGCTGTTTTGGGACCTGGCCAGCGCCATCGTGGCCCGGCGTGAGAATCGATTGGTTCCCTTGCGGCTGAGGGACGGCCTTACCGGATTGCCCCAGACGGTGGCGGTGGCGGCCCCGCGAGGAATCCTGGGCGGCCCGGGCCCCAACTCGGATC
>CAZFMS010000258.1:0-6149 GCA_964520125.1 uncultured Planctomycetaceae bacterium
GCTCATAAGAAGAACATCGGCAACTACGACGTTTCAATCTTAACATGCTCTATCCCGGCAGCAGACTGACCCAGAGGTGCGACCACTTGTATATTGGTCCGCCAGCCTCGTTTTTGACTTGGCCGCATCCGGCACCGACAATGGGCCTTTGCCGTCTGCGGCAGTCGCTCGCCTGGGAGACGGTGGCGTAATCTTGACGAGGGTTTTTGTTGGGCATCAAGCTGAGTGAACGTGTGCCGTCCCGGGGCAGGTCGGCGATCGAAGGGCCGGGTGGGGTGAAGCCCGTGGCTGGTCGATGTTGCAGAATTGCGCAGGGTCGCTCGGCGACCTGGTGGTTTTGCGGCTGGGGCATTGGGCTGGTGCTGTCTGTTTCGATCGGATGCCGGTCGGAGGGGTCGAGCGCTGCCCCAACGTCAGCCCCGACCTCTGGCCCGGCCGCGGGGCGGATCATAACCCTGGCGCCCAATGCGGCGGAGATCATCGCCGCGTTGGGGGAATCGAGTCGCCTGGTGGCGGTCAGCACGTTTTGTGTTTATCCGCCGCAGCTCGAAGGGCTGCCGCGAATCGGGGGACTATTCAATCCCGACTTGGAGGCCATCGTCCGACTGGAGCCCGACCTGCTGGTGCTCCGGGGGAGGAGCGAATCCCTGGAACGGCTCTGCGCCGACCGCGGGATCGTCGTGTACCTCGATTCGACTGAACGCTTCGAGGACATCTATACGACGATCGGCGAGTTGGGGGCCATGCTGGATTGCCGGGAGGCCGCCGAAGTGTTGCAGAATGAGATGCGCCGACGAGTCTATCGGATCGCCGCTGTGGTCGCGGGCCGGCGTCGTCCGCGAGTGTTCATGACGGTGGCCCGCAAGCCGGGTTCGCTGTCCGGCATTCTGACCGCCAGCCGGGGCACTTTTCTAGATGAGGTGATCACCCGGGCGGGCGGTGAGAACGTCTTCGCTCATTTGGCCATGGACTACCCGCAGGTCAGTCCGGAGGCCGTCTTGGCGGCGCGGCCGGAGGTGATCGTCGAGGCCATGCCGGAGGCCGAGGAGAGTGCCGAGCTGGTTGAGAGAGTTCGTACGTTGTGGCGGGGGCTGGGGCCGATCCCGGCGGCGCAGCACAATCGGGTGTACGTTCTCACGGCGGATAATGCGTTGGTTCCTTCTCCGCGGGTGGTGGAGGTGATCGGGCGTCTGGCAGAATGGCTGCACCCGGAGGCGGATTGGGATTGACGATTGACGATTGACGATTGGGGATTGACGATTGGGGATTGGGGATTGACGATTGGGGCTCGACTGACTTCCGGTCCAAGATCTCGACCTAGCCCTTGTCTTGCTACGAGCCCGGGTTCGGAGGCTGCCGTTGGATGACGCCGGTTCACCTATTCTCGAGGCCCGCGATGTAACTTACGGCTTTCCCGGCCGGCCGACTTTCCTGCAGCCGGTCGGCCTGGAGATCAGGTGCGGCCAGTGCTGGGGCATCATCGGGCCCAACGGGGCCGGCAAGAGCACGTTGTTGCGTCTGCTGGCCGGGCTGCTGTCTCCCGGCTCGGGGACCGTGCGTTTGGCCGGTCGCTCGCTGGGCAGAATACGGTCAGGCCGCCGGGCTCAGCAGATCGCGTTCCTGCCTCAACACGTGCCCACGGATTTGCCGAGCACCGCCCGGGAGATCGTGCTGATGGGGCGTTTCCCGCATCGTGGTTTCGGGCTGTTCGAGAGTGCCGAGGATTTCGAGATCGCCGACCGTGCTCTGGCCGCCACCGAGACGGCTTCTCTGGCCGATCGCCCGCTGGCGACTCTCTCGGGGGGGGAGGCCCAACGGGTACACATCGCCGCGGCGATCGCCCAGCAGCCGCGGGTACTGCTGCTCGATGAACCGACGGCCGGTCTGGATCTCTGCCATGAGCTGGCGGTTTTCTCGCGGCTTCGACAACTGGCCGAGGAGGATGGCCTGGCGGTGGTGGTGGTCACCCACGACATCAACCTGGCGGCGCGGTTTTGCTCACGGGTATTGTTGCTGGATGACGGTCGCCCGGTGGCCGCGGGTCCGCCCGGCGAGGTCATCAGGACCGAGGTGTTGGAGCCGGTATACGGAGTCGAACTGGTCGCCGCCCGGGTGGGCGGGTCCGGCGAGGGTTGGATTGTCCCGTTGGGGCCTCGTGGTCCGGGGCCGGACGATCCCCAGAGCCGACGAGGTCGCGAATGAAGCCGCTCAGCAGGCGACGCTACATCATTTGCCTGGCGTCTTGCGTTGGGCTGCTGCTGGCGGTGGTCGTTGTGAGTCCCGGGGTCGGCAGCGCGATGAACGAGGTCGGCCTGGGCGATGCCTGGGCGGCTTACTTTGATCACGACGAAGACTCGATCGCGTATTGGATCGGGTTTCGACATCGTTTGCCGCGGACCTTGCTGGCCTTGCAGGCGGGGATCACATTGGCGCTTTGCGGGGCCACGTTTCAGACGCTGTTCCGCAATCCGCTGGCTACGCCCTATACCTTGGGGATCGCCAGCGGCGGTTCGCTGGGGGCGTTGGTGGCTATCAAGTTGGGCATCGATGCCTCGTGGTTGGGGATATCGGGTATAACCCTGTCGGCGTTCGGAGGGGCGCTGGTGGTGATCGCCGTCGTTTTCTCGCTGGCCCGCGGGAGACGACGCCTGACGACCAACGAACTGCTCCTGGCTGGGGTGACCATGGGGCTCTTCTGCGCGGCGATGATGATGTTGGTGACTTACCTGTCCAACGCCCGGGAGACGTTTGCCATCGTGCGTTGGATGATGGGCTCGCTGGACACGGTGGGCGGCGCCGAGCTGACCCCCAGCCTGGCGATCATCGTCCCGGCGTGGGTGGTCCTGATGCTTTCGGCGCGGTCGCTGAACCAGTACGTGCTGGGAGAAGAGTTGGCCAGTACGCGGGGGGTCAGCGTGGCCCGCCTCCAGGTGGTGTGTATCTTGTCGGCCTCGCTGGCCACCGCGGCGGTGGTGGCGGTTTGCGGTCCGATCGGCTTCGTGGGTCTGGTGGTCCCGCATATCACGGCCCTGGTGGTGGGCCGGGATTGCCGGGTCTTGCTGCCGACGGCGGCGCTGGTCGGAGGGGTGTTCCTCAGCGTCTGCGACTGGATCTCTCAACTGGCCATGGTCTGGGTCGGAGAATTGACCGGCCGGGAATTGGGTACCACCATCCTGCCCATCGGCGTGGTGACCGCGGTGGTGGGCGTGCCGATCTTCCTGGTGCTACTCTATAGACGCAGGACCTAGTGTAGGGTCTCATACAACGCAGAGATCGCCGAGGCCGCAGCGTGTTATTCAATAAGAGGTTATCGGTGGATTGGAGTGCGTTCCGTCTCCGCAGGGTTTTTGGGGCCGTGCGGATGAAGACGTCCGGAGCGACTCGGGGATCTTTGCTCAGCGATCTCGGCGTGCCAGGGGCGAACCAGCCGGGCTGGGATATGTACAATCGTTCGGACTCACCTGGGCTGGTGTAGGCTGGATGAAGTTGCCTCTTCGCAGGGATTCCATTAGCTTGGAGATGACCGAAGTTTTCGCGGGGTTTGGGGGTTGGAATGCTCCAAGGAGTCGGGCTCCACTGGAGGCTCTTCCCCCGCGGCCACTAGCAAGTTCTAGAGGACAATCGGATAGCCAATGAACACCGGCGCTCCCAGAAAAACGCGACGCAATATCGGGGTCGGCATCGTGGTCATCGCCCTGGCCGGCGTCGGCGTGGCGGTGGTCCGGAACCAGTCCGCGTTTCGGGCATTTCCCAAGCGGCTGGCGACGGTGGAGAGTGGAATCCTGTATCGGTCGGGACAGCCTACCGTTGGGCAGATAGACAACCTCATCGAGGAACCGGGCATTCAGACGCTGCTGATTGTGCGCGACGGAGACAGCCGTCGGGTTCAGGAGGAGACCGAGGCCGGGCGGCGCCACGGTCTAAACGTGGTGAAGATCCCGATCGAGAGCCGCAAGCCGATTCGGGAGGATCAGGTAGAGGCGTTCTTCCGCTGCGTTGACGATTCGCGGAATCACCCGATCTTGATCCACTGTTCGGCGGGGCGCCATCGGACGGGGTATCTTTGCGCCCTGTATCGCATCGAGCGGCAAGGGTGGACCGTGCAGCGGGCGATCGAGGAGATGCTGTCTTTCGGTTTCGGCGTAGAGAAGCACGCGGCGATCCTGGACCAGCTCGAGCGGTATGAACCCGGGCGATTGGCCAGCCAGCCCGAACAGGTTGCGGACATTGAACAACCGGCAGCCGAGGCCGCGCCATGATTGAGAGCCTGGCAAGTCCTTTCGATGTTTCGATCATGGCGGCCGACGGAGGCGATTGGCACCGCTGGCTGGAAGCCCTGGGGGTGGAGAGATCGGATCACGAATGGCTGATCTTCGGCCTTTGCGCCCAACTGCTCATCGCCGTATGTTTGCTCATCCACGTGGTCTGGACCCGTCGGGGCGGCCGGTTGGTGATTCCGCCGGTGTTCGGCTACGTGGGCCTGATCGCGATGCTCATGCTTCTGGTCTATGCCGCCCAGCGGCATGACCTGGTGTTCGTGGTCGGCCAGTTCCTCAACACGCTGATCTGCGTTTGGCTCCTGGTGCTCATCCGCCGGCGTCAGGACCTGGCCCGCGAGGAAGAGACCCCCCGGTTCCCGATCGTGGCCCCGGACTCGGCAGAGCGGAAGATCTCGAGGGACAAGGAATGAGCCCGGTCCGCGGGCTGGGGCTTCAATTCGGGAGAGGCGCCCTGCGTGGATGGGGCCACACAAGCCACAGGGCATTGCGGGGGCCCTGGAGCGTTTCTTGATGGCCTATGCGAGTTCGACCCAGGCTTCAGGTGATGCTCTCGTGATGCACCGCTCCCTGACGGTCGCGGCTCTGATCATCCTCTGATGCGGTAACCACCCTAAGAGACTTAATCGGCCTACCGTGGAATTTCCCAAGCTGGTTCGGGATTCCCCGGTGACCAGCTGACCAGGCTGCGAGGCGCGGCCAAGCCACCGGCGAGACGCCGGTGCCACACTGCGGAGATAGTCACTTAGACCGTTGGTCCGTCGGCGTGATCTGTCGGCGGGTCCACTTCGGTGGGTTCTCCGGCTATCGCGATGGCCGTCTTGGTGTCTTTCAGGCCGCTGCCGGTGATTACGGCCAGGGCGTCGGAGTGTTGATCGATGATTTGCTCGGCTACCGCCCGCTTCACGCCGGCTACGGCGGCGGCGGCGGCGGGCTCGGCGAAGACTCCGGCCAGGTGTCCGGCGGCCTTCATGGCGTCGGTGATTTCTTCATCGGTGACGCGGACGAAGGTGCCGTCGGCGTCTTTGACCGCGGCGACGGCCTTGCGCCAGTTTCGCGGCACGGGCACGTCGATGCTGTCGGCCAGGGTCTGGCCGGTGTAGGCGGACGGCAGCGTTCCCGTCTCAAATGCCCGGGCCACCGGGTCCATTCCCGCGGCCTGCACGCCGAGCACCCGGGGCATGACGGAGATGAAGCCGAGTTCCTTCATCTCCCGCAGGCCCTTGACGATGCCGGCGATGGTGCAGCCGTCGCCGACGCTGACGACGACCCAATCGGGCTGGCGTCCGGCGGTTTGCTCGGCGATTTCCAGGCCGCAGGTCTTTTTGCCCTCGACGAGATAGGGGTTAAGCGCACAATTGCGATTGTACCAGCCGTGGGCGGCGCACTCGGCGCTGCACAACTCGTAGGCCTGGGCGTAGGTCCCGCGGACGCGTCGTACATCGGCGCCGTACATCAAGAGCTGGGCGACCTTGGGCTCCGGGGCCTGCCGGGGGACGAAGATGGTGGCCGGCAACCCGGCCATGGCGGCGTAGCCAGCCAGGCTGCTGGCGGCGTTGCCGGTGGAGGCGCAGGCGATCCGCTCGGCCTTGGCCTGCAGAGCGTGCAGGACGCCGAGGCTGGAGGCCCGGTCCTTGAAACTGGCGGTGGGGTTGCGGCCTTCATCCTTGAGGCGGAGGCGCGAGAGGCCGGCCCACTCGGCCAAGCGCGGCGTCTCGACGATCGGGGTCCAGCCCACCGGCCAGCTAAAAGCCTCTTCGTCGGGCTCGACGGGCAGGAGTTCGTGATAGCGCCAGTGGGTCAGGGGGCGGTGCTCCAGGGCCTCGGCAGTGAGGCTCTTGGCGGCCTTGACCAGGTCGTACTGGACGTCGA
>CAZFMS010000259.1:0-6141 GCA_964520125.1 uncultured Planctomycetaceae bacterium
GGCTCAGTAGTCGTTGGATATGTCCAGCCCCTGCCCGGAGGGTAGCGTTGCCGGTTTTGCGAGTATCAGATCTTCATAAGTCCTACGGCAAGGTCCATGCCGTTAGGGGGGTGAGCTTTGCTATCGAGGCCGGGGAGATCTTCGGCCTGCTCGGTCCCAACGGAGCCGGCAAGACCACCACCATCGACATCGTCGCTACGCTGCTGCGGCCCGATCGAGGCGAGGTGATGGTCAACGGCACGGTCGGATCTACATCTCCGGAATACAAGCAGAGGCTCGGTTATGTGCCGCAGGAAATCAGCCTGGCGGAGAAGCTGACCGCCCGAGAGAACCTGCTCCTGGTCGGCCGGCTCTACGACCTGGGCGGCGCTGATCTGAAGCGGCGGGTGGCCGAGGCATTGATCGCCGTGGGGCTGACCGACCGGGCATCCGACCTGGTCCGGGCTTACTCCGGGGGGATGAAGCGTCGCCTGAACATCGCCGCCGCCTTGCTGCACGAGCCCGACCTGCTGCTGATGGACGAACCGACCGCCGGCGTCGATCCCCAGGCCCGGGCCCACATTTACGAAGTGATCGAGGACCTGGCCGCCCAGGGCCGGGCCATTCTCTATACCACCCACTACATGGAAGAAGCAGAGCGTTTGTGCAAGCGCACGGCGATCATCGATCATGGTCAGGTCTTGGCAACGGGGGACCTGACGGAATTGACCCGCCTGGTCAGGACCAAGCGGGACCTGGTCATCGAGGCCCCGAACCTGTCGACGGAGGTGGTCGGCCGACTGGCCGGGCGGCTGGGGGCCATTTCGTGGAAACTCGGCGGCGGGGCGGCTCACCTGAACGTGGAAGAGCCCAACCGATCGCTCTTGGATGCCCTGCGGGCGGCCGATCAGATGGGCATCGCCCCCACCGCCATCCGCATCCAGGAGCCGAATCTGGAGACTGTCTTCTTGGAACTGACCGGGCGGGCCCTGCGCGATTAGAGACTATGCGTTCACTACGGATCATCCTCTTTCTGGCCGGCAAGCAGTTGCGGGTCCTCTCTCGAATGCGGGCCATCCTGGCGGTGATCTTCCTGCCCGGCATGGTGCTTTACACCGTCTTCACCCTGATCTTCGCCGGACCGGCGGGCCGGCCCTTCCGGGTCGCGGTGGTCGACCTCGACGGCAGCCCCGAGTCGGCCCGATTGATCGAGATGTTGGAGAAGAACAACGTGAAGGTGATCCGCACGGACGGCGAAGGGCCCGACGACCCCCTGCTGACCGTGGAGACGGCGCGGCATCGGATTCGCAAGAAGGGTGAATTCCGCGTTGCCCTGGTCATCCCGGAGGGCTTCTCCAAGGCCCCCAATACCCTGACCGGCGAGACCCACCAAGGTGTTCAGCTTCACTTCGACGAGACCCAGGAGATGGAGGTCCAGGTGGTCGCGGGCATGGTTCAGATGGCTGCCGGGCGGGCTCTGTTCAAGCGCTTCGAGAAGCTGCTTCCCCGAGGGGGGACGTCCGGCGACGCCGGAGACGAAAGCCCCTCTGCCCCGGAGGAAGGCAGCCCGGGGCCGGAGTCCTCTGTCCATGATGAACCCGCGGTCGATTCGGGCATGTTGATCAAGATCGAGAAGCACGGCCTGGCCCCCCAGCGAATGCAAATCGCCTCCAAGCATACCTTCCTGGCCGGGCTGGTGCCTTTGTTTCTCCTGTTCGGGGCTACCGGGGCGGCCCGGGGCCTGCTCGAAGAACTCCACAGTGGTGAGATTCGCCGCTTGCTGGCCGCCCCCATCCTGCCGGCCCATGTCCTGCTCGGGCAGTTACTCAGCGCCCTGGTAGTCGCCATGTTGCAGTGTTACGTGATGTACGTGTACGCCTGGCTGGTCTTCGGAGTGGCCATCTGGGAGATTGCGTCGGGGCTGTTGGTTCTGACGCTGGCCACCTGCCTGGCGACCACCGCCTTCGGCATGCTCATGGCCTCGCTGTGCAGCACTTGCGAGCAACTCGACGGCCTGGGCACCATGGTTATCCTGGCCATGAGCGCCGTGGGGGGCAGCATGGTCCCCCGTTTCGTGATGCCGGCCTACATGCAGTCCTTCGGTCTGTTCACCATCAATGGCTGGGCCTACGACGGATTCGTAGCCTTGATTCGCCACGAAGGGTTCGCCGGCATTTGGCCCTCCTGCCTGGTTTTGACGGGCATCGCCACCGCCTGCGCCACGACGGGCAGTATCATCCTGGCCAGACGTTTGCGCGGCGGCCCGGGTAGCTGAGCCGAGGTGGTTGGGGCAGTTCCCGCATTAGAGCATTTTAAGAATAAATGTGGCACAGGCGTCTCGCCTGTGTCCTCACCGCCGAGACGGCGGTGCCACAAGAACCGGGAGCGGCCGGCCTCGACTCGTCGCTACGCTCAATCCCAAGAAGCTATAGTGCGAAGGTCTGTCGATCGACGGATTGCCCGCCGCCGCCGGTGATATAGAAGGTGCGTCCTAAGACCTCGGTGACACGAGCGTTTCGCCGGTGTCGGCGCCGCAGGGGCGGCGCCTCGAGGTTCTAGGACGCACCAAGTGAGAACACGTTAGCCAGCGGCGGTCAACTCGTCGGAAGCGTCTGGGCGTAGGCGCTCAGGTCCGCGACGTTCTGGGTTGTCCCGCCGTTGGACACTGCGCTGGGCATGGCCGTCCCCGGGTGGCCGAAACGCACCTTGTGCTGGAACTCCGCCGGGTTGTCGTCGGCGAGCATGCCGACCCAATCATCGTAGCCGGCGTGAGCGCCCGGCGGAGCCGTCAAACCATCCGCACCGTGGCAGATCGCGCATGCGGTCCCCCCGGCGATGCCACTGTCGTACAAGGTCTGGCCGGTGGCGACGACGCCGGTGTTGAACATGCCGGTGCCATCGATGATGGTGTCGGTGTCGAGTTGGGCCCCGTCGGTGGCCAGCACGAACTTGGCCAGATCCCAGATGTCCGAGTCGCTCAGGCCCGCCGTGCCGAAGCCGTGGGCGGTCTTGATCTCGTCGAAGACTTCCTGGGCCGTCTTGGTGGTGCCGAAGATTCCGGCGATTCCGGTCGCGTGGCTGCTACCGGTGGCATAGGCCCCGCTGGCACCCTTGTAGTCCCAGCCATGGCATTCTTTGCAGCGCCAGGTGTCGCTGCCGGTCCGGGTATTCGAGGTGGTGTCCGGCCGGGTAGCCCACCGTGGGTGATCGGTGGTGGGTTCGGTCGCCGTCACCCCGGTTACCGCCCAGAACTTGTCATACAAGGATCCGCCGCGCGCGGCGTCTGCGTTGGTGAAGTCCGTCGGCAGGGTGATCCCTCCCGGGCAGGTCGCCCCGATGGAGACACCCAGTAACAGGAAAGCAACTAACAAAGTTCCCACATAGTGACGCGTCTTCATTGTTCAACTCCTTTAGCTCTGGCGAGCAAACCACATAACCACGAGGTTACTCCGGCCCCGGTAGTCACGCGGTGATATTAACCAGCACGACGCGATGGCGTCAAGTGAGGAATTACCTGCCTGTGGGCCCGGGCGACGGTGCTGACCGTCCGTCCGGTTGCGTCCCGGGGATCGAGATCCTATGATGTGGACGCCGATCGATGATCGGCGGTAGGCGCACGGTGGCCGGCTATTGCGTGGGGATATGCTATCCAGGGCCGTGGGGCGGTGTCTAAACCGGGGCCCGAGGCGGTGCGGAGGGGGGGGAAAAAAGGGGTCGCCCCGGCTTCCAGCGGTGAGACGCCGGGGCCACGGGAGCCTTTGAAGCAGCGCTGGATGGCGACGGCCGGGTATCGGGCATTCGAGTAGTGGTGTGTTTTGGTCAGTAGTTGTTCTTGTGGAGGACGCCAGATGAAGCTCCGATGGATCGTTTTGCTGGGGGTTGGGTGTTGTGGCATCGGCTTGCTGTCTTGGCAGGCGGCTTCGCCCGCCGTTGCCGGCCAGCCGAGCCTGGTTACGGCTGCGACGGGGGTGATGCCCTGGGCCATGCCTGATGGAGAATACTCCTACGTTGGCAACAAGGCCTGTAAGAAGTGCCACATCAACCAACACAAGAGCTGGGCGAAGACCAGGATGGGCCAGGCCTTCGAGATCCTCAAGCCCGGCAATTCCAAGGAGGCCAAGGAGAAATTCAAGGTCGAGGTCGACAAGGACTACACCAAGGACGAAAAGTGCCTCAAGTGCCATACCACCGGCTTCGGCAAGCCCGGCGGCTATGCCATCCCCGACCCCGACGACAAGAAGTCCGTCCGGACGGCCAAGAAGTTCGAGGGGGTGGGCTGCGAGATGTGCCACGGCCCCGGCAGCGAATATGTCAAGGTCTTCAAGGAGATCCAGAAGTCCAAGCGCAAGTACAAGGTCGAGGAGTTGTACGCCGTCGGGCTCCAGAAGGTCGGCGAGGACGTGTGCCTGACCTGCCACAACGAGGAAAGCCCCACCATCACCAAGGGCGACAAGTTCGACTACGAAAAGAGGAAAGAAGAGGGCACCCACGAGCACAAGCCGCTCAAGCAGCGCGAGGAATGATGGAAACGGCATCGTGCCGTCTGCAGGACGGGCGGCGCTCCGGTTAGGCTCCGACGGGGCGAACATGAACACTGCCCCGTCTTCGGGGACTTCTCCAACCCATAGGAAACTCCGGTGGTTCCCGGTTTCCTCGGCAGAGGTGCGGGCAGCCAGTCTTGGTCCCTGTCGGGCGCCACCGGCTCCTGGCTGAAGTCGATCGGCGCCGATCGATCGCGTCGTTTGGCGGGATGGTATCGGGCCAATGGCTGCGGCCCAGGGGCCAGAGCCGGTGTCCCCCTCCACCGTGCCGAGGGTCCTCTTTCGGCCTGTTGCGTTGGTACACACTTGGGTTTCCGACGCGTCTCGGACTATGGCGGAACTCCGAATGTTGCACCCTGGTTGTTTCACTGAGAAATAAAGTGACATTTGCCGGTATTTGCCGGAATTTGGGTTGCCGGACAACATTTTTTTGACCCGGGGGGGCGGCCCGCGTGCGGCCGGAATAAAAAAAGTGCAAACGCCCGCAAACGCCCGCAAAGTCTTGGCGGCTGCGTCTGCGGGACGCACAAACCCTGTCTATCGCCTGCTCGGGGAACAGTGGCGACATCGGTGAGGCTCCTTTGCTCTAGACAACCAGTAGTCTTGCTCCCCGTTCTCTGTGGAGGGGGGAAAAGTCGAAACGTCGAAACGTCAAAACGTCGAAACGTCGAAAGGTCGAAACTCGCGGGATTGCTGGGAAACCGCGGGGGATGGTGGGGTGCGGGGGGCACTGCTCCAGAGTAGGGCACAGGGGCTTGGGGCAGTCACGGCAGCAACCGACTGACGAAGCCTTGGATGTCCCTCCCGGTCAGCACACCATCTCCGTCGGCGTCGAACATGCACAGCCACACCGGGTCCGGGCTCCCGCTGGGGATGGTGACGTACAGTTCCCAGTCACGGGTGTCGGGGTACTGGTCGTCATAGCCGACGTAGCCGCCCTCGATGACTACGCCGCTTTCGAGTAAGAACGTCTCGTCGGGATCATCGGCCGTGTGGCCGCTGGTGGCGTCGTCGGGATAGTAGGTCCCCTGGGCAACCTTGATCGTATCACCACCGGATGCCAGGTCCAGGGCATCCTGCAGGTACTGAAAGGAATCCGCCCAGCTTGATCCTCCAGGGGTTCCCTGCGTGTGGCTGTCGTCCACGTACCAGGTGGTGCCACTCGCCAGGCGGCAGGGCAGCAAGGCCAACACCGCAAACAATAAGACGCTTCGATAGTTACGCGAAATCATCTCTTTCTCCTTCATCATTCCTGAGTTCAACTACGATTGTCTGTCTCTGGCTCTCAATGAGCCCCTTTTTCGGCCTGCGAACATACGCAAGCCAGGGTCCAAACGCCTAAGTACACGTGACATCTCTCTGGGGCGGAAAAGCCCCGTCTCTAATGTCGAAGCCATGCCTTGCCAGGGGGGGCCTCGCGAGGTAGAATTGGGCAGCAAGGGGGGTGGACCCTCTCGTCCGAAAAAGGCCCCAACGGAGCAGCGGCAATGTCCTGCAAAGGCTTCTTCATCTGCGCAGCCATCTTGCTGACCATTGCCCCTGCGAACGCCGACTCCTTCACAGTAGACGATTGGAATCTCACCGTTGGGGTTCACGATTTCTCCACGGGAGAGCAGGAATC
>CAZFMS010000260.1:0-6134 GCA_964520125.1 uncultured Planctomycetaceae bacterium
GGGGGCGGCGGCCCGGCTGACCATCTCGGTGGCCATGGTGTAGACGAGGTTGGGGCAGTTCAGGCCGCCGTAGTGGCGGGGGAGGGTGAAGCCCATCAGGTCGGCCTGGGCGAGGACCTCGAGGTTCTGGCGGACGGCGGGTCCGAGGGTGACGGTGCCGTCTTCGTTGAGGGTATTACCTTCGAGGTCGACCTGTTCGGCGCGGGGGGCGATGTGGTTGGCGGCGATGTCGCCGACGATGGAGAGGACGCGGCGGTAGTTGTCGACGGCGTCGGGGGCATCGAGGGGGGCGTACTCCCGGCCGGGCCCGTCGCCATTGGTGAAGCCGTCCTCCTGGGCGGTGGCGAGCCGGAGGGGATCGAGCTGGTCGAACAAGAACCGGATGTCTGGGTTGTCTTCAAAAAAGTTGGGCATCGGTGTCTCTGGGTTAAAGCTCTCAGCGTTCAGCTTTCAGCGTTCAGTGTTCATTCTTGGTTCTTTGTTCAGCTTCGTTCCTTGATGGCCTTTATCATGGTGGGGATGGCCTTGCGCAGGTCGCCGACGATGCCATAGTGGGCGACGCCGAAGATGGGGGCTTGGCGGTCCCAGTTGAGGGCGATGATCTTGGCGGATTCTTCCATGCCGGCGCGGTGCTGGACCTGGCCGCTGATGCCGCAGGCGATATAGAGGGCCGGTCGGACGGTGGTGCCGGTCTGTCCGATCTGATGATCCTTGCCGATGAAGCCGCTGTCGACGGCGGCCCGGGAGGCGCCGACGGTCCCGCCAATGGCCCCGGCCAGGTCGCGGATGAGTTGGAAGCTCTCCTTGCTGCCGACGCCGCCCCCGCCGGCGACGATGATGCGGGAGGCCTTCAGATTGACCTTGCGTTCCTCGCGGTGCCGCTCGATCAGGCGGACGGCGAGGTCGAAGTCGTTGAACTGAATTTCTTCGTCGATGATCTGGCCGGTCCGGTCGGGGTCGGCCGGGTCTAGGCGCATGACACCTTCGCGGACGGTGGCCATTTGGGGCCAGCGGTCATGGTTGATGATGGTGGCGATGATGTTTCCGCCGAAGGCCGGGCGGATTTGGAGGAGCAGGTTCTGGTGGGTGCGTTTGGTTTTGGAATCGCGGTAATCGCCGATGTCCAGGTCGGTGCAGTCGGCGGTGAGCCCGGCGCGCATTTCGGAGGCGATGCGCGGGGCCAGGTCTCGGCCGATGGCGGTGGCCCCGTAGATGATGATTTGGGGCTTATACTTGGCGATCAGTTGGCACATCACCCGGGCGTAGGGCAGGGTTCGATAGAAATCCAGGCGGGGGTCCTGAACGTGATAGACACGATCGGCTCCGTGGGCGATCAGTTGGCCGGCCAGCTCGCGGACGTTGCCGCCGGGTAGAACGGCGGCCATCCCGACGCCGAGTTGGTCGGCCAATTGCCGGGCCTTGCTGCAGAGTTCGAGGGATACGTCGTTGAGGCTGGCATCTTCCTGCTCGGCGAAGACCCAGACGTCGCCCTTACGGTTCGGATCGATCATTGAGGAGTTCTCAGTCGTCAGGTATCAGTTCTCAGTCGTCAGTTTTCAGTTAGCCGCGCTGCCAGCTCATTGGCTGGGAGCTGATGGCTGACGGCGATCTATCATCCCAGGGTATGTTCGACGATCAGTTCGCGGATCATTTTGCGGATGCCCTGGTCGGTGGGCGGCACTTCGGTGTAGCCCTCCTTGGTCAAGACGATGGACTGTACGCGGTGGACCTTGGTCGGCGAGCCGGCCAGGCCGCACCACTGCAAGTCGGCGTCGAAGTCATCGAGGTCCCACTGCTCGATCAGCAGATTGTTCATTTTCAAAGACTCGATCCGCTTGGCTTGCTCGGCTTCCTTTTGGTCGCTGGAAGCGTCGGGCAGGTCGGCGGCGATTCTGCGGGTCAACTCGCCGATGGTGACGGCCCGCTTGTATTGCATGACTCGTCTGGCCGCGGGGGGACGGGGGCGGTTGGCGGTGTCGAGGACGGTCAGCAACAAGGGGAGCGGGGCCTCGAGGACCTCCCAGCCATTGCCGACGTTGCGGCGGACTTGGGCGGTGTGGTCAGTCAACTCGAGAAAGCGCTCGAAGTAGGTGGCTTGGGGGATGCCCAGCTTCTCGGCGAGCTGGGGTCCGACCTGGGCGGTGTCACCGTCGATGGCCTGGCGGCCGCAGAAAACGAGGTCGAATCGGCCGATCTTCTTGATGGCTTGACTGAGGATGTAGCTGGTGGCCAGGGTGTCGCTGGCGGCGGCACGACGGTCGGTGATGAGTATGGCCCGATCGGCTCCCCGGTGGAGTGACTGGCGGAGGACCTCGGCGGCGGCCGGGGGGCCCATGGTCAGGACGGTGACCGAGCCGGCGTGTTCTTGGCGAACAGCGAGGGCGGCCTCCAGGGCGTTGAGGTCTTCGGGGTTGAAGATGGTCGGCATGGCCGCCCGACTGACGGTTCCGTCCGGCTTCATCATATCGCCGGTGACGTTGCTGGTGTCGGGGACCTGCTTGACACACACTATGCTGTGGTAGCCCAAGGATCTTCTCCGTTCGGCGTAGTCTTCTCGCGGACCGGCGAGAAGGGGACCTTAGCGTCTGTGGGCCGGCGGGTCAAGTGGTCCAGACGGCGGCGGCGGAGTTGGTCAGGGTCGGGTTATGGTGAGCACGGCGGGCGATGAGGCCGGTCGGTGCCGGGAAGATCGGAGAAGATACCTGGAGAAGGATCGGCCGGGAGGCGACAGGGTGCCTGGCATCGGCGCATTCACGCCCCGGTTCGAGCCTACCAGCCTACGATGTTGTACCCGGCGTCGACGTAGTGGATTTCTCCGGTGATGCCGCTGGACAGGTCGCTGCAGAAATAGAGTCCGGCCTTGCCGACTTCCTCCGGGGTGATGTTGCGGCGTAGGGGGGCCTTGGCGGGATAGTGTTCGAGGACGCGGTCGAAGCCGCTGATGCCGGCGGAGCTGAGGGTGCGGACCGGTCCGGCGCTGAGGGCATTGACCCGGATCTGGCGCGGCTTGCCCAGTTCTCCGGCCAGATAGCGGACGGAGCTTTCCAGGGCGGCCTTGCAGACGCCCATGACGTTGTATCCGGGTATGTACTTGGCGGCGCCCAGATAACTGAGGGTCAGGACGGAGGCACTCTGGTTGAACATATGGAAGGCTTTTTGGCAGACGGCGATCAGGGAGTAGACGCTGATGTCCATGGCCTGTTTGAAGTCCTCCCGGCCGGTCTGCCAGAATCGATTGGCCAGGGCTTCGCGGTTGGCGTAGGCGACGGCGTGGACGATGAAATCGACGCCCCCGAAGGCATCGCCGACGCGGCCGAGAAATCGTTCGATGTCGGCGTCCTTGGTGACGTCGCAGGGGTGAATGATTTTCGACCCGATGGGCTCGGCCAGCATGCGGACTCGTCGTTCCATCTTCTCGCCGGGGAGGTGATTGAAGGCCAGCTCCGCTCCTTCGTCGTGCAGTTTGTGGGCGATGTGCCAGGCCAGGCTGTGGTCATTGGCCACGCCGAAGACGGCCCCTTTCTTGCCGGTCATCAGGCCCATTGGTTGCGTCTCCCGGATTGGTCCCTACAGCGTAGTGCGGCGTTCGAGCCGTCGATCAGCCCTGAATCGCAGACTCTAGTATCCAGCCCGGGGAAAGTCCAGCGGCGGCGGGGCCGGCGGATTGCCGAGCGGGGGCTCAGCGTTGTTGCCACCCGGGGCCCGGGATAGAATAAGACTCCTCCCGTTGGTGCAGTGAAGGACTGGGCATGAGGGATGCAGCGAGGATTCTGGTTTCCGTTCCGAATTGGGTGGGCGACGTGGTGATGGCCACCCCCGCCCTGCGGGCCATCCGTCGACAGTTCAGCACGGCGCGGATCGTGCATCTGATGCGGCCTTATGTGGCGGATGTCCTGGCGGGGACCTGTTTCAGTGACGAGCAGGTCTTCTGGCCCCGCCCTCGCGGGGAGCGAGAGGGCACCGAGGGGCTACCAGGCTTGGTCCGCCGGCTGCGGGGAGAGCGGTTCGACCTGGCGATTCTGCTGACCAACTCGTTCCGCTCGGCCCTGGTGGCCCGGCTCGCAGGGGCCGGGCGGCGGGTGGGCTACGCCCGCGACGGTCGCGGTTGGCTGCTGACGGACGGGTTAAAGCCCCGGCGCGGCGGCGGGAAGCTGGGGGTGGGCAGGCAGTATATTCCCGTGCCGGCGCCGGAATACTATAACGAGCTGGCCGGCTATGTCGGTTGCCGAGAGGTGGAGGAGCGGTTGGAACTGGCGACGTTGCCGGGGGACGAGGCGGCGATTGACCGACGGCTGGGTCCGGTGGAGCCGGGCCGTCCGCTGGTGGTCTTGAACCCCGGGGCGGGCTACGGATCGGCTAAGTGTTGGCCGGCGGAGTACTATGCCGAGGTGGCGGACGCTTTGGCAGCGCGGCAGGGAGCGCGGGTGGTGGCGACATTGGGTCCGAAGGAGCGGGTCATCGCGGAGCGTCTGCAGGCCGCGGTTCGCCGGCCGATCGAGGTCTTCGTCGATCCGCCGCTGGGGCTGGGTCCCTTGAAAGCCCTGATCCGTCGATGTCGGCTCTTGATCACCAATGACACGGGCCCGCGTCATTTTGCGGCGGCCTTCGAGGTTCCGGTGGTGACGGTATTCGGTTCGAGCGATCCGGCGTGGACGGATACTCGTTTTGCCAAAGAACGAGCGGTTATGTTGGATTTGGACTGTATGCCTTGCATGGAGCGGACCTGCCCGCTGAGGCATCATCGATGTATGCGGGAGTTGCCGCCGGCGATAGTGACGGCCAGAGCGGAAGAACTGCTGTCTTTGAGCGGGGCGCCCTCCGCGGGGGTCAGCCAGTCATGTTCGTGACGGATCATTTGCTGATCGACCCACCCTTCCGCGAGCACCTGCGTCGTGCCGGGCTGGACAGCGTCTCGGCGGTATTGGCCTGCGTGGGAGATCGCCTGGCGGCCTGGAGTCGGACCGGGGACACGATAATGGTGAAGTTGCCTCATGCCTGTTCACCGGTATACATCAAGCGGTATCACTATCCTCGGCTGAGGCACCGCGTTCAAGGGATGTTTCGCGGGACGTTCTTCAAGGCCAGCAGGGCCCGGAGTGAGTACCGGGCCCTGGCGCTGATGCGGCGGCTGGGCATTCAGGCGGTTCGGCCGGTGGCCTTCGGGGAGCGAAGAAGGGGCCATTTCCTGCGCAGTTGCTTTCTGATCACGGAGGCGGTTCCGGAAGCGATGGCGTTGTCATCTTTCATCAGGACGTTCAGCCACCGCCGGGAGTCGGCCCAGGCGATCGGGGCCCGACGGGACATCCTGACCTCTCTGGCCCGGCAGATTCGCCACATGCACCAGGTAGGGTTCATGCATCGAGATTTGTTCTGGCGGAACGTGTTGATTCGAATCCTGCCGGAGAACCGCTTCGAGTTCTATTTCCTGGATGCCTCGGTCGGTCGGCGGATCCGCATGACCCAGCGTCGACAAGAGAGCATTGTGGCGGATATTGCGGCAATGGCCGCCCTGGCGCCTGATTTCTGCTCGAAGACGGATCAGCTGAGGTTCCTGCTGGAGTATCTGGATCGGCCCAGGCTGGCCGAGGGGGATCGCCGGTGGCTGCAGCACGTTCAGAGGCAGTCCAGGATGATCCGGGGCACGGAGCTGCAGCGCTTGAATCGCGGGTTAGTGTTCGACCCGCCTCTGGGAGCGGCGGCGGACACGACGTAAGATCACCGCCCGAGGTTCACGCAGGATGCCGATCGAGAGCCAATTGACGATGCTCGAGCCGGAGATGGGTCCGGTTCTGGAGGCCCTCGGGCTGGCGAGCTGTGAGGATTACGTCTTATGCGGTTTGGGCGAGGTGGTGGCCAGTACAAGCACGAGCGAAACGCGGAGGATTGACCTGGGCCGGGCCGGCGGCCGGAAATGTGTTTATTTGAAGAGCTACCGCCACACGGGTAGGCGGTGGCGGCCGGGCGTTCTGGGGGACAAGGGTCGGACTGAGGCTCGGAACTATGTGATTCTCCGCCGAAAGTGTGGGGTGAATGTGCCGGACGTGATCGCCCACGGCTGCCGGCGGAGAGGCTGGCGGCTGCTGGATTCCTTCATCCTGACGCGCGGGGTGCCGGCGACCAGGCCGCTGGATCAG
>CAZFMS010000261.1:0-6130 GCA_964520125.1 uncultured Planctomycetaceae bacterium
TAGGGTGGTTTACCTCATGTGGGTATGCGCCATGTCATGCTTAAAGTGCTCTAGGCCGGCGGAGGTTGAGGCATGGCGGGTGGGACGCTGCCGCCTCTTACCGCTTCGACGTAGGCCATGCGAAGCTGGTGCACGGTGGTATCGAGGAGGTGTTTTTCCTGCTGGTTGAGATTGCCCTTGGTCTTCTCGTCCATCACTTCGAGGAAATCGATGTAGAGCTTGGCGAGGTCCAGGTTGGGGGGAATCTCCCGTCCACCCGGGCCGGCCATGCCGCCCAGACCGATCATGGTCTGCATGGCCATCATCTGCACCAGACCGACAAAGCCACCCTCGGGCATGGTGGCTTGGTCCTGATTGTCCAGGTTTTGAGACAGGCGTTCCTTCTCCGCGGCCGCCTCGCTCTTCCAGTCGTCATCAATGTGTAGCTTCTGCTCTTTATCAGTCATCAGACACTCGCTCCTGAAGAAACACGATGGTCTTCGCCAGGGTGGGGCCCCGGCTTGGACGCGGCGGGGTTGGTCCGCTTGGAAGCCGGGAGGCCTCCTTGGTGCAGTAGTCTAACGAATCATGGCGGTCGGGCAACCTGGCGTGGCACGGGTATGGGCATCCGCGATCGTGTAGGGGCGGTCAGGCGTGAGGTGAGAGTTCGGCCCCGCCAATCCACACTCCGCTGACCGGTTTGCTTCCGTCGAGGAGGTTGAGGACCGGATCCGCCGGACCGGCCGGGTCCCAAGGGACAGCCACGAAGTCGGCGCACATTCCGCTCCGAAAACTCCCCAGGTGACTATCCAGGCCCAGACCGGCCGCACCTCGACTGGTGCCCATCTCGAGGATCAGGTCGGGGGTGACCTCCGGGGCCATTCGACGCAGGTTCCGAAGCTCGTCCAGTATCGAGAGTGTCTCGTTGCTGGCCATGCTGTCGGTGCCTATGCAGACGTTGATGCCGGCGTCCAGCATCTCCCGCCAGCGGTGGGGGGGGTGACCGAAGAAGCGGTGGGACCGCGGGCACCAGACCACGCTGGCCCGAGAGGCGGCCAGCTCCCCGAGTTCTAGATCGTCGAGATAGTTGACGTGGGCGAGAAGCGGCCGCTGGCCGAGGAGGCCGGTCTGGTGGAGTAGAGCGAGGGCCCGGACCCGGCCGGCGACCGAGGCGGTCGGCAGATGGTGGCGGGAGAGGAAGGCCTGCAAGAAACCGCCTCCGCTGCGGAGCCATTCGGCCTCTTCGGCCGTCTCCAGCAGGTGCATGGTTAGCGGCGTCGCATGCTCGGCCGCCAACGCTGCGGCGGCGGCGAGGTCGTCCCGGGTGACCGTGTAGAGCGTATGGGGGGAGATTCCGATCACGAGGCGCTGGGGCTGAGCGAGCTTGGTGTTGCTCTCGAGCAGGGCGGCGAGTGAGTCGATGTCGTTTGGAGGTGCGGCGGCTCCGCTGATCAACTCCAGGAAGCAAACCTTGCGGATCGGGGATGAGTGCAGGGCCTCGACGTGCATCCCGGTGCGGGAAATGTCTCCTACGCAGGTGACGCCTGCCGCCAGTGATTCCCGGGCCCCGAGGTGGACGGCCTCGCGCTCCTGCTCAGCCGCCTCCGGACGCCGACGCAGGGCCATCAGTTGCTCGAACCACTGCCACAAAGTTCCCGCCGGCACGCGACCACGATAGCAGGTCAGCTCGAGGTGGGCATGGGCATTGACGAAGCCCGGCAACATGATGCAGTCGCCCAGATCGCGGACAGTCTCGCCGCTGACGCTCTGTGCTTTCCCGACGTCCACGATGCGGCCGCGGTCGACGACCAGGGCGCCGCCTTCTATCGGGGCCCCGGTGACCGGCAACACCCATCGGGCGTGATAGATTTCCATCAGCCGGTCTTCTCCGCGGTAATGTCCGTGTCACCGCCGGTCAACTGATCTCGCAAAGCCGTGCAGTAGCTATCCAGGACCTTACAGCGCTGGCGGGCGAGTTGCCGGGAGCGCTCGAAACGCAGGGTTTCGCTGATGCGTTTGGCCCAGTATTGGTATTCGACGTGCCGCTGCCAGACGGCCACCACGGAGGCGACGGGCCGGTCTTCGGCGGCGCAGCGGGACGCCTGACCCCAGAGCCACAAGGGGCCGATGGAATCCAGGTTGGCGGCCTCGGCGAGGACTTGGGCTTCGGCCATGGCCGGGTCGCGGAGGCCGGCGGCGCGGATGGCCCGGGCCGCCGTCGAGCGGGTGGCGTCGTCCAGGACGCCGTCGAGCAAGGTGGAGGCGATGTCCGCCGCCCGGCCGCGCTGCAAGTCGGTCGGCTGGAGGGCGAGCACCAGGGGGGCGGGGAAACTCCCGGCCTGCAAGTCCTCTCCGCACCAGGCATCGTGGAACCATGCGGCTGCCTGCACAGCGCGGCGGTTGCAGGCCGTATTGCCAAGCTCGGCGAAGGACGAAATCCAGTTTGCCAGGGCGTTGATCCGGACGGCCCGCTCACAGAGGAATCTGCTTCCCAGGCAGCGCCGGGCTACGGTCTCGACTGGATCAAGCTCTTTCGGCGCGTCCATGTCGGGCATCATACTCGATGGGCACCGGGTGGACGAAGAGCGTCGCGCGGAATGCGGAATCTCCGCAGCAAGGCTATCTACTGCTGCTTGACCCCGACCCAGCAGCCGTCGCCGAGTGGGACGATGACGCTGTGTAGTCCGGCGATCTGGGCCATGTACTCGTTGAATTGGCGGATGGCCGGGGTGTCCGGGTCTGCGGGATGCTCGGCCAGAAGCTCACCAAAGGCGAAGGCGTTGTCGACCATGATGAGGCCGCCGGGGCGGACGATCCGCAGGCACTCCCGGAGATAGAGCGGATAGTTGGGCTTGTCGGCATCGAGGAAAGCGGCGTCGGCCGATTCGGCGGCCAGGCGCGGGAGGACATCCTGCCCGGCGCCGCGGAGGATATCGACCCGGCCGGCGACGTCGGATCGGGCGACCCACTCTTGGGCGAAGTCGGCGTGCTTAGGGTCGATCTCGATGGTCCGTACCCGTCCGTCGAGACCGAGGGCCCGAGCCATTACGATCGCCGAGTAGCCGGCCAGGGTGCCCACCTCGACGACCTCCCGGGCCCGGCAGAGCTTCAGCAGGATCTGCATGAAGCTGCCCTGTTCCGGGGAGATCCAGATCGGGGGGATGCCGGCGGCCTGGGCCTGGCGTTTGAGCGATTTGAGGAAGTCGTCTTCCTGGACCGTGTGGGCGGCGACATACTCGAAATGCCTTGCGGTGATTGGCGTGGACTCTTCGGACATGCTGGGAAGCCCTCGAAGCTGGGGCCTGGGAGTTTCTTCGTTGCGGGCGACTCTAAGGAGAGGCGTACCGCGGTGCCGGCAGCGGAAAGCTCTACGAGACCGGCACGATCAACTCGTCGTTTGGACGGATTCGAGGATCGCGTTCAAGTTGTCGAGCAAGGCTTGATCATCGGAGGTTCCGCCGACGGTGACCCACAGGGTGCGACCTCCAGATAGGTTGGTCGCCCCTACATAGCTGATTGCGGACAAGGCCGAGACGGTGACTTTCTTCCGCTGGAAGGTGATCCCCCGGGTGTTGGTCAGGTCGGCAAGATCCTCGATGGTAACACCTTCGGCGTCCTCGGGTTCTTCCGTGGTCGTCTGCCGGATCTGCACCGAGGCGGCATAACCGGTCGAGGCCTGGGCCCAACGTCCCTGGGCGATCACGGAGTCGCTGGCGAAGACGGCGGTGCATTCGAACCCACTGGGGATGGTCAGGCTGAAGCCGAATTCCGAGTCATCGACTTCATTGGCGCAGAAGGCCCCCGGACCGGGGCAGGTCGCGCCCGCCAGTAGCACTATGCAAAGTCCCGCGAGTAGCAGACATCGGATCATCAGGCTCTCCTTGCGTGGGGGCGAGGCGTTGGCTTCCTTCCCTCGGACCAAGGGTGAGGATGCTATACTGCAATCCGGCAGTCTTCAAGGGCCGGATCACGGTCCTGAAGTGGGCTTCGCGGTTGCTTATCGACTTGGTGGGTACTCGATTCGGGGTGCCCCGCAGGCGGGGCATTCTTCGGCCGGCGGCCGATGGGCAGTATCACTCGACGCGTACGTTGAAGGTGGCCAGGGCGGAGGCATCGTCCGGGTGGAACTCGAAGAGCTTGTCGAGATTGGTGATCTGGAAGACTTTCAGAAGTTCTTTACGCAGCCCGCACAATCGGAGGGAGCCTTTGATCGCTCGGACCTTCTCATTCAAGGTGACCAGGATGCCGAGGGTCTGGGAGGAGAGGAACTTCACGTGGGAGAAGTCCAGGATCAGCTTCTGCTTGTGCTGCTGGTCGGTGAGGCTGTACAGTTCTCTGGCGATCTGGTTAATCATCCCGGCATCCAGGATGGAAGTGTCGGTGAACTTCACCACCGTCACCCCGGCGTAGTCCTCGACCGACATGTGCTGTATGGCCATGAATCGAGACTCCGTTGTCAGACAATGGGCTACGCCGAACCAATGAGAGAGGGCATTCTAAGGCCTATCCGGCTGGAATGCGAGGGCCCCGGGGACAATGAGCGAAGAGAGGATCATTGCCGTCGAGACTTCCGGCCGGCACGGGTCGGTGGCCCTGGGTCGGGGGGCGGATCTGGTCGTCCAGAGCGAATTCTCGACGCAAAAGGAGCATGCCCGGGACCTGCTCCCCATGGTGGACCGGCTCTGCGGCGAGCAAGGTTGGGCTGCTCAGAGCATCGGCCAGTGCTATCTGTCCATCGGCCCGGGGAGCTTCACGGGGCTGCGGGTGGCGGTCACGTTTGCCCGACATTTGGCCCTGGCTACTGGTGCGAAGATCTGCGCAGCTCCCACGCTGGACGTCATCGCCGAGAACTGCATTGCAGCCGCGGACCCGCCGCACCATCTTGCCGTAGTCCTGGACGCCAAGCGCAGCCAGGTCTTCGCCGCGGTGTATGAGCAGGCCGCCGAGGGATACCGCCGGATAGTCGAGCCGCGAATGGTCGAGCCCGGCCGCCTGTTCGCCGAAGCGCCTGAGCCGATCGCGGTCATCGGCGAAGGCATCGATCACCACCGCCAGGAAATCGACGCTTCCGGGGCCGAGGTACTGGACAGCGCCCTCTGGCGGCCCCAGGCGGCAAATGTGCATCGCCTCGGGTGGCGCCTGGCCCAAGCGGGACGGTTCACGCCGCCTCGAGAGTTGGTGCCGTTCTACCTCCGCCGGCCGGAAGCCGAGGAGCTGTGGGAGAAGCGCCACGGGGCCCGGCAGCCCCACCCCAACTCAAGTTAGGGTAAAAAGCCGGTCGGCTGAAGTTGATTCTTCTCGGTGAAGTATCCAACCGGCAGAAGCACGCCACCAGGATCTGGCAACATCTTCCGACTTGTGGGTAAGGGTCAGGGCTCCAATCCTGCGGCTCAATCAGAAACCGAGCAGGAACTGCCGGATCAACTGATTGAACGGCAGGGTGAAAGAGGTGAAGGCGGTTCGGATGCCGAGCAGGGCGGCCTCCTGCTGACAGGTCGAGAGCTGTAACGTTGTCCCGAGCGTCAGGGCGGCCAGGGTCATCCATCTGCGTCGCCGATGCCATTTCATGAACGAACTCCTGTAGCGCCGGTCTGCCCGGGGGGCCGGGCGCCGCCCGAGCGAGGTTACCTGATCATCGTCCATCCGCCGGGCCGGACGTTAGCCTCTGGAATCCGGGCAGCTTAACACGACCGCCCGAGGGACATCAAGCCCGGGCAGAGCACCAGGGTAGGGTCGCGAAGCCGGGCGTTGCCCGGCAACAACCCTGACGGGCCTTCAACGGGCGGCCAGGGTAGCACAGGTGGAGGGAGCGGTGAGCGGGAATTCAAGCGTGATGGTGGTGCCTTCGCCGGACTGACTCTGGATGCTGATGCTCCCGCCATGCTCGGCGACGATGCGCTGGGACATGCTCAGGCCCAGGCCGGTGCCGCCGGTATTTTGTCGGGTGGTGTAGAAGGGGTCGAAGGCGTGCCGCTTCACTCCGTCGGTCATGCCGCAGCCGTCGTCGGATACCACGGCACGAATCATGTCGTCGGCGGCCTGGGTCCGAACTGTTATGGTGCCGCGTTCCCCACAGGATTGAACAGCGTTTTGGATTAGGCTCTGTCTGAAAACAGTAGTTTGAGGTATCGGCGGATCATTGCCAACTGGA
>CAZFMS010000262.1:0-6105 GCA_964520125.1 uncultured Planctomycetaceae bacterium
GTGTTGAAACTGGGCCGCGTTCTCGGATGGGGAGGGGGCATCGCCAGGCCGAGCCCATTGGAATCCGGCGTCGGTGGCGTCCGTCGGCGGAGTCCCCTCGGCGATCATGAACCTCTTGGCCGAGGCTTTTAGTGAATTGGCATGCTCGAGGAACTCGCCTATCCTGGCGACCACCGCGTCGGTGACCGCAATCTCGGCCGCCTCCAGGACCACGTTAAGGTTCTGGGCGTTGAACTGGGAGAGGTCGGCTCCGTCGGGGGTGACCAGCCAGGCCCGCAGCCCATCGGGATCAACGGCGACCTGCACCGGTAGATTAGCGATCGCCGCAATACCCATCTGTTCAAGACTCCGCAACGCCCCTGAATCACCCCGACGGCCGGCCCCGCGGTCCCTTCCTCAGGACGCGGTGGCCTCGACCTTGGACATCGTCTGATTGATCTTGTCTGCCAAGGTGTCGGCGGTGAACGGCTTGACCACGTAGTTGTTGACCCCGGCCTTGACCGCCTCGAGAACTCGCGATTTCTCGGCCTCGGTGGTCACCATGATCATCGGCAGAGTCTTGTTGGTCTCCCGCACCTTGCGGATCAGGGTGATACCATCCATGTTGGGCATGTTCCAGTCAACCAACATCAGCTCGATGTCCTGCTCCCGGCTAAGGCAGGCCAGTGCTTCGAGTCCGTCGGCGGCCTCCAGAACGTCGGTGTGCCCCAGGGTCTTCAGGGTGTTCTTCTGGATGTTCCGGATGGTGCGTGAGTCGTCCACGAGAAGTATCTTCATCAGACTGCTCCTGCAACAGGCTGCTGGCCCGCCTGGCTCTTGCTCTTCTTGGTGACCAGCGCGACCTCCACGTTGAACCGACCTATGTCGGTTTCACACGGGATGATCAAGAAGGGTGAACTCTTCGACTGCGAGACCGTGTGTCCGGGACCAATGATCACGCTGGGCAGGGAGATGCTCACATTGCATCCCGGAAAATCCTTCTTGGCGTTACCGGCCACCATGTTGGCCAGCTCGCCGACCGCATCCGTGAAATCGGGGTGGTCAATGGTCAGCTCGGTCCCGGCGAATCTGGATGCCGCCTTGCTGGCCACGTCTCCCGGAAAGCTCAAGACCACGCAGCCCTGAACATCGCCGGACAGGCCGATGATGCCGGAGACCTCCGCCGAGATCAGCGCGGCCTGCTTGAGCAGCGGCTTGCCGACCTTGACTTCGGTGCCCACCATGGTCTCGAATACGCGGCTGATTGCCGTAACGAAGGGATTGATGAACTTCACATCCATGCCGATCTCCGCCGTTCCTATAATTTGTCGAATTCAGAACTTCCCCGCCGCCCGCCTCATCCGTCGGCTCCTGGTCCTGACCGCTAGTGTGTCGGTTGAACCCCCCGGCGACTATAGTTGCGTGTCGGTGTCGAGCAGCCATCCGGCGTGATCACCGGTCGGAAAGGCACCGGACTGCGGCAGGGGGGAATCGCCCTCCAGATGGTGCCGAGTGTCGGCGACCGGCTGGGCGACGAGACTTATGAGACACAGCACCCCACCACGACTCGCCGCATGGAAGTGAAAGTGCCCTCCAGGCCAAACCGCTGAGCCGATCGGGTCCCCCAAACTGGGATATCGCCGTGCCCCGACGGTGCCGGACGGCCGGGGCTGGGGGGCGATACCCGGTGATCAGCTGACCGGTTTCAGTTGATCGAGGACCTCGTGGGGTTCGGGGAATCGGCCGGTGTCATGCTTGCTGAAGATCTTCCTGCCGTCGACCACGACATCGAAGACGCCGCCCCTGCCCTGGATGAGCTTGGGCTCTACACCGATCTGCCCTTTGATCTTCTCCGCCAAACTGGCGGCGTTTGGAAGGTAGTTTCATTCGCCACAATAGGTGATCGAGATGACCATGCCTTGCTATCCTCTCAAAGTGCCAAGTAGCCGGCCGGGGGCCGGACGTGGAAGAAGCTAACCGGTCTCGAACCCCATTATAGCCCTGGAATCCGCCGCGGCGACACGGGGTCCCCGCCGAGGAGACACTCGGGGGAATCCGCGGCGCCGTTCGGTCACAGGGGCGCCCTTCTTTTCTGGACCGCGGGGTCCGCTCCACCGATGTCTCCACCAGGACCTCCAGGAATCCTCCGCTGCCTCGGCCTGGGAAAGACCTCGAACCGCGCTATGATACTCGTCAGGAGCGAACGCCCAGACTCCCCCCAAACCGGACTACGAGGAGATGGCTGATGGCAACCAAGTCTCGACCCACAGGTGTAAAGCCCGGCGGCCCCGGCACACGCTGGCTGGCCATCGCCGCGGTCTCGGTGGGCCTGCTCTACTGGTTTGCCGGCCGGCCGGCGGAGTCCCGCCTGGCTTGGGCCAGCGACCTTGATTCCGCGACCACCGCTGCCCAGACCCAGGGCCTGCCCTTGTTGGTGGATTTTTGGGCCAGTTGGTGCCCTCAGTGTCAAGTGGTGGATGAGTTGGTGTTCTCGGTCGCGGAAGTGGAGTCTGCGGTGGCCGGGGAGTACCTTCCGGTGCGCGTCGACTTGAGCAGCAACTCGCCGGACAGCCCCCAGGCTCGAGTCGCCGCACGCTACGGTATTCTCGGCATTCCCGCCGTCCTGATCCTTGACTCCCACGACGGCTCCCTCATCCGCAGGGCTGCCCTTGACGACCTGGCCTCGCCCAAGGCCTTTGTCGAGTTCCTGTCCCGACCAACTTCCCGGGGCTGAGCTGGTCCGGCCGCGAGTCCCTCATTCCCCAGCCGTCAAACACCACGAACTCACCGTGGCCGGGGGACCGCCGCGCAGCTAGGCCCGACACCTCATGGCCGGACCGCCGCGTAGCCGGGCCAACCCGCCTCCCAGATCGGCCGGTGCTCGGCCGTGACGGCCGAACAACCGCTGGTTTGCAAGGCGCAGTCGGATCGCGGACATTACCGGGATGGAAGCACCGCCATCCGGTCGCTGGTCCACGGCGTGGAAGCACTGTCTCGTGCTGGTGGCCCTGGCCATCATCGTTCGTAGCGTAGGTCTGGGCTTCGGCCTGCCCCACGCGGTCGCCCGGCCCGACGAGGAAACCCTGGTCGGCAACGCCCTGCGACTCGAACGGGTCGACGGCTGGAACCCCAGTTTCTTCTCCTACCCCTCGCTGATGATCTACACCGCCTTCGGGTCTTACAAGCTGCTGCTGTGGGGGATGCAGTGGGGCGGGGCGACCGAGGCCGAAACCATGAACGCGTTGTTCATTGAGAATCCGGCGCCGTTCCACCTGCTCCTGAGAATCATCAGCGTCGTATGCGGCTCGCTGACCGCCGCGGTGGTCTACCTCACGGCCCGACAGTTGTTCGGGCGGCGAACGGCCCTGCCGGCCGGCCTGGCCATCTGCCTCTGCTACTTGCACGTTCGGGACTCCCATTTCGGGGTGACCGACGTGCCGTGTGTGTTTCTGGGGTGTCTGGCATTCTGGCAGTTAGCCAAGCTGCATCGCCGGGGTCGGTACAAACATCTTCTCTGGGCATCCGTCTTCGCGGGGCTCTCTATCGGCACCAAATACACCAGCCTCTGGCTGGGTGTCCCGTTTGCGGTGGCCATCGTCGGATCTTTCCGCCGGCGAGGGCCGCATCACCCGCTGGTCGGCATCCTGAAGGCGTCGATCACCGCGTTCGCCTTGACCTTGGCCGTCTTTGCCGCCACCTCGCCCTTCTTCTTCCTGGACATCACCAAGGCCTGGGAGCACTTCAGTTGGGAGATGTTCCTGCTGAAAGAGGAAGGGCCCATCGCCGAGGGCATCAACGGATACCTGGATCACTTGCGCATCTCCCTGGGGCACGGATTGGGCTGGCCAATGCTCGCCGCAGCCCTGGCCGGCGGACTGTGGATGGCCTGGCGCCGTAGCGGCAAGGGCCTGCTGCTCTGGTCGCTGCCAGTCTCCTACTACGTGTTCACCGGGCATAGCAACCGGATCTTCATCCGCTACATGGACATTGTGTTACCCTTTCTGGCCATCGGCGGCGCCTGGGCGGTCCGCTCGGCCTACGTCGTGATACGCCGGTGGTGGTGCTCCCGGGGTGGGTCGCGCTTCGCCACCGGCGGGCCGATCCTCCTGACCACGGTCGTCCTGCTGATCCCCGGCCTGCTGCGAATCTCGGCCTTCGACCGCTGCATCAGCAGGACCGACACGCGCGGCGACCTGCGCCATTGGATGGTGGACCACATCCCGCCGCAGGAGCCGATCCTCTGGTCCGGCGGCGGGTCGGCCATGCCCTACATGCTCCACCATCAGCCGATCCGAATGCTCGACGCCACCGAGAAGGTCCTCCCGCGCGAGCCGGAGGCCTTGCCGCGCTACCGGTGGATCGTGCTGGTGGAGTGGCCGCGGGCCTATTACTTGTTCGGAGACAACACCCGGGAGCGGGCGTTCTTGAGCGACCGAATGCGCGATCGGTATGAGCTGGTACACCAGATCGACCGATACAAGGCCGACCTGCCGCCGGAGCTGTTCTCCCCCCTGGATCATTTCTACATGTCCTACCAGCAGCCGGGCATACTCCACCGGCCGGGGCCGGGGTTCAGCATCTACCGCCGGATCGATTGAACCGGCGGAGACGGCCCGGCAGCTCAACGATGCTGCACCGCATCGGCTTGCGGCGCGCCGTCGCCCATGCGCTGTACCGCCGCGGTGACCAGGCCGAGGAAGAAGGGGTCGGGGCGCAGCGGGCGGCTGGTCAGCTCCGGATGGGCCTGGGTGGCGATGAAGTAGGGGTGTACGTCGCCCGGCAGTTCTAGAACCTGCATGATCGGATAGTCCGGGGCCCGGCCGCTGAAGATCAGGCCGGCCGCTTCGAGGCGTTCGATGTAGCGCGGGTCCACCTCGTAGCGGTGGCGGAAACGCAGTCGAGTCTCGGGGGCGTTGTTGTGCAGCCGGGCCGCCAGCGTGCCCGGGGTGAGGGCTACGTCGTGCCCGCCGAGCCGCATGTTCCCGCCCAGTCCTTCGATCTGCTTCTGCTCGGGTAGGATGTCGATGACCGGGTCCGGGCCCTCGGCCTCGAACTCCGTGGAGTTGGCCCGCGCGAGGCCGGCGACGTTCCGGGCGTACTCGATCACCGCCACCTGGAACCCCAGACACATGCCCAGGTAGGGCAGGCCGGTGGTGCGGGCATGGTGGATGCAGGCAACCTTGCCCTCTGTCCCCCGGACCCCGAAGCCACCGGGGACAATCATGCCGTGGAGGTGGCCGAGTCGGTCGGCGACCGTGGAGGGAGCTTCGGGCGGTGACGGCCGGGCGGCCGGGCCCCCTGGGCTACCCGGCGGGTTCTGGGGATCAGGACCGGGAGTTCGGGGGCCGTCTCCGGTTTCGAGGTCGCCGGCTTCGATCCAGTCGATCTTCACCTGGGCTCCGCAACGGGTGCCGGCATGCTCGAGGGCCTTGATGATCGAGGCGTAGCTGTCTCGGACGGAGGTATACTTGCCGACGATGCCGATGTTCACGGTGTCTTTGGGGGACCGCAGATCGGCGAGATAATCGTCCCAGGCCTGCTTGGCCTGGGCCTCGGCCTCGGGATGAAGACGGTCGCCGAGGTCGAGGATGTCCACCACCGCCTGGTCCAGTCCGGCCTGGCGGACCATCTCGGGGATCACATAGACCGAAGGGCAGTCGTGCATGCTGAAGACCCGCTCGAACGGCACGTTCGAGTACAGGGCGACCTTCTCGCGGACCTTGTTGGTGATCGGGTTCCGGGCCCGGCAGGCGATGATGTGCGGCTGGATGCCGCACTGGATTAGTTGCTTGATGCCCAGTTGGGCGGCCTTGGATTTCTGCTCGCCCAGGGCGGCGGGCTCGATGATATAGGTCAGGGCCACGAAGCAGGCGCTGGCCGGCCCCTCCTCGAAGGCCAGTTCTCGCAGGGCCTCGATGTAGTACGCGTTCTCCACGTCGCCCACCGTGCCGCCGATCTCGATGAAGACCACGTCGGCATCCGAGGCCACCGCCAGCTTGCGGAGTTGGGATTTGACCTCCCCGGTCACGTGGGGGATCATCTGCACGTCGCGCCCCAGGTATCCGCCGCGCCGCTCCTTCTCCAGCACCGTGCTGAATATCTGGCCGCTGGTGGTGAAGTTCATCC
>CAZFMS010000263.1:0-6076 GCA_964520125.1 uncultured Planctomycetaceae bacterium
TTAGGCGTAGGTGTCGAGCGGACCGTCAACGTACCTTCTGGATCCGTGGATATATGGGTCACGGAGAACCCCGCGCTGGGCGCTACCGAGGAGTGGAACATCTACAACTTCACGGTGGACGCCCACCCCATCCACCTGCACTTGGTGCGGTTCGAGGTCATCAAACGGCAGGAAATCGGCGGCGCGGCTCGGGATCCCGAACCCTGGGAATCGGGATACAAGGACACCGTCATCGCCTATCCGGGTGAGATCACCACGATCAAGGCCCTGTTCGACGTCGAGGGGCTTTACGTCTGGCATTGCCACATTGTCGAGCACGAAGACAACGAGATGATGCGGCCTTACTTCGTCGGACCGTAGCAGCCAACGGTCAATGAGCGCCGTGAAACCCAGCTGCGATTCCCGCTGGAATCGAGAGGCTTCGTGCAGTCTGAGATGATCGAGGGCCCGGAGGATGGGAAACCCCGTGCACAAGTGAATTCGGGGGGATTCAGACGCCCATAGAAGGGAGCGCTAACGCATGCCCGTAAGCACTGGACAAACACGAATGCCCGCTTGCGGAAGATGGGTCTGGCCTGTGATGTTGAGCAGCCCGTTTCTCGGGCAGGTGTCGGCCGACCAGATTACCGTTTTTGCCAGCAAGGACAACACGCTCTACGAGGACGCCGGCGGATCGCGGAGTAATGGGGCCGGCCCGTCCATGTTCGTCGGTCGCAACTCCGAATCGACGGATTCGATCCGTCGAGCGGTGCTGGCGTTTGACGTATTCAACGCGATTCCGTCAGGCTCAATCATCGAGAGCGCTACCGTCACGCTGAGCAATTCGGCCGCCAACGTCGAGGATGCAACGCTGGGGTTCCACCGCCTGCTGGTCGATTGGGGCGAGGGCCCCTCCGTGGCAGGTGGCGGTGGCGGCAGTGGAGGGCCGGCGGCCCCCGGCGATGCGACCTGGCTGCACACCTTCTACGACACGGATTCCTGGGCAACACCTGGCGGGGATTTCGACTCCTCAGTCAGCGCAACGGCAATCGTGGGCGGTCCCGGCACCTACACCTGGGCATCAACACCACAACTGGTTGCCGACGTGCAGCTATTCTTGGACAACCCCACGTCCGACTTCGGGTGGATTCTGTTGGGTAACGAGATGGAGGCCGGTACGGCCAAGAAGTTCTCCACCCGTGAAGGATCCGATCCTATGTTGCGGCCTGCTCTCACAGTGTTCTACACGTCGGTACCGGAGCCGGCGTCCTGCGTCATGCTTGTTACTGCGGCGCTATGCGTAGTTGGGAAGCGACGACGCGCGTAAGGTGAATGCGGAGGGTTTCGACGCCCCTAAAAAGGAGAACCAACTCATGTCCGTAGATACTGGACAAACACCAAAGCTCGGTTGTGGAATCTGGGTCTTGCCTGTACTGCTGCTGTTGAGCGGTCCGTTTCTCGGACAGGTGGCGGCCGATCAAATCACCATCGTGGCCAACAAAGACAACACGATCTACTCGGAATTCGATGACCGCAGCAACGGTGCGGGATCCCGCATTTTTGCGGGGCGAACCAACGAAGCAAACCTACGACGGGCCCTGGTGGCCTTCGACGTAGTGGCCGATCTGCCGGCCGGCTCGACCGTCGACAGTGTCACCTTTCAGTTATACGTTTCGCGGACCGTTGCTGGGTCCGAAAACGTCAGCCTGCACCTCCTGCTGACCGACTGGGGCGAAGGCACCTCGGACGCGCCCGGGCAGGAGGGTAAGGGTCGGGCCGCCACCGACGGAGACGCGACCTGGAAATACACCTTCTACGACACTTCCGATCCGTCAGCGTCCCCCGCCTGGACCTCTCCCGGCGGCGACTTCGTGGCGGGCGCCAGCGGGACCACCAGTGTGGGCCCGGCCGGCTCCTTCTACACCTGGGGGTCTACGGGCTCGATGGTGGCGGACGTGCAATCGTGGCTGGACAGTCCCGCCGGCAACTACGGCTGGATCGTGATCGGCAACGAAGGCGCCGACCAGACCGCCAAGCGCTTCGACAGTCGCACCAACAGCGATGCGACCCACCATCCGGCCATCACCGTGGACTTCACCCCGCCGGTGGTGGACGGAGCCTGCTGCTTCGGCGATGGCACTTGCTTGGTCTTGACCTCCGCGGATTGCAGCACTCAGGGCGGCAGTTATCAGGGCGACGGCACGGACTGCACGCCGAACCCTTGCTCCCAGCCTGGGGCCTGCTGCCTGCCCAATGGAACGTGCGTTGACGTGATTGAGGAGGACTGCTTGGCTCAGAGCGGTACCTTCCAGGGCGAGGGAACTTCATGTGCAACCACCGACTGCATCGGAGCCTGCTGCTTGCTCAGTGGCACCTGCGTGGAGACCACGCTGGACGACTGCAACACGCAAAGCGGGACCTATCAGAGTTTCGGCTCGTCATGCACGCCCAACCCCTGCGCGCAGCCTGAAGGCGCCTGCTGCTTCAGCGATGGGAGCTGCCTGATTCTCTCGGCCGGGGCCTGCTCGGGACAGGGCGGTATCTACCAGGGCGATGGGACCGTTTGCACACCCAACCCCTGTCCACAGCCGGGGGCGTGTTGCTTCGACGATGGCTCATGCACGGAAATTCTCGAAGCGGATTGCACGACTTCGGGCGGCGTGTTCCAGGGAGAAGGAATCACCTGCACCCCAAACCCCTGTCCGCAGCCGGGGGCCTGCTGTTTCAATGACGGGAGCTGCACCGTTGTGTTTGCGGCCGATTGCAGCACCGCCGGCGGAGCCTACCAGGGAGACGGCACCACCTGCACGCCCAACCCCTGTCCCCAGCCGGGGGCATGTTGTTTCAATGACGGCAGCTGCACCATCCAGCTCGCAGCCGATTGCAGCACGGCCGGCGGGACCTACCAAGGAGAAGGCACCGTATGCACCCCCGACCTGTGCCCGGTGATCCTCGAACCGTATGTGGACCCGTTGCCCGTTCCGGCACTCGCTCAGCCCGTCAGTGGTCAACCCGGGGGAGTGGCTTCATACGAGATGGCCATCCGGCAGTTCTCTCAGCAACTCCACCGGGACCTTCCCCCGACTACGGTATGGGGCTTCGGAGACGGACCCACCAACGGCGCCTATCCCGGTCCGACGATACTGGCCAAGACCGGCGAACCGGTCACGGTCACCTGGATCAACGACCTTCGAGATTCTGGTGGCAACTTGCTGACGTCGCACCATCTCGAAGTCGACACCTGTCCTCACGGGGCGGATGATGACAGCCCCCGGACGGTGATCCACCTCCACGGCGGCCATGTGCCGGAGGCGGTCGACGGTTACCCGGAGGCCACCTTCCTGCCGGGATCCTCCGTCGTCTACACCTATCCAAACAACCAGCATCCCGGAACCTTGTGGTACCACGACCACGCCCTGGGCATCACCAGACTGAACGTCATAATGGGACTCGCCGGCGGCTACCTGGTCACGGATGATTTCGAGCAGGCCCTGGGTCTGCCCAGCGGAGCATACGAGATGCCGCTGATTGTCCAGGATCGAGTCTTCAACCCCGACGGCTCCTTCAACTACCCGGCGACTTGGCAGGAGGACTTCTTCGGTGACACGCTCCTGGTCAACGGCATGGTCTGGCCATACCTGAACGTCGACCAGGGCAAGTATCGATTCCGCTTGCTCAACGGCTCGACCACGCGCGTCTACACGTTCGCCATGTCGCCGGCCACGCCGTTCATCCAGATCGGGACGGAAGGCGGGCTGCTGCCCGCGCCCGTGACGGTGAACGAGATTACCCTCAGCACGGGCGAACGGGCCGACGTGATCATCGACTTCGCCGGCTTCCAGCCGAACGACGAAATCATCCTGACCAACAGCGCCCCGGCTCCCTTCCCGGGAACTCCCGGCGTGGGCGTCATCCCTAACATCATGAAGTTCGTCGTGCAGAATCAGGCGGGACACACCGATCCCGTGCCGGCCACCCTTCGTCCGTTGGACCAGATCCCGGAGAGCGAGTCCGTCCTCACTCGCGATTTCGAGTTGCGCAAGTTCTCGGAGTCCTGCGCCGGCTCGCACTGGCTGATCAACGGGCTGCGTTGGGATGACATCACCGAGTACCCGGTGCTCGGGACCACTGAGATATGGCGCTTCATCAACCGCTCCGGAATGAGCCACCCCATGCACATGCACCTGGTGCTGTTCCAGGTCCTCGACCGGCAGGATTTCGAGGTGGTCGATGAACAGATCGTGCCCATCGGATCACCCGTTCCTCCGGACCCCAACGAGGCAGGATGGAAGGACACGGTGACGTCTTATCCGCAGCAGATCACCCGCGTGATCGCCCGTTTCGAGGACTATACCGGCCGGTTTGCCTATCACTGCCACATCCTGGAGCACGAGGACCACGAGATGATGCGGCAGTTCGAGACGATCTGCATCAAGGGCGACACGAATCAGGACACGTTGGTCAACGGCTCGGACATCGGCGCCTTTGTTGACACTATGATCTCCGGCGGTGAGATCGGGACTGCCGCGTATTGCGCAACCGACATGAACAGCAACGGCGTCTTGGAGTTTGGCCAAGACACACCGCTGTTCGTGGATTGTCTGTTGGGGGTGAGCTGTCCGTAGTTACGTCGCCGGGCGTCGTGCCGGGACACTGGGGACAACCAGGTTTGGTCTTCTGGGTGCGCCCTGGAGTGCAACCTGGGGAACTCGCTCTGGAGCGATCCGTTTGCGTCAGTTGCGGCGCCCCTCTTCCTCTGCGGCGAAGCATCCAGGCTAATGCCCCACTATGTCGATGGTCGGCTCCACCGTGGTCATGGCCGGGCCGATCGCCGCCTCGTCATAATGCTCCGTCTCCCGCCGGTCTGCTATCGACGGCCGGTTCGTATTCCACGAACCGCCGAGCCTCTGACCCAGTCGATCGGCCAGGGCGTCCAACTCCTTCACCGGCAGCATAGGCAGAAGCCGGATGATGCGCCCGATGGCCTGATCGTGTCGGTCCCTTCCGTCGACCTCCCGGTGACACTGCTGACCGCTTATCGTGTTCGTTACCGCCATGGCCTTACCCCCCAAGCTTCATGAATCCCGTCGTGCTTCCCGTCGTCACCCGACTCCCCGAAGAACGGACGCCGAGTGGGCCGTCTCCCCAGCCATCTTTCCCCTCACCGATTCAATCGGAAGCATCGACGCCCTGGTTTCGTTTCGATACCCACCCCGGGCGACACGGTCCACACGCCCGAGATTCCCCGCCGCCTCGTCCGATACACCGCGCCATGCGTCGGCCGTGTGCAACTATGCCGCCCGCCCATCCGGTACCCTGCCGGGCTCGCTCCTTTACCGCACCCGGCACCCTGCCCCAGCGGTCCCCAAGGCATCGACGTCCGCACCGAGCTGGTCACCCGCACGCCCAGCGGCCGACTGGTCGAGCATTGGCCGGGTCAGCGCCATCGCCGCCCAACCCGAAACCGCCGGGTCCCGCCCCTGCTCGCATTGACGAGGCCCAGGCCTGCCCCCAGCAGGGCGCCGCGGCCAGCGATCGCGCTTCCCGATGTTTCCAGCCGCTCCTTGACGGTCGAGGCTCGCCATCTGCTACCTCGCGGGCACCGACGTTGCTCCTCGTCTGCATTGCTGGCCGTGCCAGCGTGGTTCCGCTACACTCATAACGACGGTAATCGTTCCATTTCGCCCTCTGCGAAGGCGGAGAGTGACGGGCCGGGAGTTGCCGAAGGGCCTCGGGTGATGTCTACTCCACGATTAGTTGATGATCGATCGGAAGCGGCGGCTACCTCGGGCCGGGCACGGTTCTCCCGCACCTCCTGCCGGCCGATCAACAACCGACCCGCCGGCCCCGGCGCGACGCCCCCCCGAACCCGGCGGCCTGCCAGTGTCTATCTCCGTCCCGAGCATAGAAACCACCATGAGTGATTCGGCCGGCGCCATCGAAACGCAATTGCCCCAGTCCCCCAGGCCCGACGTCCCTCACCACCTGCTGGCCCAATGGCAGGAGATTGCCGATCTGGCAGCAACGGTCCTCGCGGTCCCTGCCGCCCTCATCCGGCAGCTCCATACCTCCGAGATCACGGTCTTGGTGGCCAGCG
>CAZFMS010000264.1:0-6061 GCA_964520125.1 uncultured Planctomycetaceae bacterium
GGCACGACGGTGACCCTTGACGCGGGTGCGGGCTTTACGACGTATTTGTGGTCACCGGGTGGCGAGACTACTCAGACAATCGACGTGACCACGGCCGACACCTACGGCGTGACCGCGACGGATGCCAACGGCTGCCAGGGCAGTGACAGCCTGGCTGTCACCGTTAATGCCAATCCGACGGTCACCATCGGCGCGACTCCGAGCGCCACGGTGTGCGACGGCACAACCGTGACCCTCGACGCGGGTGCCGGCTTTACGACGTATCTCTGGTCGCCCGGCGGCGAAACGACGCAGACCGTCGACGTGACCACGGCGGATACCTACGGCGTGACGGCGACCGATGCCAACGGGTGTCAGGGCAGTGATAGCTTGGCCGTTACCGTCAATGCCAATCCGACAACCACTATTACCGCTTCGCCGGGCGACACGGTGTGTGAAGGCACGACGGTGACCCTTGACGCGGGTGCGGGCTTTACGACGTATTTGTGGTCACCGGGTGGCGAGACTACTCAGACAATCGACGTGACCACGGCCGACACCTACGGCGTGACCGCGACGGATGCCAACGGCTGCCAGGGCAGTGACAGCCTGGCTGTCACCGTTAATGCCAATCCGACGGTCACCATCGGCGCGACACCGAGCGCCACGGTCTGCGACGGGACCACGGTTACCCTGGATGCCGGCGCGGGCTTTATGACGTATCTCTGGTCACCGGGCGGAGAGACGACCCAGACCATCGACGTGACTGCGGCCGATACCTATGGCGTGACAGCCACCGAGGCGAACGGGTGTCAGGGCAGTGATAGCTTGGCCGTCACCGTGAATACTAATCCGACGGTGACCATCGGCGCGACGCCGGGGGCCACCGTTTGCGACGGGACCACGGTGACCTTAGATGCGGGTGCCGGCTTTACGACGTATCTGTGGTCGCCCGGCGGCGAGACCACTCAGACAATCGACGTGACCACGGCGGGCATCTACGGCGTAACGGTGACCGATGATGCAGGTTGCGAGGGCAGTGACGATATCGAGATCACTGTGGGAGAGAGCCCGACGGTCATCATCACTCATCTGAACGGCATGGAACCTTGCGAGGGCAGGCCGGTGCTGCTGGCCGCCGAGGCAGGCTTCAGCAGTTACCTCTGGTCTCCGAATGGGGAGACTACTCAGACCATCGTGGTGACGACATCTGGTACGTATAGTGTGACGGTCACTGCTGAGAACGGATGCCCTGGCAGTGGCAGTGTCGAGATTGTGATGAGCCCGCCGCCGCACGTAGAGAGCCTGGAGGTGTTCTATGCCGGCCGCTTCGCCAACGAGGCCGATCCAAGCCGGAGCTTCCTGGCGGCAGGTTCCACGTCCACTATCGCCAATATTACGAATACCATACATGGCATCACCGGCATACGAGTGTTCTTCGATGAGCTGGTTTCTTTTGTCGGCGATCCGCGGGAGGCGTTCACTTTCGAGTGGACCGAGGGTACGGGGGCAGACTTTGGGCCGGTGCCCGATGACGAGCAGACTATCGAGGTGCTGGCGACGACAGAGTCTGACCGAACGGTGGTGATAATCGTCATCGCCGAGGGCTATGTCCAGAAACGCTGGCTGAAGGTGACGATCGAGGCGCCACAAGTCGCCCTGGGCAGCTGCGAACTGGACGGCGACCTGTCGGGGAATCCCGTGTCGCTGCCCAGCGGGGACGGGGCGGCCGGCGGGAATGCGGTCTTCTATTTGGGTAATTTTCCTTGCGACGTAGATGGCGATCGCCAGGTGCTTCTTGATGATGCAGGACAGATTCGCCTGCAATTCAATCCGGTCCTTCCAGTGCCGATCACCAACGTCTACGACGTTGACAAGAGCGGGAAGGTCGAGCTGAATGATGCATCTTTGGCCCGCCAGCGGTTTGATCCGATCACTGTTTTTCCTCTGATTTCGCCTTGAACAGTGATCTAGGAAGTGCGCTCGGTTGGTCAGCCGAGCCGGCGTGTTGCGAGAACATGGTGCTTGGAGCATACCGTCCAATCGATAGGGCCTAAACGGAGGGTTTGGAAATGAGGAGAGTAAGCATGTCTGGTAAACGAATCATTACGGCATTGATAGCGGGGCTGATCGCCACAGCTAGTGCAGAGGCGGCCGATGTCGTCGTGGAGGACCTGGTCATCGCTCCGGGGGAGACAGCTACCCTGATTGTATCGGGGAGTATTGTCGACGAAGAAACGTGGGGCCTCACGGTCATCGTGGAGATACTCCCTCGGGCGGGAACTACTGGGACCCTGGAGTTTACGCCGGCACCCCCTACCGACATAGTCTTGCTGGGTGATATCTGGGACGGAAACCCGTTTCCGTTAGCGAGGTTCAGTGCGTTTGATACCGACGTAGCAGGCCCCTTAGCCCAGGCGACGGGTAATGACAATGGAGTGCTTCTGTCGGCGCTGCACACCTGGTCCGGTCAGCACGTGGGCCTTCCCGTGGTGGCTAGTGCTGACGCCAGCGGCACATGGGATGTCACTCTGTCCACCTCGCTAGGTGACAGTCGTTGGGAGCTGCCCGCGACCACGGTTCGTTTCGATGGGACCGTGACGGTCACCGCGGCAACCTGCATCGGCCCGGGCGACGGCGACGTACGTAGCGATGGGCTTATCGACGGCGGCGACGTTGGGCCGTTTGCAGACGTTCTGCTCAACAACCCGACGGGCGATCCGGTGACCCCTGAATTCTGCGCGTCGGACATGGACGAGAGCGGCACAGTCGATATGACCGACGTCGACCTGCTGGTCACCGCGCTGCTCGGTTTTTCGCCGAGCGGAGCCTGCTGCTTCCCCAACGGCACCTGTGATGACAGCCTTACTCTGAGCGAGTGCGCGGCTGCCGGCGGGGACGAGTTCCACGGCATTGGCAGCGATTGTGGATCGGTCACCTGCCCGGTGCGTCCGCCCAACAACAACTGCGCGGATGCCCAGGCCATCGCCGGTGCGGGCACGTTCGCATTCGACAACCTCAACGCCACCATCGACGGGCCGCTCCACCTGGCGTGCGACTCCGCGCTCATCGACTCCGACGTGTGGTTCTGCTGGACGGCCGATTGCGACAGTGTGGTGCGACTGGACACTTGCGGTCAGACGGCGGTGGACACCAGCATCGCGGTATATGAGGGGTGCAGTCCGTGTCCGCGCACGAGTGCCACGCTGTTGGCCTGCAACGATGACGATTGCGGCACGCAATCGAGCCTGGTGTTCAGTGCGGTCAACGGCCAGGATTACCTGATCAGGATTGGGACGGCCCTCGGCCAACCCGGTGGTTCGGGAACGTTTACTCTCACCTGCCTGGGCTACACGCCTGGGGCCGATGACTGCGCCAGCGCGGTGGCCATCTCGGGTGAGGATACGTTTATGTTCGACAACACGACCGCGACGATGGACGGTTTGTCGGACCCGCTCTGCGACGCCCACGAAACGGCGGATATCGACAAGGACGTGTGGTTCTGCTGGACCTCGCCCTGCAGCGGGACGGTCACCCTGACGACCTGCTACGCGACCACGGTGGACACCAAGATTGCGGTGTACGACGGATGCGGCTGTCCGACGGGGGCCGGCATCCTGGCCTGCAACGACGACTTCGGCGTCTGCGGACTGCAATCGACGGTCACCTTTACGGCGGTGGCCAGCCAGACCTACCTGCTGCGGATCGGGGTATTCCCCAGTTCTCCGGGTGGCGGTGGGGCCGGGTTGTTCTCGATCACCTGCGGGCCCTAGGTTCGCGGTGGGTGGTGGTTTCTGAGGCGGCGTGATGGGGCCGAGATGTTGCCGGGGGTCGGTTTGGGCCGGCCCGGCGGCCGCCGGTGGAAGATGCGTTGGCCTGGGCACCTTAGGAGAGAGTTGAGCGCCGAATTCTCTCGACCGGGCGACGCATCCGTCCTCAGGAGGTCAAGGACCCTGCATGGTGATAATGACGATGCGCTGATCGCCGGCCCCGGCGATCGTGGGAGGTATGAAGGCGGCGACTGGGCGTGCGGGTGGCGGGCCAGGCCAGGCCCGTGGAGGCGGCGATAGGAGGTGCTTCCGGGCCACCAGAGGGCATGGCCCCGGCGTCGAGTCCGGATGTCGACAACCGACCAGTAACCCCAGAGTGCCGAGATGGTCTGGGGCCTGGGGATTCATGCCCCCCGAGGCCCGAGGCGGTCGGCGAAATGGCCCCCGGTGGAGGTGGAGACGGCACCTGACGGGGGGCAATCTTCCTGATATCATGATGGGTGCGCCTTGGGGCGTCGGCGTCGGCCGTGTTAGGATCAAGGGCTCCCAATCTCCGGGGATACCCGCGGCCAGGCCGGAGCCGGCGGTACGGCCGGATCAGGGGTTACTGGTGGCTCGTCAAAAGAACGGTGAGAAGGGTGGTGTTTACCTACCGTTATGCACAGCCGAGCATAACGCTCCGCGAAGGGAGTCATAGGCTGTCCGGGATTAGTTACCCGAGCCCCCGGATCGAGGGAGATGATGGCCGGCTCGTGATCGTTCAGCGGAGTGGACCCCGCACCACGGGCAGCCTGGAAGCGTCCACGATGAGGAAAAGATAGCGCGGGTGCCGGCATGCGACCGGCTGCTTCGGCTTGGTCGAGCGCCGGCTGAGCCGCGGCACCCACTCATCTGGGAGAAGGAACCAATGAGAATCAGCCTGGGTGTCACCGAGGAGTGGCGAGACCGAATCGTGACCTTCATCGCAGCCGAGGGGCTGTCGATCGAGGTCGTTGGTGATGGTGAGGGAACGGTGCACATCGTCCAGTCTGACCAGCGTCGGCAGAGCGAGGGGCGGACGCTGGAGGCCGGAGGGTGGATCAGTTGCCTGGCGGCCCGGGCCATGGCGACCAAGCTGAGCCTCGACGGTCGCAAGCTGGGCAAGCTACTCGACCTGTTGGACATCAAGATCCGCGAGTGTGAGCTGGGTTGCTTCGAATGACCACGACGTGGGTAATCTGCGGGACGGGGCGCGGGGTGGGCAAGACCCATCTCGCCGAGGGATTGGTCCAGGCCCTGGAAGATGCGGTCTATGCCAAGCTCGGCTGCGGCCGGCGCCAGGCGGGCAAGCCAACGAACTACTTCACGACGGATGATGAATTGGCCTCGTTCGTCGACCGGTGCCGCGGCAGGCATGAACACATCGTGGTGGAATGCAATGCGTGGGCCGCTCAGGGGCGCGGCGACATCGTCGTCTTCCTGGACGGGTCGGCCCGCCACAACAACGCCCGCAACGACGTAGCGGCCCTGCGTTCTCAGGCCCACCTCCAGGTCGGGCCGGGTGGTTCGGTGCGGGCCTGGAAGAGGGTGCTGCGGGCCAAACTCCCCGGCAGCGCCGCGCGCGAGGCGATCTGTGACCTGCTCGCCGAGCAGAAGCGGTTTCTGAGCAGGGCGTCTCCGGCGGTGCGGACCAAGGTGTGGTTTGTCTTTGGCGAGGAACACACGTTTGGCGTGGGGTTGGCCTGCCTTCTGGAGAACGTGGATCGCCATGGGACGTTGCAGCAGGCCGCCCGGGCGGCCCGCATCAGCTATCGCCGGGCCTGGGACCTGATCAAGAGTGCCGAGAAACATCTGGGCAAGCCCCTACTGGTCGCCCGGCCCGGTGGAACGGGTGGCGGGAGGTCGGAGCTCTCCCGGGAAGGTCGGCAGATGCTGGGGGCCTTCAATCAGGTGAACGCGGAGGTTGCCGCCTTCGCCGACCGACGGGCCGCCGCGCTGCTCGAGCAGGAGGACCTGTCCAGGTGAAGACCCTACACGCAATCCCACTGGAGGAGGCCTTCCGCAAAGTCGACGAGACCCTGGGCGGGCCGCCGCTCGAGGCCGAGATCGTCCCGGTGCACGGGTCGGTCGGGCGCGTGTTGTTCGGCGACCAGGTATCCGCGCTGGATCTTCCCCCGTTCGACAAGTCGGCGATGGACGGCTACGCCGTAATGGCGGACGACTCACGGGAGGAGTACCGCCTGTTGGAGATGATCGCCGCCGGCCAAGTGGGCAGGGTACGGCTGGGTCCGGGCTGCTGCGTGAAGATCATGACCGGCGCCGCGGTACCGGAG
>CAZFMS010000265.1:0-5969 GCA_964520125.1 uncultured Planctomycetaceae bacterium
GACCCTCACCTCGTGGATGAGACCGTCGAAATCCTCGTGGCTGGAGGCCCAGAAGTTGCCGATGCCCATCTCGCTGTTCGAGTATCGAATCGTGCCCACACTTGGTTGGTCATCCTTAAGCACTCCATCGACATATAGCCGGCAATAGCCTCCCGACTCGGAATAGACCCCCGCCACATGATGCCACGCACCGAAATAGGTGCTTGTCGCAATATCATCTGTTGGCTGGGCGACGCCCGCGGTACCATCCACGCTGAACCGAAGGCTGGTGGTTCCGCTATGTCGCCACGCCAAGAGATAGCCGGGCTGGAAATGGGCGGCGTATCGCAGAATGCGGCTGTGGTAGGAGCCCGCAGAATCCGCGCGAATCCAGACTTCAACCGTGAGTTCCCCGACAGGCTCGAGCGACGCGCTCCGCGGAACGCGCACGATGTCATCCGCGCCATCGAAGTTCAGCGCCGCGTTGGCCTGCTGGAGTTCGCACTCATCCGGCACGCCATTCTCGTCGCAGTCATCACTGGTTCCGTTGGCAATATCGCACTCGTCAGCAATGCCGTTGCCATTACAGTCTGTTTCACACTCATCGGGAATGCCGTTCCCGTTGCAGTCCGAGCTGCCGCCGCAGTCAGGCACATCGCATGATCCCCCGGCCGCACCGCAATCGACGTCACACTCATCGGGGATGGCGTTCTCGTTGCAGTCCTCGCACTCGTCGGGCACGCCATTGCCGTTCAAGTCCAGGCTGGCACCCCCGCTTATATCGCACTGATCCGCCACCCCGTTGCCGTTGCAGTCCGGCTCGCACTCATCCGGGGTGCCGTTCTCGTTGCAGTCCGCGCTGACCTCGCACGTACCACAGTCCAGGGTGAGTACCTCCTCGGTACACAGATAGTCCCACTCCACCTCGCAGCAGTACGGATCGACCGCACAAACACAGTCCTCGATAAGCGGATCATTACAGCCCGTTCCATGCCAGTCCGCACAGCAGTTGTGTACTTCGCATTCGTCCGGCACTCCGTTGGTGTTGCAGTCCTCCACCGTGCCCTCGAAGATGTCGCATAGATCCAATACGCCATTGTCGTTGCAATCCACGGTGCCGCCGGCTTCACAAACGTCCGGCACTCCGTTCTCGTTGCAATCTCCCGTGCCGCCCAGATCGCACTCGTCCGGCACACCGTTATCGTTGCAGTCTTCGCTGGTGCCGTTGCTGACGTCACACTCGTCCGGCACCGCGTTATCGTTGCAATCCTCGCTCGTGCCCACCGCCAGATCGCACTCGTCTGGTACCCCGTTCTGATTGCAGTCCCCGCCCGGACCGCCGGCCAGCTCGCATTCATCCGGCACCCCGTTGTTGTTGCAATCCTCGCCCAGGCCGTTGGCCAGGTCGCACAAATCGGGCACCTGGTTGCCGTTGCAGTCCGCGCTGGCGCCGTCGAAGATGTCGCACAAGTCCACCACGCCGTTCCCATTGCAGTCCTCATCACCACCAGGCTCACACGCGTCCAGCACCCCATTGCCGTTGCAGTCCAGAGATGGATCGCCCTGGATTTGCTCTTCATCCGGCACACCATTCTCATCGCAGTCGACGGGCAAATGAGCCAGAGCGTTGTCGGCCAGGAAACCGGCAGTGCTCCGCACCATGTCCGAGGCGTACACATAGCTGATGTAGCCGGGCGTATCGACGGAGTCGCAGGCTCGGTGATAGCAGGGGTTGTACCAATGATCGAATTCAATCAAACAGCAGGCCTGGAAGCCCGCTTCTTCGAAGGACGCATGGTCACTGTAGGGTGCGTCCCCAGTCACAATGCCCAGCAGGCCATTGCCGTATTCGTCGATCGCGTCGGCCAAGGCGAGTTTCACAGGATCCGAAGCGGTTCGCCCGCGAATCCTGCAGGCATAGGTGCCCACGTCCCAGGCAATCATGTCCAACTGGGCCATGCCCCGGATGTCGTCATCCAGGTGGTCCAGGACATACGCCTCACTTCCAACCAGCCCCGCCTCCTCGGCGTCAAACGCGATGTACTTGACCGTGTATTCGGTTTCATACAGCGACAGCACCCGGGCTATCTCCAGCAGCCCCGCCACCCCGGAGGCATCGTCATCGGCCCCGGGATTGTCGTCCGAGTCGTAGTGGGCCCCGACGATGTACTGAGCGTCGGGATACAGGGTGCCCACCTGAGTCGCCACGACGTTGGCCCCGCCCCCGCCCCAGAACAAATGCAGCTCGACCTCGAGCCCAAACCCCTCGAACGTGTCCACGATGTTGTCTCGGGCCGGGACGTGCTGCGGTCCGCCCCAGCCGCGGTCGTCGCCGTCGTGGGTGTACAACTTGTCCCGCAGGTAGTGGCGGTAGCTCTCCACCTGGATCTGATCGGCAATCAATTGCCCCATCTCGCTCGCCGAAGCGACCGAGCAGGCCAGCAGAACGGCAACGCCCCCGGTCCAACTCGATAATCGTCTGGACATCACTTGGCCTCCCTTGGCATGTCCCCCGTAAGATGTTCCCAACCTCGGCGGCCAGGTCGCTCAGAACCCCTGGAGATGATCACCGGGACGCTTCGTTCTCTCCGCCCACTCCGGGGATGGCGGCACGTTCCCCGCTGAGTACTCAGCAGCCCTCGCTCCGGTCATCCGCAAAACCCCATGGTGACCTGGGCACCTCCCGCTGCCGGTCGCTGCAGAAGCAACCCTGGCCTCGCCCGTCTTGACCGCGATCTTGGAATCCTTCCGGAAACTTCCTCCTCAGGACGTGCAGAATGCACGCTTCTGGCTGATCCCCTTGGATGCCGACCTGCCGTGCGCAGGGCTCGGCCGCCGGCAACACCCCAAGGACAATACGCAGAGTTGACAACCCCATAATACCAGGTACGAACTATCCCTGTCTACTCCTCCCTCGCCCCAAGAGGCCCGAGCTGGGCCTCGAATACGACGGCACCCCAGTTCAGCGGGACCGCGTCTCTTCTCATACCCAAGAAGCCCTCTAGCGACGCCCCGCCATCAACCAGGATTCACCGCGATTCCTATGTACTAAGAGTCGCGGCTGCCGGCCGTGCGCAACGGACCTTTTCCCGAAAAAATCGGGTATTTTCAGGTTTCACAGGCCGGAGCGCCGTACGCTGACTTTCCAGGCCGACCGAATCGACCGGCATTGGCGTTGCCCGGCCGGCCCTCCGGCAAGTCGCCCGCCCCCAACGTCCGCCCAACAGGCCGTGCACCGCCGCGAATGATGGCGAGATCCTTGCCTTGTTGAGGCATTGAAGGAGTCAGAACTGTCGGTCACTTGGTGAATGTCGATCTGTCGTGGTCCGCCGATGGGCCGTGCAGCGGGATTTGGTCAGACTCCGGCAGCCGATCGCCCCAGCCTCAGCAGGTTGTACGCCGCCGCCCTGATCTCGCCCGGTGCTCGGATATTCCTCCGGCCGACAAAGCGGGCCCGGGCCGGGTCGCCGGGCGGCCATCGGCCCAAAGCTTGATCGTCCGCCGGCGATCGTCCGCCGAAACCAGTTCCTGGAGGTTGAACGCGTCAAGCACTTTGCTCCGCTGATCGACCTGACCCGCACAGCGCCGGTCCTCCATGAAAGGGCTCGACGAATCTCAGACGCGCTCAACGGGTCCAGGGCGAGAAACGAGTTCTTCAGCAGCCGTCAGACCGTGAGAGGATGTCGAAAGGCAATGTATGTGGTATCATCCGCGGGCCTAGGACGATCGACAGCCCGCTCGTGTCGCCATCGATCAACGATGCGTCCGACGCAGTGAGGCTCACGATGGAGTTGCTTCTTGACCCCCAGAAAACGTTGTTGATCAATACGTCCGACCCTGGCGGACCATCCTGTACCCACCCCGACCCATCGGGCGGCAACATCAGCAAGAGCAGGACCGGGATTATGAACCAGCGTTCAGTCAAACGCGCGCTGCTGATGACGGGCCTGGCAGGCCTGGGGGCCCTGCTCATCCCCGCCTGCACGTCGCCCGGCGACTATCGGCGCCAGGCCGACGACGTGGCCATGAAGATCGTGGGCGACACCCAGCGACTGGCTTTGGGCCGCACCGAACCATTCGCCATCGAACGCCCTGCCGACACACTACGACGGCGCTTGATGCTCGACCAGAATCTGCCGCACGCCACCCCCGCATCCTTGAGCGCCCGCGACATCGAGCTGATCGAGCAATGGCCGGACGATGACTACCAGACCGAACCGACTGACTCCGCTGAACCGACCACCCAGCCGGTCGGCGAACGCATCTCTATCCCTCTGCTGGAATCGCTACAGGTCGGGGCCCTCAACAGTCGCGAATACCAAGCCCAAAAGGAGCGCGTGTTCCGGGCCGCGTTGGCCTTGGACCTCGAACGAGATTTCTTCCGCAACACCTGGACCGGCACCGCCGATTCGACGTTCCTCTCTGAACCCGGCACGGTGGTTACCATCGACGAGGAAGGCAACACCGACCAGCAGACCATCAACGGCATGGAGAACAGTGGCCTCCTGGGCCTGGCCAGAAATTTCGAGAGCGGAGCGACCTTCGCCGGTCAGATCGGCCTGGACCTGGTGTCGTTGCTGACCAGGTCGCGGTTGTTCTCCCGGGGCGTGTTCGCCGACGTGACCATTACCATACCGCTGATGCGTGGCTCGGGGCGATTCATCGTCACCGAGCCGCTGACTCAGGCCGAACGAGACGTAGTCTACGCCATCTACGAATTCGAGCGCTTCAAACGGGTTTTTGTGGTCGGCATCGCCAGCGACTATCTGGCCGTCTTGCAACTGCTCGATCAGATCGACAACGCCGAAGAGAACTACCGCGGCTTGATCCGCTCGACCAGACGGGCCAGCCGCCTCGCCCAAGCCGGAGAACTGCCGGAGAACCAAGTCGATCAGGCCCGCCAGGACGAACTTCGGGCCCGCAACCGCTGGGTGTCAGCCCGCGAGGCATTCGGCAGCCGCCTGGATGGCTTCAAGGTCGTTCTAGGCCTGCCGACCGATTGTGAGATCGAGCTTGACCGTGAAGAACTCAACCGCCTGGCCACCAGAGCAGCGTTGGCCGTTCAGGAAGACGAAGACAAAGCACCGGCCCAGCCGCCCAACGCCGAGGCGCCTGTCGAGTTGGTGGAACCCGGCCACCAGGACGCCGGCCCCCTGGAGATCGAAGCGAGCAAGGCCGTCGCCCTTGCCCTGGAGCACCGCTTGGATCTCCGCGTGGAGATCGGCCGGATCCTCGACGCCCAGCGGACCGTGGCGGTCGCCGCGGATCAACTGCGGGCCGACCTGACTCTGCTCGGGAACGGATCGGCCGGCGAGCGGAGAACGCTCGCCTCGGCCGGGCTTCTCGATGCTCGGCTCAATCTCGACGAGGGGCGATACTCGACCTTGTTGACCCTGGACCTCCCCCTGGAACGAACCGCGGAGCGAAATGTCTATCGCAACAGCCTCATCAATTTCGAAGAGGCGGTGCGAAACGTCCAGGCCCTCGAGGATCGGATCAAGCTGCAGGTTCGGGACGATCTGCGAGCCCTCCTCGAATCGCGGGAGGGCATTCAGATTCAGGACGAGGCCGTCGCCGTGGCCCAAAAGAGAGTAGAGAGCACCAACCTATTCCTCGAGGCCGGTCGCGTGGAGATCCGAGACGTGCTCGAAGCCCAGGAGGCCCTGATTTCCGCCCGAAACGCCCTGACGGACGCCCTGGTGAACTATCGGGTCGGCGAGCTGAACCTGCAGCGAGACCTGGGGCTCCTCCAGGTGGATGAGAAAGGACTGTGGCAGGAGTATTCTCCAGGTCCGGAGGGCGGCTACAGCAGAAACCACGACACTGTTTGATGACCTTTCTCTACACCCAGATAGACATCCTGGAGACACAATAGAGCTCAACATGGAAACAGTGGTTCTCAACCCAACAACTGGAATAATGTAACACAGGAACCGATCTACACCCTTCCTCATATATTATATATGATTAACCCACATACAAAGTTCATT
>CAZFMS010000266.1:0-5904 GCA_964520125.1 uncultured Planctomycetaceae bacterium
TCTTCTCGGTCGAGAACCGGCGGACCTGGGGGAAGGCCCGGTGTGCTGTTTGGGGAACTCTCTCTGCACGGCAGGAGAGCGATGGGCGGGGCGTTCCCTTCGGTTCCAGTTGCAGGAGGACCATTCTACCGGCAGGGCGTGCAGATGCAAGGTCAAGGTGTGGATGGACGCGGCGACGAGGACTGGCGTCGGCCGGTGATCAGGACCCGGATTCGGCCGCCCATCGTTGGTTCGGCCGTTCCGCTGCGGTCGGGTTTGCTTCGGACCAAGGCAGTGTTTCGATTAGAGGTGCCACCTCGGAGGCGCTGCGGCCAACGAGTCGTGTGTGGCAGCACTGGCCTACAGCCGCTGGCTAGCCGAACTTCGGACCGATGCCCAGGCTATGGCGGACCATGGTCAACTGTCCGGCATGAACGCACTCGTGGCAGGCCATGGTGGTCATCAACACGGCCGGCGTCGGGCCGAAGGTCTTTAGATCCTCGGGCAGTGGGTCGTGTAGTTCTACCGCACTGAGGGACTTGAACCAGTCCAGCAGGTTCTGGCGGCTGGCTCCGAGATAGTCACGCACTTCCGACCCCGAGGGGTAGTCGGCGGCGTCGGACTTCACCGTCGAGCCCATGAAGAACAGCTCTTTCCAGGCGTCGAACTTCTTGACCTGCCTCTTGCCGGCCTCTCGAAGGAAGAACTCGTCGGTGATGGCGACGTGGCCCATGATCCACAGGGCATGCTTACCCCCGGGCAGGGGCTGGTGAATGAGCTTGTCGTCCGGGATGTCTTCCAACAGGCCGGTGGTTACTTTCCTGGAGAAGGCCAGCGCCGCCAGGCCGGTTGCCGATTTGTCACTTGCCATGATGAGGCCCTCTCCAGAAGAAACCCGATCAATCGATACGGCGTGGTCCTCAGCCTCCCAGCGCTCGTTTTGGGCGACGGGAGAATACCTGCGCCACGAACAAGGTTGGAGGATACAGGACTCGCCCGGCCGGTGCCAGGCGGCCTGCAAAGGCACGGAATTACGGTGCCGCGGAGGGTTTCCGGGGGGCCGACCGGCGGCCCGGACGCGGCCTGGAGGCGTGTAGCAGGCGTTTGATGAGTTGCCCGAAACGGCGAATCAGGCTATACTCGGGCATCGCTGATGGTTAGTCTGGTGTGTTCCGGGATGTAATCCCGAAGTTTCCTTGCTCGCGCTGGGGCCGGAAGGTCGAATAAGAAACTGTCCAAGGACATCTGCTCGACGTCGAGGTCGGAGCCGCGTCGCGGCATGTGTTCGCGTAGGAGATGGATGATGAAACGAGCGTTGTTTCTATCACCTGGCCTTTGTTTGCTGCTCGCGTTCGGGGCCATGGGGGATGTTGGTGTAGGCGATAAGGCCCCCAAGCTCACCGCCGGGTCCTGGTTCAATCTGCCTCAGGGCATGTCCCGGATCAGCTCTAAGGACCTCGCGGGACAGGTCATCCTGCTGGACTTCTGGGCCACCTGGTGAGGCCCTTGCCGCACAGGCATTCCGCATCTCGTCGAGATGCACAAGAAGTATGGTTCCAAAGGCGTTGTGCTGCTGGCCCTGTCGTATGAGTCGGCCTCCGAGGTCAAGCCTTATGTCAAGAAGCACAAGTTGGGCTATATCGTGGGGAGCGGCTCGGAGACGACCAACAAGGCCTTCGGGGTTAACGGGTACCCAACCTATGTAGTGATCGATCCTGACGGCAAGGTTGCATACAAGGGGCACGGGAGCCACGAGGCCGAAGAAGCGATCAAGCGGGTACTGAAGGAGAATCCGCCGAAGAAGGGCGTTTCGCTACGGGCCAGGGCGGCGAAATCCGCATACCGCAAAGCCCTCAAGCTGCACAAGAAGAAGAAGTATGCCAAGGCCATCAAGGCCTACGAGAGCGTGGCGGCAGACTTCAAGGGGACCAGGTACGGCAAGAAGGCCAAGTCCAAGGTCAAGAAGATCAAGGCCAGCAAGAAGATCATGGCCAAGGTCCGCAGCGCCGAGGCGGAGAGGAGCTGCGAGAGCTGGCTCCGGCTGGCCCGGGCCTTGGTCCGCGATGACAAACAGTCGGAGGCCGGAGAGTACTACCGGCGCATCATCAAGGGATTCCCCGATACCGAGTACGCCGAGGTAGCCCGTGAGGAGATGGCCGCCTTGTAGGGCCAGCCTCCAAGACCGATCGCGTCGTCCGTCCGTCCGGCGGACGGCCTGCGACAACCTGCGACGGGCGGAGTGGCACCAAGGAGCGGCGAGACGACTCGCTGGCGGTGGGGGGGTATGCCGGCCCCGGCCGGCCCCGGCCGGGTGGGCCAACGACCTTCCAAGCGTCTGAGATCTTCTGACAGTAATAGTGGCCCAGGCGTCTCGCCAGTGGTTTCACCGCCGAGACGGCGGTGCCACCGCTCATTGTGCTGCGCACCCTAAGGCTTTGTCGGAAAAGGATTAACGAGCCTCTCGGAGGGAATCGGTCCAGCCGTGGGGCGGGGGGTGAGGGCCCCGGGGCCGACCAAATCCGGTGTCGCCACGGTCAAACCCGCGTTTTCTCTTTGGTCGGCAGGGCCAACTGTTATACACTAGACATGCTGAGTTCTGTTTTTCCGGCCTGCGGTCCGGGACCCGGGTCGACGGGCACTGCTAGGAGCACGGAATCATGAACAGGCACATCATGCTGGTATCGGGCATCGTCGCGTTGGCGGCCGGCACCGTCCTGGCCGAGCCGAACGTCGGCGACCGGGCCCCGAAGATCTCGGCCCAGGAGTGGTTCAATCTTCCCAAGGGGGTAAAGGCCCTCAAGCCGTCACACCTCGACGGCCAGATCGTGATGCTGGAGTTCTGGGCCACCTGGTGAGGGCATTGCCGCTCGAGCGAGCCGCATCTGGTCGAGATGCAAGACAAGTACAAGGGCCGGGGTTTGGTGGTGGTGGCCCTGTCGGACGAGGGCGAGTCCAAGGTCCAGCCTCACCTCGAGAAGAACAAGATCAGCTACATCGTGGGGAGCGGGGCGGGGTCAACGGTGAAGGCCTATGGCGTCAAGGGCCTCCCCTCGGTGTTCTTGATCGGCCCGGACGGCAAGATCGCCTGGAAGGGCCACCCGGCGGTGGTCAAAGCGGAGTTGGTGAAACTGCTGAAGAAGAGCCCCCCGAAGAAAAAGGGCTTCCTGGCCGAGAAGTCCGCCAAGGCCGCTTACCGCAAGGCCCTCAAGCTCTATGACAAACGGAGCTACGCCAAGGCCCTGCAGGCCCTCCAAGACGTGAGCAAACAGTTCAGGGGGACCGAGTACGCCAAGAAGGGCAAGGCCAAGATCAAGAAGATGAAGGCCAACAGCCGCATCATGGAGATCATCAAGAAGGAAGCGGCCGAGAGGGTCTCCAAGGGTTGGCTGGAAGCCGCCCGGGTCTTGGCCCAGTACGGCGACAAGAAGGACGCCTTGAAGTACTACAAGCGGATCCTCAAGAAATACCCGGACACGGATTACGCCAAGCTGGCCCGCGACGAGAAGAAAGCTCTTCAAGGCTCCGACTAAGGCCTCCACCCCGGGGGCGGTGCCGCAGGTCCATTAACCGGCCGCCTTCCTCCTGCCTTGCAGGATGGGTGAACAGGGGTGAAACCCTCAATCGGTGATCGGTCTGGCCAATCGACAGAGATGAATCAGTTCGGTGACCTTCTCCTCGAGTTCGGTCGCCTCGGCGACTGCCTTGGCAGCGCCTTCCAGGTTGCGGGCCGCGACGGTGATCGGTTCAAACCCGTGTCCACCGGCCTCTCCCTTCAGGACCCGGGCGAGGCGTTCGAGGAGGGAGTGATCTCCCACGGCGGCGGCCTTCTCCAGGACCCGGACCCGGCCGGCCAGATCGGCGACGAACTGGTTGATCAGGTCATCCATACCGGCCTCGCCGGCCATGGAGCTGGAGAGTGGTTCGTCATCCAGACCGTTCAGCAGGTTCTTGAGGACTTGCTTGGTGATCGGCTTGGCGATGTACCCGCTGAAGCCGGCCTGCAGGAGACGCTCTCGATCACCGGGACAAGTGAGGCCGGTCGCCGCGACGATGGCCCCGCGATATCCGTTCTGACGGAGTCTGCGAACCGCAGTCAGCCCGTCCATGATCGGCATCTCGATGTCCAGCAGGATCAGATCGAAGATCCGTGATCCGGTCTTCTCGATAGCCTCTTCGCCGTTCGCCGCGATGGCGACTCGGGCGTTCATCTGTCCGAGGTGATGGGCCAGAAGTCGCTGGCTGGAAGTTTCATCATCGACGATCAGTATGCGTCGAGACACGGCGTTGGAGGCGAAGGTGGCGACGTCGATCGGGCGATCGAAGCGCACACCGATCTCATGCACTCTGCCCTGGATGTACTGGCACCGAACGACGGTCCCCTCGACGATCTGCCAGTGGTTGTGGGTGGTGACCAGGTGGGCACGGCATCGGGTCCCGGCGTGAACGTACCCGCCGTGCAGGAAGGCGAGGCCCCCTTTGCCCAAATCCCGGGAGGCGACTCTAAAAGCCAACGGCTCTCCGCCGGCCACCGCTAACTCGACCAATAGCGTTCGGTGGCGGTACGAATACCGTCGATCGGCACCCCGATGCTCTATGGCGTCTCGACTGGCGGCCCGGTCGAGGTTGTCGAGAATCGCGGTGAGGGCGTCGTCATCCAGCCGAATGCTGAGCTTCTTGGTGGTCCGGGTTGGAGAGTCTCGCTTCATGTCGCCTCGCCTCCCGGCAATCTACGTTGCTCAGGCCGTGCCCCAGGCCGACTAGGAGCCTTGGCCCACGCGTGCGGTCTTGAGCATCGTCAGGCTGTTGTCCGCTTCGCCGACGGCTACGATCCGCAGGGCCTCCCCGATCTTCTGCTGCTCGATCTTCACCGGGCCCTGGAGTGTTCGCTCGATGGTGGTCACCAGGCTTCCGATCGTTACAACGACTCCTGGATGGACGCACCCGCTCACCCGCACGAAGCCGCCTCCGCCCGATTCGATCCCCTGCTTGTCTCGCTCTTTCTCCGCCTCCGCGATCTCGGCCTCCAACGTATCAGCTTGATACTGGAGTTCGGTCATCTGCTCCTTCTGGCCCGGCGTGAGGCGCTTCAGGGCATCAGCCAACGGTTGGATTCTCGTTCGGATATGGGCGGTCTGCCGGCGTTTTTCGGCGATTTCCGCTTCGAGCTGGTTGGCCTTCTGGACGGCGTTCCATGGTGGGGCGACAGCCACCTGGGTGGGCGTGCGCCCGTCGCTGCCCAAAGTCTGCACCTCCAGACCCTGCCCGACACGCGTCTTTCCACCGACCAGGCTGGCCTCCCTGCCGTGGAGCATGCCGCGGACGTAGATGCGAGAACCGGTGGCGCTGGAACCCAGGTACATGTCCCGGCCGGCCTGGATGACCGCGTCTTGGCAAGACTCGACCACCAGGTCTCTACCCGCCACGACCTTGCTGCCGGACCGGCCCACGATTTCCGAATGGACTACCACATCCTCGCCGGCGTTGACCTGGGCGGCCCGGACCGATCCGATGACGATTACCGATCTCTTCGAGGCAACCTTCCGGGATTCGTCCATGCTGGCGCGGATCAGAACATCGGTGTCCACCTCGATCGGGCTGGCCGCTTCTTGGGGTATTTCATCTGTTTCCACGAACGGGTTGATCGCCAGTCGGGGGTGCTCGTACACGACTCTGCCCGGAGCCGCGGCTTTCACCGTGACGCCGTCGTCGGCCAGCAGGAGATTCTCCGACAGGCTGATTGGGGAGCCTTCAGGCCTGGCCGGCCGAATCGCGTTGGCCTGCACGTCCACACCCGGCGTACCACTGACCGCAGGGACAATCTTCCCGACCACCGCCCCCGGCGCCGCGATGCGCATGGAGCACCACCGGCGGTGTTGAAACTGGGCCGCGTTCTCGGATGGGGAGGGGGCATCGCCAGGCCGAGCC
>CAZFMS010000267.1:0-5891 GCA_964520125.1 uncultured Planctomycetaceae bacterium
AGGGTGGTTTACCTCATGTGGGTATGCGCCATGTCATGCTTAAAGTGCTCTAGCAGCCCGGCGACCTCGGACCGCAGCCCCGACCGGATGCCGGCCAGGGCGTGGGGCCCAAGCCGGGGCGGGTCCGCGGTGCAGTTGGGGCATGCTGACCGAGAGCATCGGTTGCGGGCGCAACTACCTGAACAAGCTAAACTTGTGACGGTATTGTCCGCAGCAGGACGCTGATCTATAATTTGCTTTGGGGCTCCTCCCCGCGAGTTTGGAGCCATGAAATCGCTGCTGAAGTGCCGAAAGTTCGAGGTCGTCAGGCAACCCGTCCGCACCGCTGACGGGCAGGAGCACTGGCACGAAATCATCCATCACCCCGGGGCGGTGGTTATTCTGCCGATACTGACCGATGGCCGATGTGTCATGATTCGCAACTTCCGCCCGGCGGTCGGGCGCGAGTTATGGGAACTTCCGGCCGGGACGCTGGATGTCCCGGGAGAGCAGCCGGAGGCCGCGGCCCGGCGGGAACTCGAGGAGGAGACCGGCTACCGGGCCGGCCGCTTGACCCCGCTGTGCATGTTTTATTCGTCGCCCGGCATCTTGGATGAGCTATTGCGGGCCTTTGTCGCCACGGAGCTGACCGAGACGATGCAGAACCTCGAACCCACCGAGCAGATTCGCGTCGAGCCGGTCGATTTCGCCGAGGCCCTGGTGATGATCCGCCGGGGCCGTATCGTCGACGGCAAGACCATCGTCACCCTGCTGCGTTGGGACATGAAGCGGAGAGAAGATAGATGAGCTGGGAACATCGGCCGTACTCTTCGGGCAATGAATACAGAGGCCAACCGGCCGGCGGCGGAGGCATGCGCTCCTGGCTGGGCGGCCTGCCCTCGGCGGGCCGGGCAGTCAAGTGGATCCTGTTGGCCAACGTCGCGATGTTCGTGCTGTGCCAGGTCACGGGCGAGGAAGCCCTGGTCGAGCGTACCGTGATTGGCCCGACCGGCCCCGAGGTCGTCAGGGTGATGGATTGGGATAGCCCGATCTATCAAGCACTGACCATGCAGACCGATCTGGTTCTGAAAGGACAGATCTGGCGCCTCTTCACGTTCACCTACCTTCACGATCAGCTCGGGTTAATGCACATCCTCTTCAATATGTTGGGGCTCTACATGCTGGGGACCCCGCTGGAGCGACACTGGGGCGCAAAGCGATTCTTCGTGTTCTACACCGCCGGCGGCTTTGTGGCGGTTCTCCTGTACTGCCTGATGACCACCCTGGGTCCGCTGAGTCCCTATGTCGCGCTGGTTGGCGCATCCGGAAACGTCCTCGCCGTATTGGGGGCCTGCGCCGTACTGTTTCCGCAATTCCGCATCATATTCGTCTTCTTCCCGGTGCCCATTCGAACCGCGGCCCTGATACTGGTGGTGCTCTACTCGTTCAACCTGTTGAACCAGGGCGGAAACGCCGGCGGAGACGCCTGCCACCTGGCCGGGCTGGCCTTCGGCATCGCCTGGGGCTATCGCGGACACCTCTGGACCAGCCGGTGGGACCATTGGCGCGACAACCTCAAACGCGGTGCCTGGGAGGCCAAGCGCCGCGATATGCAGGCCACCGAAGATGACGTTGACCGCATCCTGGATAAGGTCCAGCGAGAGGGAATCGGCAGCCTGACCCGCCAAGAGAAGCGTTTGCTCGAGACCGCCACCAAGATGCAACGTGAGGCCGACCGGCGCCACCGGTTATGACCGAGCCGGGGCCACGCCTCTTCCCCATCACCGGTTCAAGACCTCGACACCCCTCTGCTTCAATGAGCGGCGCAGGTCTCGACCTGGTCGGTCGGCGGGTCGATCTTCCCGGATTGCCCCTCTGCCGAAACGCCCGGACGCAAGTGCATCCTGAAGGCCCGGAAGATCTTGTCCAAACGGGCCGACCGCCGGGGGGTAAACCCGAATCGTCTCTCGTCGACCACCAATTGGATCTTGGCCATTCGTTTCCAGCCCCGGTTGGTCTCCAGCACGAAGAGCGCCGTGCTCAATGATCGAGTACGAACCAGTGAGCGAAAGGCCCGCTTCCAAACCCAACTCCGGGTGGCCGCCCCATACCTGAGTTCATAGACCGCCTCATCCAGTTCGTGGGCGGTCATGCGCTGGGGATCGTAGACCGTCTCGGTGAATGTGTATCGTTCCCAATCCCGGGGATACTGGTCGGCCCGCAATCGGCCGGCCGAACGCAGATTCTCGAAGGTCTTGGTCCCCGGCAGCGGCGTCAAGTTGGTGATCTGAATGATGTCGATGCCCATCTGCACCGCGGTCAGGGCCGTGTCGGCGACCGTCTGCGACGTATCCTCGTCCGCCCCGATGATAAACGCCCCAAACACGGATATCCCCGCCCGGTGAAAGCTGTTGATCAGAACCTGGTAGCGCGAGAGATTCTTGCTGTTGATGCCCTTGTGAATCTGCTTGAGGGTTTGTTCGTTGAAGGTCTCGAAACCGATCAGCATGGATCGGCAGCCCGCCCGGTAGGCCAGCCGCAACCCTTCCGCATCATCGCCCATGTTGAGCGTCGTCTGGCCAAACCAAATCCGCTTCTTGCCGTGCCGGGCGATCGCCCGGAGCAGTTCCTTGGCCCATTTGGCATGGGCCGGGCCGACGCCGAAGAGATTGTCGTCGACCACGAATAGCACCCGTCGCGGGGTTTGGTTCCACTCCTCTATTATGTCGGCGATCTCGCGGCGGCGAATCGCCGCCCCGTTGAACCTGGTGACCGAGCAAAACTCGCACCCCACCGGGCAACCGCGCGAGGTCTGGATGGCCGATACGCTGTACTTCCCGTTGATCGGCTCCGACGCCTGATCCGCCCTCCCCAGGCCCCCGGCCTCGAGGTTCGACAGGGTGCCTTGGTAGACAGGCTCCAGCCGGCCGCCGGCCGCGTCCCCCAGGATCTTGGGCCATACTTCGTCGCACTCCCCGACGGCCACGGAATCGAAATACCGGCCGGCCTCCTCGGGACACGCCCAGGCATGCGGCCCGCCCATGATGGTCTTGATGCCCCGCTGCCGACATGCCGAAGCGATTTCATAGGCCCGCTGAGCGCCGCTGGTATAGGCCGTCACGCCCACCAGATCGTAACCCCGGGACGCAAGCAGCGCTTCGGTCTGGTCAGTGCCGAAGATCTCGTCGATGATCTCCACCTCGTGTTCCGGGGGCACCAGTCGGGCCAGAACCTGCAGGCCCAATTGGGGGATATAGCTGCCGGTGGTGTGATAGCCCTGCGAACGCCGGGCGATCGGGTTTACTAGAGCAATACGCATGGTACATTCCTAACCGAAGGCGGCCCGCCGGCTCGGCACCGGTGGCAGCTGCACGCGACCGTCAGGTCCCCGGCAGCGCAGGGTGCTCGCGCCGGGATGCTACATGACGATGGTCATGAGGGAAAGGGCTTCCGCCGCTTCCCAGCGCCCTTTGAGCGAACACTCCCTCCCGCCGAGCGAATCAAACGGTAGGAGATTAGCTACGAGCTGTTCTCGGGGCTGGGGGGCAGAGACGGCAGCCGCTGGGGCTGCTCCTCTTGATCGTCGGCTGCGGCTGCGGCGCGCTCTTCGCGGTCGAACATCAAGGCCGTATCACACAAATCCTCGATCAGCTTCACCAAGCCGTGTTCTCCCACCTGGGCAGAGGGGATTCCAAGAACCTGCTGGATCTTGGTGACGACATGCTCCGGCAACTCCAGTCCGGGTTCTTGACTCATTCTTTGCTCCAAAACGCCGACAGACCAAACATCAAACCGGCGACCGTCTCGGGATCACCAGGGCTGATTATAGCGGCGCCGGGCCCGGCGTCAAAACGGGAATTCAGGGTTTTCCCAAAAGGCCGAGTCGTTCCCGAGTATCTGGATGGTGGAGTCTGGAGACAGAGCGTGTCTTTACCGGGCCCCAACGGCCGCCCGGGCGCCGGACTTCACCGGCCTTTCTTGTTCCCCCCAACTCGCCGCTGAGCCAACGGGCTCACTGCCCTACTCCCAGCACGTCAACCATGAAGGCGTACTCGAAGGCGATTTCCCTCAGCCTGGCGTAACGCCCTGACTTGCCGCCGTGGCCGGCGCCCATGTTGGTCTTCAGCAGCAGACGATGGTCGTCGGTCTTCAGGGCCCGCAGCCGGGCGGTCCACTTGGCGGGTTCCCAGTATTGCACCCGGGGGTCGTTCAGGCCCGCGGTGATCAGGATGTGGGGATAGTCCCGGGCGGCGACGTTGTCATACGGCGAGTAGGACATCATGTAATCGTAGTACTGCCTCTCGTGGGGATTCCCCCATTCTTCGTATTCGATCACCGTCAGGGGGATGGTCTCATCGAGCATGGTGTTCATCAGATCGACAAATGGCACCTTGGCGACGACGACGTTGAAGAGGTCGGGGCGCAGGTTGTTGACCGCGCCCATCAGCAGGCCGCCGGCGCTGGCCCCCATGATGGCCAATCGGTCGGGGGAGGTATACTGCTCGGCGATCAGGTGCTCGGCGCAGGCGATGAAGTCGGTGAAGGTGTTTTTCTTGTTGAGGAGCTTGCCGTCATCGTACCACGGCCGGCCCAAGTCGCCCCCGCCGCGAATGTGGGCGATGGCGAAGACGAAGCCCCGGTCCAAGAGGCTGAGGCGATTCGAGGAGAAATAGGGGTCCATGCTGGCCCCGTAGGAGCCGTAGCCGTACAGCAGCAGGGGGCACCGTCCATCCCGCTGCATGCCCTGACGGTAGACCAGCGAGATCGGTACGTCCTTGCCGTCCGCCGCCCGGGCATGGAGCCTCTCGGAACGATAGAGGGCCGGATCGTACCCGCCCAACACCTCGTCCTGCTTCTTCAACACCCGCGTTCGGGCATCCATGTGGTAATCGAACACCGTGCGCGGCGTAATGAGCGACATGTATTGGAATCTGAGCAGCTTGCTGTCGAATTCCCAATTGACGCCCCCATAGACGGTGTAGACCGGCTCGGGAAACTCGACGTAGTGTTCCGGCCCTGCGGGTAGAGCCCTGATCCGGATGCGCCGCAGGCCGTCGGCCCGCTCGAAGATGACCAGATGGCCCTTGAAGGGAAGCACCGAATCCAGCTTGACCTCCGGGCGGTGGGGAATGACCTCCGACCAGTTGGCCTTGGCGGGAGCGATGGCCGGGGCCCGCATCAGCTTGAAGTTGACCGCGTTGTCGTTGGTTACGATGTAGAAGTAATCGCCGTGGTGAGATACGTCATACTCCATACGATGCTGCCGGGGGTGGATGATGCGGAACTCGCCGGCGGGATCATCGGCGTCCAGCACGCGGACCTCCGAGGTGACCTGGCTGTTCATCCCCAGGAAGATGTACTTCCTGCTGCGGGATTGCCCTAGGCCCACGTGATAGGACTCATCCTTCTCGTGATGGATGAGCTGGTCGTCCTTTGGATCGGTGCCCAGGAGGTGGCGATAGACCTTGTCCGGTCGCTTGGCCTCATCGAGAGTGGTATAGAAGATCGTCCGGCCGTCGTTAGCCCAGGCCAGGCCGTAGTAGGTGTTGGGAATCTCGTCGGCCAGCAGCGCGCCGGTCTGCAGGTCCTTGACCCGGAGGGTGTAGGTCTCCGCTCCGTCGGTGTCGACGCCGTAGGCGAAGTAGCGGTGGTCCGGGCTGTGCCGCCGGGACCCCAGGCGGAAGTAATCGTGCCCCGCGGCCAGCTCGTTTTGATCGAGAATGATCTGCTCGTCGGCCTCCAGGCTGCCCTGCTTGCGGCAGAGGATTCGATACTGCCGGCCTTCGACGGTCCGGCTGTAGTAGTAGTAGGCCCCGTCCTTGGCGGGCACGGAGAGGTCGGTCTCCTTGATCCGGCCCTTCATCTCCTGGTACAGCTTCTCCTGGAGCGGCTCGGTGTGCGTCATCGTTGCC
>CAZFMS010000268.1:0-5872 GCA_964520125.1 uncultured Planctomycetaceae bacterium
GGGCGAGAATCGCCTTATCCAGGGCAGGGGTCTGTGCAGGGTAGTGCATGTCGATCAAGGGGCACTCGATGACGACGGCGCCCTGGGCGGTCAGTCGGCGCCGCAGCCTGGAAGAAGAGGAGGAGGACCGGGTGATGACGATGCGTTTGCCGGCCAGGGGCTCGTTCCGGTCGATCCACGGCTGGCAGATTGCGGCCAGATACTCGCGGTATTCCTCGGCACAGCGGGCGACTTGTCCGACGACGGTTATCGCGGGGGCCTGTAGAGATTCCCGATCGGCGGCCGCGGCGATGGTGGCCAGGTCGGCGCAGACCGAGCGCTGCCGCGGTGCGGCGCCGCGCTCGACGCAGGCGGCGGGGGTGGTCGGGTCTCGGCCGGCGGCGATGAGTGAGGCCGTCACCTCGGCGAGGTTGGAGCGTCCCATCATGATGATGACGGTGTCGATCCTGGCCAAGGCGTGGTAGTCCGGGAGGGCCGAGTCCCGGCCTTTGCTGGGGCGAGCCGTGACCACGGCGAAGGAGCTTCCGGCCCCACGGTGGATGACCGGGATGCCGACGGCAGCCGGGGCGGCAATGGCACTGGTCACCCCGGGCACGGCAATGCAGGGGACACCGGCGTCACGGCAGGCGCGCCATTCCTCCCAACCTCGGCCGAAGACGAAGGGGTCCCCCCCTTTTAGGCGAACCACTATCCGCCCTCGGCGGGCGTGGTCTATGAGGAGATCATTGATCTCGCTTTGTTGATGCCGGTGGAGGCCGGGGGCCTTGCCGACGTCGATGATCTCGGCGGTCCGGCGGGCACCGGCCAGGAGTTCGAGGCCGATGAGCCGGTCGTGGATGACCACCTCGGCCCGGCGGAGCAACTGTCGGCCTCGGACGGTGATCAGGCCGGCGTCCCCGGGTCCGGCGCCCACCAGATAGACAACTCCAGGGCTCGGGCTCATCGAACGTCCTCCACCAGCGCGGGCCGCCGCCGCAAAGCCCCCATACCTTCTTGTCCGGCCACTTCTCGAGTGGTGGCTCGGTCAAGGACCGTGAACCAATACCTGCCCGCCGGGCCGAGGTGGCGGCCAAGATGCCGGGTGGTGGCCTTGCGTTGGCTGGGGCAGATGCGGCACGCGGCAGACGGCGGAAGCACCGGCGTCTGCCGATTTGCCCAAGGCCCTCTCGAGGATGATTTCGGCAAGCCGCGGGTCGGTCCCCACGGGGTCGTCGCAGACCACCAAACGACCGTGGACAAACCTGGAAACGGGCAAAACCTGACGGCCAGGCCCCTGGATGCCCAGCCTGGTGGGGACGTCCTGGGTGCCGTGTTGGCCGCCACCGATCAGGAACGGGACCACTATGATGTTGTCTTGCGGCAGACTCGAGTAGATTTCCTCTACGGTCGGCTCTTGGTCGAGGAAGAAGGGCCGGACGCGGGCACACAGGCGGCGGTCCTGCAGCACTGCGGCGAGACGCTCCGTGGCCCGGCGGCTGTGGGGGTGGCGCTCGGTGCCGTGGCCGACGATGGCCAGGGCAGTTTGGTCGGGTCTAAGATCATGGCCCTGTAGGGTTCGCTTGACGCGGTCGGCGACCAGCGGGGCCATGTCCGGGTGGGTACCCACCGGCCTGCTGATTCGCAGGCGGATATTGGAGAATCTCCGGTTCTTGGCCAGCTCCCGCGATAGCACGACGTCGCAGAATAGCCCGCTGCTGGTCATGACCGGCACGACGGTGACGTCGTCGGCCTGGACATGGTCCAGCACCGAGGCGAAACTCGGCCGGCCCCTGTAAAACGCGGCCTCGACTTCGTCGAACAGCCGCAACTGGGCAATCGCCCGGGCGTGCCGACACACGATGGCGTTGGCCATCGGGCTGTGCCGCGAGCCGTAGGCAGCCAGGATTAAGGCAGTCCGGTTCACGCGGCAGTTGCCTCCTCCAGGACCGGGATGGGGATGGGCAGGCGACGTTTGACGGCGCGGGGGTCGAGACCTTCGTCCCGGCGGGCCAGGCGGGCGCTGATCCGGGCGGCGCGTCGGCCTTCGAGCCAGCGGGAGAACCTGCTGAACTCCTGCTGCACGATTTCGGCGGCGGCCTGGATGATCTCGCTGGTGGGCCCGTCGTCACCGGGCAGTTGGTCCAGGTGGTGCAGGGTCACACCCTCGACGACGGCGACCGCTGGATCGACGTTTCGGGGCACGCCGAGATCGATAATGAATAGCGGCTTCTGCCGGGGGTGCACTGTGCGCGGGTCGAGAAGGAAACGCGGCGCCGAGGTACAGGCTATGGCGACATCGGCCTGACGGAGCGAATCCGACAGCAGGTTGATCTCCGCGGCGGCGCCACCGACCGGGCGGGCGATCTCGGCGGCCCGCTGGAGGTGCCTGCTGAGGATGAGCAACCGGCCGGGCGGTCGGCAGGCCAGGTGGGCCACCACGCTACGGGCCAGTTGACCGCTGCCCAGGATCACCACGTTCCGGGAGGCGAGCGACCCCAGGGCATCGACGGCGTGGGCCGCGGCGATCTTGGCGAAGGAGCGGGCCGTCCGGTTGAGGTCGGTCTCGTGTCGGACGCGTTTGCCGGTGTGGATAGCCGCCCGGAAGAGGGCCGAGAGGATGGGTCCGACGGTACCGCGTTCGGCGGCCAGCGCGAAGGCCCGGCGTACCTGACCAAGGACATGATCCTCGCCGAGCAGCTGAGACTCCAATCCTGCACCGACCCGCAGGAGATGGAGGACGGCCTGGTCTCCCTGCCGGGCTCGGGTGTGGGTCTGGAGCAGATCGAGCGGCAGGGCGGTAAGGCGGGCGAGGTGCTCACGGCAGCGGTCGATGGTGGACCGCCCGCCGACGAGGTAGACCTCGAATCTCCCGCAGGTACTGAGGATCGCCACCTCGCGGGCCAGGTCGCCCCAGCGCCGGAGCATTGCCTTGACTTGGTCTCGATCGGGGGCGATCCGCTCACGCACGGCCAGGGGCGCTGTCTGATGGGCCAGCCCGAGGCAGACGATTGGCGGCGTCACGGCAGCACCTCGAGATGAAGCGTGGGGGCGGCGGGCTCTTCGTTGCCGGAAAGGATGAGGCGCGGCCCGCTCCGCTTGATCAAGCGCTGGTAGAAATCGCCAAGGCCTTCTTGGTCGCGGCGGTCTCGGGCCCAGGCGGTCAGTAGCGGTCGGAGGACGGCGACGAGTTCGTCGGTGGGCACGTCGGCGGCGAACAGGTCGGCCAGACGGCTGCCGCTGAGGCCCCCGCCGACGTACACGTGATACACTTCTGGCCGCCGGCCGACGAAGGCGATATCTGCGGTGTAGGGCCGGGAGCAGCCGTTGGGGCAGCCGGTCATCCGCAGGGCGATGGGCACGTCACGCAGGCCCAGTTTTTCGAGTTCCGCTTCGAACCGATCGATCACCGAGGGCATGAAACGCTCGGCTTCGGCCAGGGCCAGGCCGCAGGTGGGCAGAGCGGGGCAGGCCATCGAGTATCGCCTGGCGGCCGGCAGGTCGTTGGCCAAGGTTACGCCGTGATCCGAGAGGGTCTGCTCGATCTGGTCCAGGTCCGGTTCGGCCAGATCGGTGAGCAGGATGTTCTGTTGGGGAGTCAGGGTGACGCCCGGGCGATGGCGGGAGATGATGGTCCGCAAGGCGCTCATGATGCGTTTGTCGGGGAGGTCGGCAATGCGGCCGTTCTCGATGAATATCCCATAGAACCACCGGCCGTCGCCCTGGGGGTGTCGACCCAAGTGATCGTGGCAGACGGGCGGCGAGGTATCCAACGGCGGAGCCAGTTGCCAGGGGGCCCGGCGGCGGAACTCGTTGCGAAAGCGGTCCATACCCCAGTCGGCGATGAGGTATTTGAGCCGGGCGTGGCGGCGGTCGGCCCGATTTCCGTTGTCGCGGAAGATCGCGGTGACGATCCGAACGGCCTCAATCGCCTGGTCCGCGTCTACGAAGGCCAGCGGCTCGGCCAGCTTGGCGAAGGTATCGCCCTTGCCGTGGGTCATGCCCAGTCCGCCGCCGACCAGAAGGTTGAACCCCCGAATGGTGTCCTGTTCGAGGATGGCCAGCAAGCCGCAATCGTGGGACAGGATGTCCGCACAGTTGTCGGATTCGGTGGCCAGGCAGACCTTGTACTTGCGGGGCAGGTAGCATTCCCCATAGAAGGGCTCCTCCGCTTCGGTGGAGACCAACTTCTCTTCGTCCAGCCAGATCTCGTGGTAGGCCCGGCTGGCCGGGCGCATGGTTCGGGCGATCTGCCCGGCGAGGCTTTGCAGCAAGGCCCTGGTCTGGTCCAGCGGCGCCGGGCAGGCGATCACGTTGCGGTTGCCGTCTCCGCAGGCGGCCAAGGTGGTGATTAGCGATTTGTTGATCGAGGCGATGGCCTGCTTGAGGTCCCGCTTCAAGACTCCGTGGAGCTGGAAGCCCTGGCGCACGGTGACCCGGAGCGTGCCGCTGGCGTAGCGCCGGGCCAGGTCGTCAATCGCCAGATAGGCCTGGGCCCCGACGATGCCTCCGGGAATGGCACAGCGGACCATGAACTGGTAGGCCTTCTCCAGACCCTGGGCCCGGAGCTGACGGCGCTGGTCGCGGTCGTCCTGCTGATAGGTGCCGTGGAATTTGAGGACCTGCAGGTCATCTTCTTGGAAGTGGGTGGTGTCGGCGGCCAGGGTCTCGGCGATGGTGCCGCGGAGGTGGCGGCTGTTACGCTTGGCCGTTTCGACCTTTGATTCCTTTGCCGGATCCGGTTTAGCCATGGAGGTATACCGTGGTTAGATCCCGTCACCGTGGAGGCCGCATTCGGTCTTCTTCTGACCGGCCCACCGCCCGGCCCGGCTGTATTCACCGATCTTGGAACCGGCCACCGGCTTGGTACAGTGGGTGCAGCCAACGGTAGGGAATCCCCTTTCATGTAGTTCGTTGTAGGGCACCTGGTGGGCCTGGATGTATTCCCAGACCTGCGGGCGGTCCCAATTGGCCAGAGGGCTGATCTTAAGCAGTTGGCTTCTCCATTCCCAGTCGACGACCCGCAAGGCCGCCCGAGTAGGTGACTGACTCCGACGCAAGGCAGTGATGCACACCTCCACGCCGGCCAATGCCCGGCGCATGGGATCGACCTTTCTCAGTTTGCAGCAGAGGTCCGGGTCGCGTTTCCAGAGTTCCGGGCCGTGGTCGGCCTCCTGTTGGCCGGGGGTGAGGTCGGTGCCGCGGTTGACGAACTCGAGGTGACTGTAGCGTTGGACCAGACGATCCCGCAGGGCGTAGGTCTCCGGGAAGAAGAACATGGTGTCGAGATAGATGACGGTGAGCGGCTGTTGGTGGGCGGCGTACATGTCTATCAGGGCGCAGCCCTCCATGCCGAAGGAGGTGGTGATGACCATGCGCTGGTCGGCGAAACGTTCCAGGCTCCAGGCGACCAGCTCCGCGGGGGAGCTGCCCTCGTGGATGGAGGCCGACTTCAAGGGCGGGGCAACCTGACGTTCCATAATCGATGCTCCTCTCGTGATCTGCTGGGCAGCCGAGGCCGGGCTTACGCTGAAAAAAAGGCCCGCAGGGGCGTTCCTGCGGGCCTTCGTGCATATCTGTGAGTCTCAGTGATGCGCGGTTGCCGTCAGGACGCTCCTGCTGCCTGGCAGGTGGTACAGATACAGCAACAGTCGCACCGCCCCCATGCGGCACCGGAGGCGGCACCGATTCGTCCAGCCATCCTGAAGTGCTGAACGTCCTGACCTGAATGTGCAACAGGGCAAAGCATTTCAGTAATTGCCTGACTTAAATTTGATACCTTGGCAACCTTCACATAATTATCTGCTCCACATGCAATACGTAAAACAGTTTCAGTAATCTAACGGGAAGCGGGATGCTCAGGTGGTTCAGCAAAGCACGCAACAGGTTACGCGCA
>CAZFMS010000269.1:0-5824 GCA_964520125.1 uncultured Planctomycetaceae bacterium
GGGGCTGATCGGGCGGGAGCTGGGGGCGGTGGCGGAGCAGTTGGATGGGACCGGGGTGGCGGTGATTTACCTGGCCGATGACGGGGGGGTGGGGGTTTATCACGCGCTAACGTACGCCCGGGTGTTGGCGGGGATGATCGAGAAGGCCGAGGCCCAGATCGTGTTGATGGCGGCGTCGTTCATGGGGCGGGACCTGTCGCCGCGGGTTGCGGTGCGGCTGGGGGCGGGTCTGGCGACGGACGTTACCGAATTGGATTTGGATGACTCCGGGGCACTGGTGGTGCGGCGGTCGATCTATGCGGGCAAGGCGTCGCATCGGGTTCACTTTAGCGCTACGAAGGTGCAGATTGCGTCGGTGCGGCCGAATACGTTTGCGGCGCCGGCCGGGGGTGGGGCCAAGGCGGAGCGGGTGGAGGTGCCGGTGGTGGCGGAGGCCGGGGATGACCGGCAGGTGACGCGGGAGATTGCCCGAACCGGCGGCGGGGAGAAGGACGTGACCGAGGCGTCGATCGTGGTCAGCGGGGGGCGGAGCCTGAAGAACGAGGAGAACTTCAAGATCATCGCCGATTTGGCCCACGTGTTGGACGGGGCGGTGGGGGCCAGCCGGGCGGCTTGCGACGCGGGCTATCAGCCGCATTCGCGTCAGGTGGGCCTGACCGGCAAGACGGTCACGCCGCAGTTGTACGTGGCCTGCGGCATCAGCGGGGCGATCCAGCATTTGGCGGGGATGCGCGGCAGCCGACGGATCGTGGCCATCAACACGGACCCCGAGGCCCCGATTTTTAAGGTCGCGGACTACGGCATCGTTGGTGATCTCTTCGAGATCGTGCCGTTGCTGACCGAGGAGATCAAGCTGGTCCGGGCGGGATGAGCGGCGCCCTGCATCAGTGACGATTGACTCTGGCGAGCGGGGTTCGGGAGATCATCCGGCGGGGTCTGTACTACTGATGCCGAGAATCTTCTCAGTTCGCGAAGAAATCTGTGGCACCGGCGTCTCGCCGGTGGCCCCACCGGCGAGACGCCGGTGCCACAGTTTGGTTGTGGTCAACGGTCGCGCTGTGCTCCAGGGGCGCGGGGGGGGGAAGGTGACCGGTGGCTAATCGGCGCGGCAAGTCTGCGAGTGGTGAGCGTTTTCCTATGATTCATTGTCAACCTCGAGTGATGCAACCATGAATTGGATCGTGATGACGTTGTTGCTGGCCGCCTCGATGGGCCTGTTTGGCTGGCAGATGTGGCGGCGGTGGCGGTTGATGCGGTTGGGACCGGGGGAGAATCGATTCGATCGGATCGGCGAGCGGCTGCGGCGGACTTGGCGATACGCCTTTGCCCAGGTGCGGATGCGGCGCTACCGGTGGGCGGGGGCGGCGCACAAGCTGATCTTCTTCGGCTTTCTGGTGTTGCTGCTGCGTTCGTTGGTGCTTTTCGGGCGGGGCTATTCGGCGGAGTTCGACTTCTGGGGGGTATTGTCGCTGGAACACGGGTTCGGGCAGGCCTATTCGCTGGTCAAGGACCTGTTCGTCGTCCTGGTGATCCTGGGCACGCTGGTGTTCGTCTATTACCGGGTGATCAAGCGACTGGAGCGGATGACCCTGTCGTTCGAGGGGGTGCTGATCCTGCTGATCATCCTGACCATGATGGTTGCCGACGTGCTCTACGACGGCGGCCACCTCGTCCGGCACGCCGTGGCGGACAACGAGGCGATCGCCTTCTCCTGGGCCGAGCCGGCGGGTTCGGTGGTCGCCTTGGCCCTGGACGGCGGCGGCGAGACGACCATCAAGGTGGTGGAGCATCTGGGCTACTGGACCCACGTCTGCCTGGTGTTGATCTTCCTGAACCTGCTGCCCATCTCCAAGCACTTTCACGTCATCACGGCGATCCCCAACGTTTTCACCCAGAGCCTGGCTCCCCGGGGGCGTCTGCCGAACATGGCAGACCTCGAGGGGATGATCGAGCGGGAGGAGACCTTGGGCCTGGCCCGGATCGACCAGCTTAGCTGGAAGGGCGTGCTGGATTTGTACACCTGCACGGAGTGTGGGCGATGCACCGACTACTGCCCGGCATCGAACACCGGCAAGCTGCTGAGCCCCAAGCAGTTGACGCTGGACCTGCGCGACTATCTTTACGCGAACGAGAAGAAGCTGGTGGGGGCGGCTCGCGGGGGTGAGGCGGCCGGTGAGGCGGCCGGCGGCGAAGGAGCGACAGGGCCGGCCACTGTGGCCGACGAGCTGGTGCCGCAGTTCATAAAGCCGGAGGTGCTGTGGGCCTGCACGACGTGCGGGGCGTGCGAGACGGAATGCCCGGTGCTGATCACCTACGTGGACAAGATCGTGGATATGCGTCGGCATTTGGTGATGGAGAAGTCGGAGTTCCCGGCGGAGCTGCAGAACGCGTTCAAGGGTCTGGAAAGCAGCGGCAATCCGTGGAGCTTTCCGGCGGCGGAGCGGGCCGCCTGGGCGGAAGGGCTAGACGTGCCCTTGATGGCCGAGAAGCAGGAGGCGGATGTCTTGCTGTGGGTGGGGTGCTCGGCGTCGTTCGACGAGCGGGCCAAGAAGATTGCCCGGGCTACGGCATCCTTGCTGAAAGAGGCGGGCGTCGATTTTGCGATTTTGGGTCAGGAGGAGCAGTGTACCGGGGACGCGGCCCGGCGGGCGGGCAACGAGTTCCTCTTTCAGATGCTCGCTCAGGCGAACGTCGAGACGCTGGGGGGGTACAAGTTCAACAAGATCGTGGCGGTCTGCCCCCATTGCTACAACACCTTGGCCCACGAGTATCCGGACTTCGACGGCCGTTACACGGTGCTGCATCATTCGGAGTACTTGTCGCAGCTCGTGCGGGAAGGCCGGCTGAGACTGAAGAACCGCATCGAGGCCCGGGTGGCCTTCCACGATTCCTGCTATCTGGGGCGGTACAACTCAATCTACGAGCCGCCGCGGGAGATGTTGCGGCGTATCCCCGGCTTGACGGTATTGGAGCCGAAGGAGACGCGTGATCGGGGCATGTGCTGCGGCACCGGCGGGGCCCAGATGTTCAAGGAGGAGGAGGAGGGCCGGGAGCGGGTGAACATCAAGCGGACCGGCCAACTGTTGGAGACGGGGGCGGACATGGTGGCTACGGCCTGCCCGTTCTGTCAGCGGATGTTGTTGGACGGTCTGGCGGACATGGATCGGGAGGCGGTCGGGGAGTACGACGTTGCGGAGCTGATGTGGAAGGCGGTGGAGCCGACGGCAGTGCCGCAAGGGGCCTGAGCGGGGGGCAATCCGAGCAGCGGGGATTCACCGCGGAGCACGCAGAGATCGCGGAGACGCACTGGCAGTACAGCGCAAAGTAAGGGGCCAGTTCGCTCAAGAGCCCCCGAGCTTGCTCGGGAGGTGCGTTCTCACGTGTTGCCGGCACCCCCCGACCAAGGTCGGGGGCTCTTGGGGCCCTATTGGCGTGAGCTTGCGCTGTACTTCCAGGATCCCGGCCTGGGGAAGGCCTGGGGGGTGCGGGTCAGGTTTGTTCTTCGGGCTCGGGTGTTGGGGCGGCGCCCTTCGTGCCGGGTGGGGGAATTTCAACATTGAGCCCGGCTCCGGACTGGTCGGTAATGCGGGTGGCCGCTCGGCGGTACTTCTCGATGAACTCCTGCTCGCTCAGCTTTGCCGCGGAGGCCAGCTTGGCGAGCATGACCGGGTTCTGGAGGTCGGCGGTTTCAAGTCGGATCATATAGGCCCGGGCCACTCGATAGAGATCGGAACTGATGTCCACGGTGCGGATGCGGGTGCGATTGGTCTTGGGGTCGACCATTTCGGCGAAGCTCATCGGGCGGATGGTCCAGCCGTCGAGGGTGGCCATGACCCCGCCGGTCAGGTCGAGGGACTGGTCGAGAAGCAAGCGGATTGCCCCGTTGCCCAAGTCCCGACAGTAGCCCATGTCCTTGGGTGTCGGGGGGGCACAACGCAGCACGTAGCCCAGGGTCTGGGGCACGATCGTGACGTTGTCACCGCGGGCCGCCCAGCGGCGGATGAGTTCCTCGCTGAGGATGCGGGCCAGGGGGATCTCGGCGAGCCGGATGTGTCCGGCGGCATCGAGGTTGACCTTCCGGCCGAGCACTCCCTCGATCTCCTCCTTGTCACCCAGGCGGTGGGCCAGGCCCTCGGCGACCACGGCCACCCCGTCGTTTCGACCCATGGCCCGGCGTTTGATCATGGCCCCTTCGAGGACGTCGGTGATCTTCTGGATAGTCGTGGTTTCGGGGAACTCCTCGGGGATCAGGGTTAGAGTCGCCCCGGTGGACTTACCCGTGCCCAGGGCCAGGAAGCCGGCGTGGCGCCCCATGAGCACGACGATGTACCACCGGCTGGTGGTCCGGGCGTCTTCCATGAGGTTGCGGACCAGTTCCGAGCCGAGGTGACGGGCGGTGGTGAATCCGAAGGTGGCGGCATCGCCCTTGAGGGGCAGGTCATTGTCGATGGTCTTGGGAACGTGCACCACCCGGATGCGGCCGCCGGTCTTCTCGGCCACGAAGCGGGCGCTCAGGGCAGTATCGTCGCCCCCGACGGTCAGCACGTGAGTGACGCCGAGCTGGGTGAGGTTGCGGAGGACATTATCGACCTTGGTCACGTCGGGTTGCACCACGGTCGACACGCCGATCAGCGCTTCGTCCAGCAGGGTGGTCCGGGCAGTGCGGAGGATCGATCCGCCGTCGAAGTGAACGCGGGCCACATCGCGGATCTCCAGCCGGATGGTGTGCCGCTCGGCGACGAATCTGTCGGAGGCCAGCCATTTGAAGCCGTCGTAGACGCCGAGTACGGCCATACCATTGTTGACGGCCTCGATGGTGGCGGCCCCGATGACCCCGTTGATCCCGGGGGCGGGGCCTCCACCGACGATGATGGCCAGCGTATGGTCGCTCATGGAGTCTCACCTCTGCTGCGGTCTGCAGCTCCTGCACCTATGATAGCCGCTCGCCCGGGCATCGCCGGCTACCCGGCGAGATATCGGTCGGAGACGGGCGGTGCTGGAGCTAACTAAGGTTCCTCGGCGACGGCATGAGCCCCGATAGGTAACCAGCCCAGGCGGTCGGTCGCGGCCCACCATCCTTGGCTGCGGGGCGCGGTTTTCATCCTGAGGCATCAACCTCGAGCCTGGGGCGATCGGCAGTTCGGGACGCCGGCTTGGCTCGGGCGGCCACGTTGTCGAGGACGTTCATGAAGTTGATATAGCTGTCGTAGGGGGACTCGTAGGGATTGAAGTATTTGTGCACGTCGCCGTCGGCGAAGTACTTGGTGCACATGTAGTAAAAGTGGTCCGAGGTCTGGAGGCGGCGCCAGTCGCGGAGCAGGTCTTCGTCGCCCTGGGCCTTTACCGCCGGCTCCAGGGCGTACAGCTCCTTGAGGGCGTTGGACTGCATGGCGTTGCCCAGCCAGGCGGAGAGATCGCGCTCGGTGTCGGCCCAGCTCACCAGGTGGGGGGCGTCGAACTCGCCGACCGGTTCATAGGCCTCGGCCACCTCCGTGGGATTCTTGAAGTTGTTGTCCGGGTGGCGGAGAATCTCCCCGGGCAGGTGATAGAGAAAATCGAATATCCCGGTGTCTTCCCATTGGTGCTCACCGAGGGTCTCGTAGTCCATGAACAGATTGACCGTGTAGCCGTTGCCGTTGACCCGGTTGATCCAGCGGGTGAACTTCTCGGCATCCAGGGGCCACTCACACCAGTCGCGGTTGCTGAAGCGAAAGGCTATGTCGTCGGAGAGGCGGAAATTCTTGAGCAGCAGGCGGATCGGGCCCCCGGGGGCCCGATAGACGAAGTCGGGCGAGCGGTAGCCGAGGACATGGTCGGCCCCCTC
>CAZFMS010000270.1:0-5799 GCA_964520125.1 uncultured Planctomycetaceae bacterium
CCTAAGAAACCGGCCGCTCGTGCGTAGTAGACAATGAACGGAGACGTACCGGCCCGGGAGTACAGATGAAAGGCCCAAAAAAGCCAGTCAAGGCCACATGGGTACGGGAAGCGGTGGACCGCTATGAGCGGCCGCTGATCCGGTATGCCGAGCGGCTACTCGGCGACTCCGACCTGGCCCGGGACGTGGTGCAGGACACCTTCATCCGCCTGTGCGACCAAGACCCGGCCGGTCTCAACGGGCACGAGGCCCAGTGGCTGTACACCGTTTGTCGAAACCGGGCGTTGGACGTTCGCAGGAAGGAGCGGCGCATGACACCTCTAACTGAAGTAGCAGCCGGGGCCTGCCAGGGCCGAGAGCCGTCGCCGGCCGCGGTGGTCGAGGGCCGCCAGACGGCCGGCCAGGTGCTGAGCCTGCTCGCCGGGCTGCCGGCCAACCAGCAGGAGGTCATCCGGCTGAAGTTCCAAGGCGGCCTGAGCTACCGGCAGATCAGCCAGGTCACCAAGCTGACCGTCAGCAACGTCGGCTTCCTGATCCACACGGCCATCCAAAACCTCCGCGAGCAACTCCAGGCAGGATCGGGCCCCCGCCCGAACGCCGGAAGGAGACCATCATGAACATCGATGCCCACGATCCGCGCTTGACCGCCTATGCGTTGGGCGAGCTTGACCAAACCGAGCGGGCCGCCGTCGAAGCCCTGCTGGCCGAGTCCCCCGAGGCCCGGCGGGCGGTCGAGGAAATTCGTCGCACGGCCGAGGTGTTGACCCGGGAACTGGCCGGCGAGTCGGAGTCGGGATTGACCGAAGCCCAACGGCGGAAGATCGAGGCCGCCATGCAGGCCGGCCCCAACGGCTCCACCGCGCCCGGTGCCGGACGCAAACGGCGGCGCTGGCTGCCGATCGCCGCCGCCGCCTCGCTCTTGCTGGCCGCTGGCTCCTTCGCCATCTATCAAGCCATGCCGCACTTGAGCCGCGACCGTGACGAATCGCTGCTTGCCCTGGCCGACGTGGGCCGCGATGAGACCTCTACCGCTGGGCGGCAGCCGAAGAAAGACCAGCCATATCCCTATGCTGCTTCCACATCTCCCAACGTTGTTTACAGAGCGCCGCATACCAACCGAGAGGGGACCCAAACCCTACTAATGGGCCCTGTCGAGCCCTACCCCCAAACTGAGCGGCTGTTGGCCCTTGGTTACCTCGCCTCAGAAGGGGAGCCGAGCCCCGGGCAGCGGATGGCGCGTGCGGGCGGCAGGACGAGACGGGGCGCAGGGCGTCCCGCAGCACGCCGCCCCGTCTCCCACGACGTTGACATCTTCGCAAGGGTGAAGGCGAATAACACTGTCCCCAAGCAGTTCGTTTCTCCATGGTGTTCTGACAGCTTGGTGGTTTCGGCTCCGCAAGAGCACGTCGAGGCCATCCACGCGGAGATCGGCTCGCTCAGCGGAAGCAGATTCAACACGGAGGCATACGATCAGATCGTTCATAACCCGTTCCTGCTGGTCGCGCAAAGCCCGTTGTCTACCTTCTCGATCGACGTGGATACCGCGTCCTATGCCAACATCCGCCGCTTCCTCACTAACGGGCAACTGCCGCCGGCGGGGGCGGTGCGGATCGAGGAGATGATCAACTACTTCTCCTACGCCTACCCGCCGCCGACGGGGGAAAACCCGTTCTCGGCCAATGTGGCGGTGGCCGACTGCCCGTGGACCACGGGCCATCGGCTGGTGCGGGTCGGGCTCAAGGGCCGGACCGTCGTCGAGGAAGAGCGGCCGGCCAGTAACTTGGTCTTCCTGCTGGATGTTTCCGGCTCGATGCAGCCGCCCAACAAGCTGCCGCTGCTCAAGCAGGCCATGGGCCTGCTGGTCAACCAGCTCGACGAACACGATCGGGTGGCCATCGTGGTATACGCCGGGGCCTCGGGCCTGGTCCTGCCCTCGACCACGGCCAACAACCGCGACACCATCCTGCACGCCTTGGACGCCCTGCACTCCGGAGGCTCGACCAACGGCGGGGCCGGCATCCAACTGGCTTACGACACCGCCGCGGAGAACTTCATCCCCGGCGGTACCAACCGCGTCATCCTGGCCACCGACGGGGACTTCAACGTCGGCACCACCAACCAAGGCGAACTCATCCAACTGATCGAGAAGCGGGCCAAGAGCGGCGTCTTCCTGACCGTGCTGGGCTTCGGCATGGGCAACTACAAGGATTCCACCCTGGAGAAGCTGGCCGACAAGGGCAACGGCAACTACGCCTACATCGACACCCCGGCCGAGGCCCGCAAGGTGCTGGTCGAGCAGATGACCGGCACCCTGATCACCATCGCCAAGGACGTCAAGATCCAGATCGAGTTCAACCCCGCCCAGGTGGCCGCCTATCGGCTGATAGGCTACGAGAATCGCATCCTGGCCGCCCAGGACTTTAACGATGACCAGAAGGACGCCGGGGAGATCGGAGCCGGACACACGGTCACGGCCCTGTACGAAGTCGTGCCGGCCAGCATGGGCGCAGAACACCTCGCTCTGTCCGGCGTCGATCCGCTGAAGTATCAGACCGGCCCGGGTGGAGCGACCGAGCAGCCGGCCGAAACCGCCACCGCAGGCCCGTTCAGCGATGATCTGCTGACCCTCAAGCTGCGCTACAAGCAGCCCGCGGGAGATACCAGCAAGCTGCTGGAGCAGCCGGTCATCGACGACGGCCTGTCCCTGGCCGAGGCGGACGACGACTTCCGCTTCGCCGCCGCGGTGGCCTCTTTCGGCATGCTGCTCCGCGACTCACCGCACGCGGGCGAGTGGACCTGCGGCGCCGTGCTGGAGCTGGCCCAAGGCAGCCTGGGCGAAGACCCCCACGGCTATCGAGCGGGATTCGTTGAGTTGGTGAAGAAAGCTCAGGCCCTAAACAGCTCGCGGTGAGCCGTTCGTCCCCCGGCGAGTTTTGTTCGCCACCTTCGTTTAGCCCCGTCGCGTGCGACGGGGACCGATGCGGCACCCGCCACCACTAAACAGATGGTGCCGGATTACAGGTAACCCGGGCTCTTGCGAGGCAAGAACTGCCCCCAGCCGCTCTCGCCGCAGAACTTGTAGTCGTCCACGACGACCTTGCCCCGAGAGAGCGTGGTGCGGGCGAAGCCGGCCAGGGACCAGCCCTGGAAGGGGGACCAGTCGGCGTTGGTCTCCATCTTGTTATGGTCGACCTTGATCTTCTTGGTGGGATGGATGATGGCGATGTCGGCATCGAAGCCCCGCTTGACCAGGCCCTTACGATGCCCCAGCCCCATGATCTGGGCCGGAGTGGTGCAGCACTTGTCGACCAATTCCCGGATGGTCAGACGCTTCTTGAGGACCCCGTGGGTGAAGACGAGAGGGATCATGGTCTCCAGGCCGGGCATACCCATGGGAATCTTGGTCCAGTCACCCTTCCACCTGGCCTTCTGCCGACGGGTGAAGGTGCAGGTATCGGTCGAGATGACGCAAACCGTACCGTCCTTGAGGCCCCGCCATAGACGGTCCTGATCGGCCCGCTTCTTGATCTGCGGACACGTGGCGTACAGATGCCCGTCCTCACCCTTGAAAAGCGAATCGTCGAGCACCAGGTATTGCGGGCAGGTCTCGGCGAAGACGTTCTCCAGGCCCCCGCTACGGGCCCGCTCGATGAGGTCCGCCCCATCGCCGCTGGACATGTGGACCACGTAGAGCTTGCCGCCGGTGACTTCGGCCCACTTGATCGCCCGCTGGATGGCCTCGGCCTCGATGAAGTTCGGACGGGTGATGGTATGCAGATAGGCCCCGTGGCGCTTCATCTCCTCTTTGTTGTGGTGTCGGGCGATGAGTTCGTCGAGCACCAGGTTGCTCTCGGCGTGGACCATCAGCATGCCACCCAGTTTGCGGAGGCTCTCCAGGGCCTGGAACATGGCCGCGTCGTCGGATTGCCACCCCTCCTTGGCGTAGATCATGAACTGCTTGAAGGTGGGAATCCCCTGCTTGACCATCTTGGGCAGCTCTTTCGCGTGCCGCTGCCAATCGGTGATGGCCAGATGGAAGGCATAGTCGACGCAGGCCTTGCCGTCGGCCTTGGCCATCCAATTGTCCATGGCTTTTTGCAGGGTCTCCTTGCCGTAGGGAATGGCGAAGTCGATGACCGTCGTGACCCCTCCCCGGGCGGCGGCCCGGGTGCCGGTGTTGTAGTCATCGGAGGAGGTGGTTCCGCAAAACGGCAGGGCCAGGTGGACGTGAACATCCACCCCGCCGGGAATGACGTAACAGCCCTTGGCATCGATCACCCGGACCGCGCGTTTGCGGGCCCACCGGCCCAGTCCCCTCCCGACGACGGCGATCTTCTCCCCGCGGAGGGCGACATCCGTCCTCTCCAGGCGGTTGGGGCTGACCACGGTGCCGTTGGCGATAATGGTGTCATATGACATAGTCGATCTCCACCGGGGTGGATTCCGGAATCTCGGCCCTCAGACAAAATCGTATTGTGGGGTGCGTGCCGAAATCGGTCAACGCGCCAAGCCAGGGCCCGGGCCTCTCCACCGCAGATCAACGACATACCGATCCTCTCGGTCGGCGCCCCGCTCACCAAATCAAGACCCCGCCAAACAGGCTCGACCAGCTCCTCCACCCGGGGACCAGCGCGCCCCGGACTCCGGGCACCCGGCCATGCCATCCGCGCCGGTTGCCGCACGGCGGCCGCCAACCTATGATTGGGCCGTGTTCTTGGGGGCTTGCGGTTAGTACGAGCAAAGCATGGCCAAACGGGTAATCATCCTGGGTTCGACCGGATCGATCGGATGCAGCGGGCTTCGGGTCGCCGACCACCTCCCCGGAGAATTCGACATCGTCGGTCTGGCGGCCTGCTCCGGCTGGCAGAAGATGGCCGAGCAAGTCGAACGTTACCGCCCCCAGACGGCCCTCCTGACCGACGCCCAGGCCGCGGCGAAACTGGCCGACCGCATCCGAAGATCCGACATCCACACGGACGTATGGTCCGGCTCTGACGCCCTGGTCCGCCTGGTGAAAGAAGTGGAGTGCGATTTCGTTCTCTCAGCTATCGTGGGGGTGGCTGGCCTGCGAGCCACGCTGGCCGCGGTGGAGAAAGGGCTGACCGTCGGCCTGGCCAACAAGGAATCACTGGTAGTGGCCGGCGAATTGATGGTCCAGGCGGCGGCGGAATCCGGCTCGCTTCTACTTCCGGTAGACAGTGAGCACTCCGCGATCTACCAGGCGTTGCACGCCGGACGGCCCGAGGAAGTCGAGCGAATCTACCTGACCGCGTCCGGCGGGCCGTTTCGGACCTGGACCCTGGAGCAGATGAAGCAGGCCAAGATCGAAGATGCGATGCGCCACCCGACCTGGGAAATGGGTCCGAAAATCACCATCGACTCCGCTACCATGATGAACAAGGCCCTGGAAATAGTGGAGGCCCGGTGGTTCTTCGACCTGGAGCCCGATCGTATTGAAGTAGTCATCCATCCCGAGTCGATCATCCATTCGATGGTCGCCTTCCGTGACGGGTCGGTGGTGGCCCAAATGGGACGCCCGGACATGCGGACGCCTATTCAGTATGCCATGACTTACCCGCATCGGTTGGCCGGTGGTGGCGAGAGGTTGGATTTCTCTACCTTGGAGCGGATGCACTTCGCCGTGCCTGACCTGGAGCGATTCCCGGCCCTGCGGATGGGTCATCAGGTGGCCCGGGCCGGAGGCACCGCGGGGGCGGCGATGAACGCGGCGAATGAGGCGGCCGTAGAGGCCTTTCGGGAGGGGCGCATCGGTTTTGCGGACATCGTGCCGCTGGTGAC
>CAZFMS010000271.1:0-5789 GCA_964520125.1 uncultured Planctomycetaceae bacterium
GGGCGTGATCTTGAAGGCGTTGCTACTGGCTACTCCTGTGACGTACGCGTTGCCGGAAGCGTCCACGGCAGTTGCAACAGCCCTTACGAGAGCGTTGCCTACGATAGCGCCGCCCTCGTCGATGATCTCGGTGATGACACCGCCGGGCGTGATCTTGAAGGCGTTATCGGTATCGCGGGCGACCACGTAGACGTTCCCGTCCGAATCCACGGCGATGTCGTTCGGCGCAATTAGCGTATTGCCCGCGCCGTCGCCGGTCGCGTCGATGATCTCGGTGATGACCCCGGCGGGCGTGATCTTGAAGGCATTGTTGCTCAAGAAACCCGTCACGTAGGCGTTGCCCGCGGCTTCCACGGCGATGCCGACAGGTTCATTAAGACCATTGCCCGCACCGTCGCCGGTCGTGTCGATGATCTGGGTGATGATCCCGCAGGGCGTGATCTTGAAGGCGTTGTCGCTTCCTGGTCCAGTCACAAAGACGTTGCCCGCGCCGTCCACGGCGATGCCGCCAGGATAGTAAAGTCCATTGCCCGTACCATCACCTGTTGCGTCGATGATCTCGGTGATGTCCCCGGCGGGCGTGATCTTGAAGGCGTTATCGCTGAGCTGTCCCGCGACGTAGACGTTGCCTGTGGCGTCCACGGCGATGCTGTCAGGATGATCGAGGTCATTGCCCGTACCATCACCTGTTGCGTCGATGATCTCGGTGATGTCCCCGGCGGGCGTGATCTTGAAGGCGTTATCGCTGAGCTGTCCCGCCACGTAGACATTGCCTGCGGCGTCCACGGCGATGCCTCTGGCGTCATTCAGTACATTGCCCGCGCCGTCGCCGGTCGCGTCGATGATCTGGGTGATGATGCCGGAGGGCGTGATCTTGAAGGCGTTGTGGCTGAACTGTCCGGCTACGTAGGCGTTGCCCGCGGCGTCCATGGCGATGCCGTAAGGAGCAACAAGCCCATTGCCCGCGCCGTCGCCGGCAGAGTCGATGATCTGGGTGATGCTCTGAGCCGCTGCTTGCTCGGCCCCGAAAACGCTTACAGCGGCGAACGCGGTGAGCCCGAACAGGATGCAAAGTCTGGGGTATGGATGTGGTGAGAGCATCTTCGGATCCTCCATTCTTCACGGTTTGTCGTTCGCGAGACGCTCCTTCTGCCCTTCCTACCTGCAATTCGACAGGTGGGGAGCGCCGACAGAGAACCCGCCCGATCTCTCGTTCACCTCGGATCTGAAATGTCTCAGCCGACCATTCTACCGCCTCGCCGCCCACCTCCGCAATAGGTAATTCGACCCGTTCTACTGGTCATCCCCGCTGGTGCCTGGCACGAGACCGCCCTGGGGGACGATTCAGCGGGGCGATCTGGTCGCTAAGGAGCTGTTTCAAGACCGTGGTACAGCCCTCTGGCCCGTGGCGGATCAGGGCTCGCTTCCAGGGCTCTCTATCAAAACCCATGGGTGACAGGCTTTCCAGTCTCTCTAATGACCGGCTGGAGAGCCGGTCCCACATTGGGTTGTGAAGCAACTCCTCAGGTCTTGAAGCAGCTCCTTAGTTGTTGTCGGGGCTTGCGGACTCGGCTTCGGGGAGGTCTTCGGTGCCGTAGAGGTCGTCGTCTTCGGCGTCGAGGTCGGCGCGGTAGTGGCCTTCGTCGAGGTCCTTATCCCTGTGTTTGCGGATTTGGGCCCACTCTTTTTCGGTGATCAACACTTCGCGGGCCTGGCTGCCTTTGTATTCGCCGACGATGCCGGCGGCGGCCATCTGGTCGATCAGGCGGCTGGCCCGGGAGTAGCCCACCTCCAGGCGGCGCTGCAAGAGGCTGACGCTGCCGCGGCGGGTCTCGACGATCATGGTGACGGCCTGGTCGAAGAGCGGGTCACGCTCGCTGCCGGCCTCGCTGCTGGTGCGCTGCAAGCGTTGGAGTTCGTGGTGGAACTCGGGCTTGGCCTTGGCGGCCAGGTCCTTGATGACCGCCCGGACTTCTTCCTCCTCGACAAAGGTGCCCTGGGCCCGGACCAGCTTCGAGCAGCCGGGCGGCAGGAACAACATGTCGCCCTCGCCCATCAGGACCTCGGCGCCGTTCTGGTCGAGGACGATGCGGGAGTCCATCCGGCTGGCGACGCGGAAGGCCATGCGGCAGGGCAGGTTGCTCTTGACCAGGCCGGTGACCACGTTGGCCTGGGGGCGCTGGGTGGCAAAGATGAGGTGGACCCCGACGGCCCGGCTCTTCTGGGCCAGGCGGCTGAGATGGTGCTCGACCTCCTTGCCGCTGGTCATCATCAGGTCGGCCAGCTCGTCGATGATGATGACGATGTAGGGCAGGTGGGTGGGGATCTGGAGCTTTTCCTGCTCGGAGGAGGGCTGGAATCGCTCGTAGATCTTGTCCTTGCCCAGGCGGTTGAAGCGGGCGATGTCGCGGACCCCGGCCTCGGCCAGGAGTTCGTAGCGCTCGTCCATCTTGGTGGTGGCCCATTCGAGAATCAGCTCGGCCCGTTGCATGTCGGTGACGATGGGGCACATCAGATGGGGGATTTCCTTGAAGCTGCTGAGTTCCACCATCTTGGGATCGACCAGGATCAGCTTGACGTGGTCGGGCCGCTGGGTCATCAGCAGCGACATGACCAGGGAATTGATGGCCACCGACTTCCCGCTGCCGGTGGTGCCGGCGATCAGCATGTGGGGCATGGTGGTGATGTCGACGATGAGGGGGTCGCCGCTGGCGTTCTTGCCGATGAAGACCGGCAGGGCCATCTTGGTGGGCTTGACCCCGCCGAGCATGATCAGTTCCTTGAGGCGGACGTTCTCCTTGTCGATGTTGGGGACCTCGATGCCGATGGTGTTCTTGCCGGGCAGGGGGGCGACCACGCGGACCGCGGGGGCCTTGAGGGCCCGGGCGATGTCATTGGACAGGGAGTTGATCTGGCTGACCTTGATGCCGGCGGCCAGCTCCAGCTCGAACATGGTGATCACCGGGCCGGTGTCGATCTCGACGACGTGGACGTCGATGCGAAACTCGGCCAAGGTCGCTTCGAGGATGGCGGCCTTCTCGCGGACCACGCCTTCCTGGGCGGCGTTGTAGCATACGTCCGCGTCGCTCAGCAGGGTCAACGGCGGAAGGACGTAGTCGCCGAGTTCGGTGGGCCAGGCGCTCTTGGTGGTCTTGCCTTCGAGGCGGTCCCGACCGAGCATGCGGATGATCAACTCTCGTTCGGTGGGGGCTCGGGCATCTTCTTCTTCTTCCTCCTCGTCAGGATCCTCCAGGTTGTCGTCTTCGAGGGCTTCTTCCTCGCCGGCGTCGCTGTCCTCGTCGTCCTCATACTCGTCGTCGAGCGAATCCTCCTCGGTCAGCTCATCGGGATCATCATCGACCAGGATGGTCGGATCGGGCCCCGCGGTGATGCTGCCGGCCCCCATGGTCACCGGGGTCAGGGCCGACTTTCGTTGGCCGGCATGGCCGGCGGCCCGGAGCCCCTGGAGTCCGTGGCGGTGCAGCCGGGACACGGTCGCGGGTATGCGGATCAGCACGTCATCGGCCATGAGCAGGAGGCCGATGACCCCGACGGCGGCTACGGTCAGGGCCGCCCCGGTGGTGGAGAGGCTGCTTTGCAGGGCGTTGGCGACGGCGATGCCGAGTATGCCGCCGCGGCCCTCGACCAGTCCCGTCGAGGCCTCGGGGAAGATCAAGGCGATCGAGGCGGCGGTGGCGGTAATCAGCAGGCCGAGTCCGGCAAAGCGCAGCAGGGCGTCGCTGATCTTCTGCCGGGCAAGCTGCAGGAGAGCCGCCAGGGCCAGCAGGAAGGCCAAGATGTAGGCGCCTCCGCCCAAGTAGTAGGTCGATTGATAGGCGATCCAGGCACCGGCCCGACCACAGCCGTTGCTGACCGGGTTCGCATGGGGCCAGACTGATGGGTTGGGCCAACCGGCCGGATCGTAGGTCAGGATGGCCACCCAGGCGAAAGCGCAGCATACCAGGGCGGCGATGACCCGGCAGTTGCGGAGAGTCTTGGCTATATGTCGATCCGAGGTGGGCACGGTGCTTCTTCTGTTAGTGGCCGGGGTTGGATGTTGCAGGCCGTCGGCATTCGCCCGGCGCGCCACGGTTGCCTTCCGGCGAAGATTTCGCAACGGCCGGCCGAGTCGTATCTCTTGTGATATCGGCAACCTACGGTCGGCGACTGGACGGGAAGGCGACCGACCAGGGCGGGTGTGCGGGTCGTAGCCGGGTCGCCGGCAAGGGGAACAACATCGCCGCTGCGGAATCAGAACCGCGAGGTGACCGGCATGGCCCGGCGGAAGAAAGAGACTCGTCAGAGCAACATTCGATGGCGATTTCGCATCAGCCGTAGCGGTGGTGACATATTGTTGGGACATAACGTGACCAAGAGCTTGAAAATGCCCCGCAAAGCGGCTATGCTGGTCAACAATATCGGACAGAAGCCGGAGGTCCCGTGCTGCCGCCCGGCAGCCAGAGCGTCACGTCGAGTGGGAAGGAGGAGTGGGTGCAGATGCGCCGGTCATGCCCATTGCTAGGGGTGGTCGATAGTGATACCCTGCGCGTGGAATGGGAAGGGCAGCCCCGGCTGGTTCGGCTCATGGACGTCGACCCCGAGCGGGCCACCCCCGGGGGGACCAAGCCGACGACCGACTTCGGCCGGCGGACACATCGATGGGCCAAGGAAGTAGTCCTCGCCGAAGCCACCGACATCGTGATCGAATTCCCGGGGGAGGAGCCGTCGTTCAGTAATAGCGGCAAGCTGCTGGGCTATGTCTTCGTCGGCGGAGAGAACTACAACGTCCGCCTGGTTCGCGAGGGCTGGAGTCCGTGCTTCGCCAAGTACGGCCATCCGCGCATCTATCGAGAAGAGATGGAGCAGGCCGAGCTGTGGGCCCGCCTGGAAGGCCGGGGGGTCTGGGGCGGTCGCGGCGGTCGCGGCGATTATCAGGCGTTGAAGACCTACTGGCTGCTGCGCGCCGGGCAGGTCGACGACTGTCGCCACGTCACCGCGATGGGCGAAGACGTCCTCGGTTGCCGGCTGGACTATCGGGACATCCTGGCCCGGGCCGAGTCGGGCACCAGCGGGTGCGTGTTCTCCGATCTGGCCCGGGCATTCCACATGGCCGACGGGTCGGTGGTGATTCAACTGGGCAGCCCGCAGAATCCCCTCTCGGCGTTCTTCCCGCCCGGCGCCCGGGCCTTGGCCGGCTTCCTCCAGCGGGAGTTCCTCGGCTTCGGCAAGCCCAATTATCTCTACTTCTACGGGCAGTTGAGTATGGTCGGCGAACAGCCCCAGATTACTATCGAGATGATCGAGCAAATCAGCACCTGCCCCTTGCGCGCCAATTGAAGACCGCCTGAACCGACCGGCAGCCCAAGGCCCGAGTAATCGAGTCCCATCAGAGCCGTGACCGTAAGGCAGCGGTTCGGGCACGCGATCAGAGCCGTGACCGTGAGGGAGCGGTGAACTACCCGCGGCGCCTCGGTTCCGGTGGTCTTCTTCCAGTCGGCCGGGGCGGTGGTGCTTTGCGAGGGCCTGCGGAACAGGCTAAAGTAGCGATCATCGGCCGGCAGGTGAGCCCAGTTGGCAGCACCCTCGGCCGGCCAGGCAGACGTGAAACAAGACGGGGCCCCCGCCATGACTCGACCGGCAGCCAGCGAGATTCGTCAGCAGTTCATCGACTTCTTCGTCGAGAAGTGCGGACACACCTTCGAGCCCAGCAGCCCCTGCGTGCCCTTGAACGATCCAACGCTGATGTTCACCAACGCGGGGATGAACCAGTTCAAGGACGTCTTCCTGGC
>CAZFMS010000272.1:0-5771 GCA_964520125.1 uncultured Planctomycetaceae bacterium
CGGGCAACGCTTTCATCTACTTCCAGTTTTGATGCCGGGATAGATTGATGCAGCGACATCGAATCGGATTGACCATCTGCCTTTCCGCCGGCCTGGTGGTCGCCACCGTGGTGCACCGCGGGCCTGACGACCATGAGGATCTGCGCCTGGATCTTTTCTGGGCCGGCAAGCTGGCCTGGAATCGCTGCGCCGACTGCGTCATTGCCGGTGATTCGCGAATCTGCCGCGGGGTGGCTCCCGCGGCCATGGAATCCGTGCTGGACTACCGTCGGGTACTGAACTTCGCCTTCGACTCCTCGGGCTACTCCGAGCCCTACCTGCGGGCCGTGGATCGCGTCTTGGACCCCGGGATCAATCCGCGGGCCGTGATACTGGGGATTACGCCCTATTCGCTCACCCGCGCCGCGGCGAGTGACAGCGAGTTCGAATACCGCCGAGACCTCATGCCCTTTCAGTCCACGGCCGGCCTCTATGCCATGCAGTCCCTCCGCCGGCTGAGCCCGATGAGAATAGACCAGGTTTATGAAGAGCTGAGCCGGGATGCCGAAGCCGACGCCGAAGCCCCGCCCGGTCCCCCGGATGGTGAATACCGCCCCGACGGGTGGCTGCCGATGGCCCGCCGTAACGGTGACACTTCGATGTACGCGGAACAGTACCTAACCGCCTTCGAGAATAATCCCGTGGACCCTCAGCTCACCGCCGGCCTGCTGAGGCAGGTGAGGCAATGGTGTGCCGCCGGCATCCGCGTCTATGCCTTTCGGCCGCCCATCGCCAAGCCGATTCTCCAGATCGAGGAAGAGTGCAGCCGGTTCGATGAGCCCGGATTCGTGGCCGCCTTCCAGCGCGCCGGCGGCATTTGGATTCCCATCGATGCTCTGGCCTACGACACCTATGACGGCAGCCACCTGGGACGCGATGAAGCCATCCGCCTCTCCCGAACCCTGGCCCGACAGATCCTCCACGTCGAAAGGCCGGATGCCCGAACGGCCCACCGCTAACTCTGATCTGTCGCTCCCTGGGAGCCGTGGATTTCCACGGGATCTAGTCGCCCGTCCTGATTCCAAGTGCAGCGCAACCCCTCATGGCCGGCGCGAGACGAGGCTGTTTGCCGCACTCCTCTGAGACCATGCGCCGCCCACCAGGGACGACGCTACATTGCATCTGACCGCCCAACCTGAACTGGGCAGGATGACTCCCCGGCGTCGAGGCCTTATCATGTTTGGCTTGCATTGATCGGAACTCGAATGAGGATGCCAACCATGAGTAACCAGTCCGAACCGGCGGCCGTCGAGACTCTGGAACCCGCGCCGGTGTGGCGTCTGTTTGCGGGAATCGCCGCCACCCCCCGTCCCTCGAAGCACGAAGGCCAGATCCGCCGCCACCTCCGCAGCGTTGCCCAGGACCACGGTCTCCAGGTCCACGAGGACGACGCCGGCAACATGGTCATCGAGGCCCCGGCCTCGCCGGGTTGCGAGAACGCGCCCGTCATTGTGCTCCAAGGTCACCTGGACATGGTGCCGGAGAAGAACAGCGCCACCACCCACGACTTCCTTAAAGACCCCATCCGCCTGATCGTCGAGGACGACCCAGCCACGGGACAGCAGATTGTCCGGGCCGACGGCACCACCTTGGGGGCCGACAACGGCATCGGCATCGCTTTGGCCCTGGCCGCCGCCATTCAACCCGACGTGGCCCACGGTCCGCTCGAGTTGCTCCTGACCGTGGACGAGGAGGCCGGCATGACCGGTGCCAAGGTACTGACCCCGGACTTCTTCCGCGGCCGGCGGTTACTCAACCTCGATTCCGAAGAAGACAACGTGATCTACATGGGCTGCGCCGGCGGAATGGACACTACCCTGACCTGGAACCTGCCCGCCCAGCCCGTCGCCGAGAACGACGAGAGGTGCCACGTTGCCGTCACCGGCCTGCGCGGAGGCCATTCCGGTGGCGACATCCACGAGAATCGGGGAAATGCCCTCAAGATCCTGACCCGCACCCTGCTGAGCGCCGGCCTGCCGGCCCTGCGAATCGCCGCCTTCCAAGGCGGAAGCAAACGCAACGTCATCCCCCGCGAGGCCTGGGCAGTGCTCTGCGGGCCGACCGGAACCACGGCCGCCCTGGGTCAGGCCGCGGAGACGGTCCGCACCCAAGCCAGCGCCGAATCTTACGAAGAGAACCTCACCATCGCCGTCGAACTCCGCCGGGATAGCGATGCCCCGTCGGCAATGTCGGCTGAAGACACCAGTCGGCTGCTGAGCGCTTTGGCCGCCCTGCCCAGCGGCGTGCTGGGCATGCACCCCAAGGTTCAGGGTCTGGTGCAGACCTCCAACAACCTGGCCACCGCCGTCGCCGAACCGGTCGCCGGAGCCGGCCGGCTGTGCGTAGAAGTGGGCCTACTCTCCAGGAGTTCGACCGTCTCGCTCCTGCATGACGTCGCCGCCCAGATCGCGGCCATAGGAGACCTGGCCGGCGCCACCGTCTCCCATGAAGGCGAATATCCCGGCTGGGACCCCAACCCCGATTCGCCTACTCTGGCAATCTGTCGGCGGGTGTACGAGAGGATCTTTGCCGAGCCGCCGCAGGTCATGGCCATCCATGCCGGCCTGGAATGCGGCATCATCGGCCAGCGCGTCGGCGACATCGACATGGTCTCCTTCGGCCCGACCATCACCGGCGCCCATAGCCCCGACGAGCGCGTCTGGGTGGCCTCGGTGCAGAAATCCTGGAAGCTACTAGTCGCCGTCCTCGGCGAGTTGGCCAGGACCTGAGCCGATTCCGACGCGGGCTGTCGCCCGGCGATCGACACTGGAAAGGCCCCGTCGTGTGGTCCATACTCAACGGCACCATTGTCAACGTCTGCACCGTCGCCGCAGGCAGTGCGGTCGGCCTCTCCCTGGCCGCCAGAATCCCCGATCGGTATCAGCGGATCATCCTGGACTGCCTGGGCCTGGTGACCATCTTCCTGGGCATCGACGCCTCGGTCATGGTGATGAGCCGGCTCGTCGGGCAATACGGGGCCGGCATCCAGGCCTATGGCGCCCGTCTGGCCATGGTCACGGTCGGGGCCCTGCTGGTCGGGGCCATCATTGGAACCGCCCTACGCCTCCACCAACGACTGGAGACCCTGGGCCGCACCATCCACCAGCGCTTCGCCGAGGGCGCGAAGACCGAACTGGCACCTGCCAAGGTCCCCGCGGACCAATCCCGCTCCTTCGCCGAGGGCTTTCTCTCGGCCAGCGTCATATTCTGCGTCGGCCCCCTGACCCTGCTCGGCTGCCTGAACAACGGGGCCCACGCCGATCCCGGCTACCTGTATGTGAAGTCGCTGCTCGACTGCTTCTGTTCCGTGGCCCTGGCCGCCTCCCTGGGCCTGGGGGTGGCCTTCAGCGTGCTGACCGTCTTCTTCTTCCAGGGCAGCCTGGCCGTCGCCGCCTACTACCTGGCCGGCAACATCCCGGAGCTATCCCTCCAACTGATGAACGTCGTCGGCGGCCTGGTCCTGCTGGCCACCGCCTTGATGCTCCTCGAAATCAAGAAGATCCCGGTGACCAACCTCCTGCCGGCCATCTTCCTCCCGCCGCTGGTCGTATGGCTGACCGAGCTGATCTCTCCGGGGACCCTGATCACCGCGTCCGGACCCCTTTGACGCGCCCCATTGGCGGGCCGATCGGTATCGGCCGGCGTAACCCGGCGGTGCCCCGGGCGGTCGGCACGCTCGGCCCGCGGCCGGAGCGGATGCCTGGTCCTGCGGGGCGGGGCCTAGTCTCAAAAAGTCCGGTCGGCCAGGTGTCGCCCGCGGCTTTATCTGCTAGGATTCCACATTAGATGGCTTGCCCGTCCGAGGCGGAAGCAGGCCCGGCCTGGAGGATCGCTGCTACATGTGCTCGCCACCAATGAACCTCCTGATGATCGCGGACCTCGGCGGCTCGGAGCTAGGCTACGGCCCGCTCGGCATCCTGATCCTGATGGTCATGCTCATCGCCGCGAGCATCATCCTGCTGACCCACATCATCCCCAAGCCCAAACGCAGCGGACCCGACAAGGACAGCACCTACGAATCCGGCGTGCCCCTGATCGGCGATGCCCGCCGACGCTTCAACGTCCGCTTCTACCTGGTGGCCATGCTCTTCTTGTTATTCGACGTCGAGCTGGTCTTCATGTACCCCTGGGCGATCGTCTTTACCAACGCGGGCGACTCGGGGGCGTCTGCGGCCAGCATGCCGTTCCTGTTCATCGAGATGGGTATCTTCTTCGCCATTCTCCTGGTGGGTTACGCCTACGCTTGGCGCAAGGGGGTCTTTCAATACGACTGAGCGGCCCGCGGCCCAGCCCCGCCGCCGCCGGCCGAATCGGGGAAGCACAGCGTGGACAAACACGAGTATGACCCGCACAGCACGTCCAGCGACGACATCCTGACCACCCGTCTGGACGGCTTGGTCGACTTCATTCGCAAACACACCGTCAACTGGGGCCGGCGAAGCTCGCTCTGGCCCATGCCCTTCGCCACCGCCTGCTGCGGCATCGAGTTGATGTCCACCGGGGCCAGCCGCTACGACATCGCCCGCTTCGGGGCCGAGGTCATGCGCTTCAGCCCCCGACAGAGCGACGTGCTCATCTGTGCCGGCCGGGTGACCATCAAGATGATGCCCGTCCTGCAGCGCATCTATAAACAGATATGCGAGCCCAAGTGGGTCATCTCCATGGGGGCCTGTGCCTCCAGCGGTGGGGTCTTCGATACCTACGCCGTGGTCCAGGGCATCGACCAGTTCATGCCGGTGGACGTCTATGTCCCCGGCTGCCCGCCCCGACCGGAGACCCTGCTGGAGGCCATCATGGCTATCCAGCGTATCATCGATAACGAGGGCCTCAAGACCAGCCGCCAGCGGGGCCAGGGGCTGGGGCTGGTCGCCGAGCCGACCTACCAGGTCAACGCCCCCGCCGAGGCGGGAGAATCGAAATAGCCATGGCCGCACCAGATCAGATTGTAGCCGCCCTGCGATCCGCCTTTCCTAAGCTGACCTTCGAGCCCCGGCCTCTGTTGCAACAGGGCGACCAGATCTGCATCCGCCTCGAGTCGGAGAACCTGTTGGAGGTGCTCCGCTTCCTGCGCGACGATGCGGGTACCAGGTTCGAGCAGCTCTGCGACCTGGCCGGCATAGACTATCTGGAGTTCCCCGAGGCCACCGATCGCTTTGCGGTGGTTTACTCTCTGCTGTCGATCACCCACAATCACCGCTTCTGGCTAAAGTGCTTCGTCAACGATCCCGAGCCCCACCTGCCCTCGGTGGTTGGGCTGTGGCCGGCGGCCAACTGGATGGAGCGCGAGGTCTTCGACATGTTCGGCATCGTCTTCGACGGCCACCCCGACCTCCGCCGCATCCTGACGTGGGATGGTTTTGAGTCTCACCCCCTGCGGAAGGACTACCCCCTCCGCGGCCGCGGCGAACGCCGGAACTTCGAGGTAGTCCGCCGCGACAGCGCCTAGCACATTCTCATCCGTGGAAGCCGCCCGGCCGCGGCGTGACCGGGGAGGGATTCCCGTTCCGGCGCGGAGCTGGTCTCCGACGAGATTATCTCGCTGCCTGGGCATTTTTTTTTTGCCGGGGGTCGGGTCTGGATGGTGGGGCCCTCTTTGTTGCGCGTTTCACCTCTTTTCAAAGTGCAATTTGCCGCAATTCGGCGCAACAACCTCGGAGATTGGGGTCTGTTGCCGGTTCCGGGGCGTTCCCTTTCCAATGTAGCAGTCTTGCTCCGCGCTCCGGTTAACGATT
>CAZFMS010000273.1:0-5771 GCA_964520125.1 uncultured Planctomycetaceae bacterium
AGGTGACCAATGACCCCGAAGCGGGGGCCGCCGACCTGAAGAGAGTGATGGAGGGGGACCCGGCGCTGAGTGCCCGGGTGCTGCGCTGTGTTAACTCGGCCGCCTATGCCCTGCCCACGCGGGTCACCAATCTGCAGCTGGCAATCAGCTATCTCGGCTTTGAACAGATTCGCAACTTGGGGATCACGGCCTGCGTATGCGACGTATTCAAGACCGACGAGATGATCGGGTCCTACCGCCGGTCAGGGCTGTGGGAGCACCTGGTCTCGGCGGCAATATGTGGGCGAATGATCGCCACCCGGCAAGGGTTCCAGGACTTCGAGGATGCGTTCCTGGCCGGGCTCCTGCACGACATCGGCATCATCCTCGAGGACCAGCACGTCCACCAGCAGTTTGCCTCCATGCTCCAGCGGCTGGGGGCCGCCAGGGCCCTGGACGTTCTGGAGCGCGACTGCCTGGGGTTCGACCACACGACGTTGGGAGAACGGGTGGCGGAGAAGTGGAATTTCCCGGACAACGCCAGAGCGGCTATTCGGTTTCACCATCGCCCGGAGAACTGCCCGCTGGAGAATCTCGAGGTCGTGCAATGCGTGGAAGTCGCCAACTTCTTGTGCACGCACAAGGGTATATCGTCGGTGGGCAAGAAGCTGGTGGGCGTGCCGCAAGACGCTCTGGAGGCCCTGGCGCTGCGCAAGGAGGACATCAAGGTTCTGGCTGCGGATTTGGACCACGAAATCTCCCTGCACAAGCACTTGTTCAATATGTAGGCAGCTGGGCATGGACTATACCACCGGCGACATGGCCGACTACTTCGAAGCGACTGATACCGCCAGTGATGAGCTGGGACTACTTCACCCGGTGGCCATGCAGCTGGAAGAATGCCGGCCGACTGCGCTGCTGGTTGCCGACGCGACAGGGCGTCTTCTCCTCACCAGGGACCAGGGCTGGAGTGGGGACCTCGATCAGGCCAGGTCGCTCGGTCGCCAGTTGGCAGATCGATTGCGCGGGGAGGACTTTTGTACGTTCCCGACGGAGATCGATAGTCGGCCCGGGATGGCCTTCGGCATACGCATTTCCCTGGATGAAGAAGAGGGGATCCTGGGGGGAGTGGTCGAAACGTCCGACGCTTCGGCGGGGAAACTCGAAGACCTGAGGCCGATGCTCAGGAGCATCGCCGCGGTGAGCAGGTGGGCTGCAGGAGCCAGTGAACATATCGCCGAACTTCAAACGCGAATACGTCACCTCCGTGCGGAACAAGACACCCTCAAGGCCTCCCACGCCAAGGCTATCGCCCGGGCGATCGAGGAGCGGGAGGAGCGGATTCGCGAACAAAACGATTATTCCATCCATCTGGAGAAGGAGGTCGAGGCCCGCTCGGGTGAGCTGCGTCAGGCGATGGAGCAAGCCGAGCTGGCCAACCAGGCCAAGAGCGACTTCCTGGCCAACATGAGCCACGAGATCCGCACCCCGATGACGGCGATCATGGGGTTCTCCGAGAATCTCTTGGCCCCGGACATCTCACCTTCGGACCAGCTCAACAGCATTCTGACGATTCAGCGCAACTCCGAGCACTTGTTGCAACTCATCAATGACATCCTGGATATCTCCAAGATCGAAGCCGGCAAGATGACGGTGGAGCAAGTTCGGTGTTCCCCCTGCCGGATCCTGGTCGACGTCCACTCCCTCATGCAGCTTCGGGCCGATGCCAAAGGATTGCCGCTGAAGATCGACTACGTCGGATCGATTCCGGAGACCATCCAAACCGACCCTACCCGCCTGCGGCAGATCCTCATCAACCTGGTCAGCAACGCCGTCAAATTCACGGTCCAAGGACATGTTCGCCTGGCGGTGCAGTTGGTGAAAGCCGGTAGCAAAGAGGAAGCCGATGGTTCTACCGAACCGCGGCAAGCCGATTCGTCAGACTCTCCAAGTAGCGAGATCGCCGAGCCCCACATGCTGTTCGAGGTGATCGACACTGGAATCGGCATGGAACCCGAGCAGTTGGAGTCGATCTTCGAGCCTTTCACGCAGGCCGACGAGACCATGACCCGCAAGTTCGGTGGTTCAGGCCTGGGCCTGACCATCAGCAAGCGCCTGGCCAACATGCTCGGCGGCCGGTTGAGCGTGGAGTCCAAACTCGGCGAAGGAAGCACCTTCCGCGTGACGGTCCCCACTGGATCATTGGACGGCGTACGCATGCTCGACCGACCGGCCGATGCGGTCCTCCACCAGCCCGACGCACCCGTGAAGGCCGGGGCAGAGGACCTCCGACTCAATTGCCGCGTTCTGGTTGTAGAGGACGGTCCGGACAATCAACGGCTCATCTCCTACATGCTCCGCAAGGCCGGCGCCGACGTGACCATCGCGGCCAATGGGAAGGAAGCAGTTGACCAGGTACTCGGCGCCCACCACGCCCGGAGGACCGGAGATCGTTGGCATCCGTTCAACGTCATCCTAATGGACATGCAAATGCCGGTGATGGACGGCTACGAGGCGACGCGGAGGCTGCGGCAGAATGGCTACGCGGGGCCGATCATTGCTTTGACCGCCCACGCCATGGACAGCGACCGAGAAAAATGCCTGAGCGCGGGCTGTGACGACTTCGCCACCAAGCCGATCGACCGCAGGAAGTTGACCGAGATGATCCACCACCACTTACAGAAAGGACGCGCCCGGATGAGCGATTCACCAAGTCATGCCAACGTGTTGGTGAGCGAACTGGCCGACGACGCCGATATGATGGAGCTGGTCGAGATGTTCGTCGACGAGCTGCCGGACAAACTCGCGGCCATCCAGACCGCCCTGGCGGGGCAGGACTTCGACGACCTGGCCCGGGTGGCCCACCAACTCAAGGGTTCCGCAGGAGGTTACGGTTTTCCGGCGATAACCGAGGCGGCCAAAGAACTCGAAGACAGTGCCAGGGCGGACCGCGATCTGGAAACGCTGAATACACAAGTGAGGGAATTGGCATCACTCTGCGGGCGAGCCAGGGCGGCCGCCCCACAGGAATGAACTCATGGACAAGAGAGTGCTGATAGTCGATGACGACCCGGCCATGCTCCGGCTGCTGGAAAAGTACCTGGTGAAGAGTGGGTACGATGTGCTTCAAGCCACCAATGGACAGGAGGCCTTGCGCATCGTGCTGGCGGAGGCTCCCGCTATCGTGGTCACCGATTGGATGATGCCGGAAATGGACGGGCTGGAACTCTGTCGGACGTTGCGGCAGCACGAGGGCGTTCGCTTCGTGTATCTGATCATCGTCACCGCCCATTCCGACGTTGATCATCTCGTGGAAGCCTTCGCCGCGGGGGCCGACGACTTCCTCTCCAAACCGGTCGACAAACATGAACTCGTGGCCCGCCTGCGGGCCGGGGAGCACATCGCCCGGCTGGAGTACGATCTGTCCAAGCGGACCATCGAAGTCCATCGACTCAATGCCGAGATGGCCACCGCCAATGAAAGGCTGGCCATGGTCAACGACAAGCTGAAGCGGATGGCTACCACCGATGAACTGACCGGCCTGCTCAACCGCCGGGAAGCCATGAACAAGTTGCGAGAACTCTGCTCCGCCAAAGAAAGATACGGTCACCGCTTCTCCTGCATCCTGCTCGATATCGATCATTTCAAGGCGTTTAATGATACGCACGGTCATGCGGTGGGTGATACCGTACTGCGAGAGATGGGGACTCTCATGCGAACCAACATCCGCACGACCGACCTGGCCTGTCGCATCGGGGGCGAGGAGTTCCTGGTGCTCTGTCCCAATGTCGGCGCCCAGGGAGCCGCGGTGTGTGCCGAACACCTGCGGACGGCGGTCGAGGAGTACGACTTTCCCCATCAAGGCACCAGCCTGAAGGCCACCATAAGCCTCGGTGTCGCCGAGTATGATCCCGAGACGAGCAATCCCGAGGAAGTCTTGAAGAGGGCCGATGACGCGCTATACGCCGCCAAACGGGCCGGACGAAATCGGGTCACCACCGCGGACCAGGCCGTACCCTCGCCGACGTCGTGACGGCCAATGCCCCCGGCCGCCACTCCGGGGCGGTGCCCCGCCATTCCACCTCGAGGCAAGCCCCGGCCGGCGGGTGGAGGATTGAGTCGGCTCCTCCGCCCTTGGCGCCGCAACGAAGATCCCCGATAGTCTGAGCATGAACCGTCCCTACGATCGGCTCCTCGAGGCGGTAAGCGCCCCGGGTGACACCACCAGGAGTATGCAGGCATTCGTCGACCTGCTGTGGGACGGGCTGGGCGAGACCGGGGTGTCCTGGGTCGGATTCTACTTGCCCGAGGGCGACGACCAATTGGTGCTCGGGCCTCGGCGGGACAAGCCGGCCTGTTCGCCGATCGGCCTGCAGGGGGCGTGCGGCCGGGCTTTCCGGAGCGGCGAGTCGGTCGTTGTCCGGGACGTGGCCGAGTTGGGCGAGAACTACATCGCCTGCGACCCCGAGGATCGTTCTGAACTGGTCATTCCCCTCTTCGACGCAGCCGGCGAGTGTTGGGGGGTGCTGGATCTGGACAGTCATCAGGTCGGGGCGTTTAGCGACCGGGATGTGGCCGGGTTGCTGCCCCTGCTCCGCAAGGCCGGCTTGACCCGCTGAGCGGCGCGGGGCTCGAGTCGAGTCGGCGGCGCCCTGCGGCACTTAACCCCGCTCGATGGGAAAGCCCGCCTCGCCCCAGCTCCTCATGCCCCCATCAATGGAATAAACGTTGCGATAGCCCATCTTCTGGAGGCTGTCGGCGGCCAGGGCCGACCGGAATCCGCCGCCGCAGTAGAGTAGGATCTCGGCGTCCACTTCGGGAATCTCCCGTTCGACGTCCCGTTCGATGACACCCTTGCCGAGATGGATGGCCTGGGGAAGATGACCGGCGGCCCACTCGCTTTCTTCCCGTACGTCGACCAGGACGAACGTCGCCCCCCGGTCGAGCCTGGCTTTCACGTCGTGGATGGTGACCTCTCGAATGCGAGTCTTGGCGTCGTCGACGATCTGCAGGAAACGAGCTGGGTGTTTGGCCATGTCATCATCCTTTTGAAGAACACAGGCTCGAGGGCCCGACAATAACCCACCCATTCTCAGACCGGCGTTCAAGCGGGTCAAGACCTGGACCCCGCCTCGGGAGATTGGCTGGGTGCGAGGAGCAGGTCAACAAATGGCCGCCTGTCCCGGCGGTCCGTCTTGCGATCGAGCGCCGGCGGTGGATTGAACCCGGGATTCACCGCGGAGATCGCCGAGATCGCGGAGAGGGCTGGAGCGGCTGCGCAGGAATCGCGACCCCACCTCGAAACAAGCCGGCTCACCGGTGCTGTTGCCGTTCGATCGTCATCCTTTTTTCTTTTACCCGCGGTGTTCTCGGCGTTCTCTCCGTTGAGAAAAAACACGGTCGGGTGGGCATTTCTGGTTGGTGTTGCGCTTGGGCATTTTTTTGAAAGTGCAATTTGCCGCAACGGCGCGCAACACTTGGCCTTTTCCGGCCCTGGCAAGGCGCGGAGCGGGCGCCGGGCCCTCGGCACCCGCTTTGACGCCCGATCCTTCTGGCAACCTATAGTCTTGATCAGCGCTCCGGCTGTGGTGGCGTTGTGGCAGGGGGTATCAGGCATCCGGTAGGATGGGGCTGGTCCAGGCCAAGCCCCGTCCGGCGCTGAATACCGCGATGTTGATGAACGGGGGAGGGGGGACGGCCTGCGATCTGTTGGGCGATACGCAGGCCATCCGCCTCACCGTCGGCATTCCGGTTTGCGAGCTTCACTACTCGCAGAGATCGACCGTGTTGTT
>CAZFMS010000274.1:0-5757 GCA_964520125.1 uncultured Planctomycetaceae bacterium
CCTCAGTGGGTCGATGACCGACTCGCCGACCTCGATGAAGGCGGCGAAGTGCATGACCGCATCGAAAGAGGTGTGGCCCAAGAGGTTATCGAGCAGGGCCCGGTCTCCCACATTGCCAACCACCAGCCGGGCCTGCTCGGGCACGGCGGCGGCATGACCCGAGGAGAGGTCGTCCAGGAGGACGACATCGTGGCCGGCCTCGAGTAGGGCCCGCACCGCGTGGCTGCCCACGTATCCGGCTCCGCCCGTGACCAATACGTTCATTGACTTGCCTTTCGGGTGGTCATTCCCAGTCGTGATGGTGGCCCGGTTGGCGCGATACTCAGCGTCTCGAGTAGGGGGACAAGGCCCCAAGTGGTGCTGGAACGGATGGCTGGTAGACCTGGCCCCCAAGGATTCGAACCTTGACAAACAGATCCAGAGTCTGTCGTGCTACCATTACACTAGGGGCCAAACTAGATGTTTCAAGCTAAGTGGGGGCGGTTCAGGTGTCAAGCAGGGCGGTGCGGTGCGTTGAGGGTCAGCGCTCAGGCCGGCGGCGAGGCGGCGGGAGTGGGATCGGGCTCCGGGACGGTGGCCTCGCTGGTGGTGGGGGAATGTTCCGTGACGTACGGCTCGACGTCGATGTAATTCAGCAGCAGGGTGCCGAGCAGTTTGCTGTTGTAGGCGGTCAGTGCGGGGCCGGCAGGCCGGGCGTTCTTTCGAACCAGCCAGGTCCCGCTCCAGAAGTCGTGTCCGGTTTGGCGTTTGGGGTGCTTCAGGGCGTATAGATACGAAGCCACCAACGGCAGGAAGAAAAGACACGGGGTCGCCAACAGGGCGGCCAGGACGAAGCGTTTGCCGAGGACGCGCCAGGATGGTGGTCGGCCCGTCTCGTTGACGAGACGAATGCCCAGCAATCGATAGCCCAGGGTGCCGCCGCGCAATCTGCGCAAGACTATGTGATACGCGATTCCCCCGGCCAGCCCTCCGATGGCGAAGGCCCTCTTGGTGTACTTGCTGAGCAGCACCTGTCGCTGGGGAGAATCGGGCATGCTCCGGACGCGGTTCGGCAACATGAGGTAACCGATGGGGATTACCAGGACGAAGGCCAAGACACATAGGACCACCAGGTCTGTGAGAAAGGCGCCGAACCTCCGGGTGACAGGGGCGTAATCATGGGCAGCGAAATAGACGGTGTTGGGTTGGGTGGTCATGAGGGCAGTATATCCAATGAGCCCGGTCCGCCAAGCCGTCCACAGGCGGCCGGTAAGGGCGGCGGGCGGTGATCGCTCGGCTGACGCTGCCCCCACCGCGAGGGTCCAGGACCGTTATGGCCGAAGCAAGCGGACCGTCAGGATTCGCAAGGTGCGGGATTGCGGGACCGATGCAGGCCAAGGCCGGTGGTGAAGTATTGGAAAGAAGGGGCGGAACGACTACAATCTGCGGACTTAGGGGCGGCCGCACCAGGCTGTCTGGGAGGGAACACGCTGTGCGAACGTGGACCAGCCACGAGGTCGTGGCGGCTGCCCATCGAAGCGTAGAAGCGACGATCCGGGGTAAATTGGCCATCGTCGTGATGGCCGGTTTGTTGGTTCTGGCACTGGGCTCCGAGGCCTGGGCCTGGGGGCCGGCCACACACATCAAGTTGGCCTCGGGGATGATCTCCAGTCTTTGGCTCCTGCCGGCGGGCATCGGGGCATTGATCGCCAAGCACCGCAGGTACTTCGTCTACGGGAACGTGGCCACCGACACTGTCTTCGCCAAGAAGATGAGCAAGGTCAAGCAGATCTGCCATCGGTGGGAGACGGGTTTCGGGCTGCTGGACTCGGCGGAGTCTGACGCGGGCCGGGCGTTTGCCTATGGCTACCTGGCCCACCTGGCGGCGGATACGGTGGCCCACAACAAGTTTCTCCCCCGGCAGATGGCGGTGACCCGCTCGACGGTTTCCTTCGGTCACTTGTACTGGGAGATCCGGGCCGACGCCCAGATCGAGCGAGTTTATTGGCGGCGGCTGCGCACGGCATTGCGCGGCGAGTACCTCGAACCGGAGAGGCTGCTGGAGCGCCATCTGCAGGAGACGATCCTGTCGTTCCGGGTCAATCGGGCCATCTTCAAACGGATGAACCTGCTGGCCTGCGAACGCGGGTGGCGGCGCTCGGTGGAGTTTTGGTCGAGGCTGTCGCGGTTCGACCTCGATCCCCTGGTGCTCAACGGGTTTCACGAGGAGTGTCTGGACCGGGTGATCGACGTGTTGGAGCGTGGTCAGTCATCGGCGGTGCTGCACGACGATCCCAGCGGGAATGCGGCCCTGTCGCATGCCCGGGCCCAGCGGAGGCAGCTCCGACAGATGAAGAGGGCCCGGATGCCGCACGATCACATCATCAGAGAGGCCGTTGCCGGGCACGCCCCCGGGAAGTTCCCGCGGATAGGACTCGGCCGTCAACTGGAGGACTCCCGGGTCTGACCAGGCGGTGGTCTGGACCCAGCGTTCCGGTTCGTTTCCCCTAGAGCATTTTAAGAATATATGTGGCACAGGCGCCAGAGCCTGTGTCCTCACCGCCGAGACGGCGGTGCCACAAGAACCGGGAGCGGCCGGCCTCGACTCGTCGCTACACTCAATCGTAAAATGCTATAGGGCTTTGTTCCGTCGCCCCCTTGGGGGGCTGAATGGAGGCTTCGTCGTCGGGTTCCCAGGGCTTGCTGCGCGGCGCCCTGGGCTTTATTCCGGCGCCCCCGTCGGGGGCTGAATGGTGAGCGTTACAGGGGGAACTTCTCGAGTTCGAGCTTGCCGACCGGCCGGCGGACCGGCATGGGGTACTCGCCCGAGAAACATGCCGAGCAGTAGTGGCCGGCGTCATGCTGGGCGCAGTCCAACATGCCCTCCAGGGACAAGTAGGCCAGGGAGTCCACCTCCAGAAAATCGCGGATTTGTTCGATTGTGCGATCCTTGGCCACTAGCTCGTTCTGATTGGGAAAGTCGATGCCGAAGTAGCAGGGGTGGCGAATGGGGGGGCTGGCCACGCGCAGATGGACCTCCTTGGCCCCGGCCCTGCGGAGGGCGCCCATCTTGCCGCGGGTGGTGGTGCCGCGAACCACGGAGTCCTCGACGACGACCAGCCGCTTGCCGCGGACGGCCTCGCGGATGACGTTGAGCTTCATCTTGACGGCCAAGTCGCGTTGGTCCTGGGTGGGCATGATGAAGCTGCGGCCCATGTAGTGGCTGGTGGTGAAACCTCGGCCCAGGGGCAGGCCGCTCTCTTCGCCATAGCCGATGGCTGCACAGCGGGCACAGTTGGGCACGGGGATGACGCAGTCGGCCTCGACCTGGGCCTCGCGGGCCAGTTGGCGCCCGGTGGCCACGCGGAAGGCATGGACGTTTTGGCCGAAGATGTTGCTGGATGGATCGGCCAGGTAGACCTGCTCGAAGACACAGTGGGCGGGCCGAGTCTCCTGCTGCTCGACAAACATCCGACTGGACAGGCCCTCGGCGGAGAGGGTGATGATCTCACCCGGGGCGACGTCGCGTATGTATTCGGCGTCGACGATGTCCAGGGCGCAGGTCTCGCTGGCCACTACGAGAGTTCCTTCGCTCATGAGGGTGGGGTCGTTGAGCCTGCCGATGCACAAGGGGCGGAGTCCGTGCCGATCTCTGGCGGCGACGATGCGATCGGCGAAGATGAACAGCAGGCTGAAGGCCCCCCGCAATTCACGAAGGACGCTGGCCAGGGGATCGGGCGTTTCGGCGTGGGCGGGACTGGCCAGCAAGTGGAGGATGACCTCGGTATCGCTGGAAGTCTGGAAGATGGCCCCGCGATTCTCCCGCTCTGCCCTTAGCTCGGCGGCGTTGATCAGATTACCGTTGTGGGCTACGGCGACCTGCCCGCCGGCATACTGGACCAGCAGCGGCTGGCTGTTGACGTCGTGGCAGGACCCGCTGGTGGAGTAGCGGACGTGGCCGATGGCCGAGGTGCCGTGTAGTCGATCCAGGACGCCCTGGTTGAAGACCTGGGTGACCAGGCCCAGGGTGGCATGGCGGCGTATGCTTCCGTTATTGACCGAGCAGATTCCGGCGGATTCCTGTCCCCGGTGCTGCAGGGAGTAGATGGCCAGATAGGTCAGCTCGACGGCCTCGGGATGGCCGTGGATTCCGAAGAGGCCGCAACAGTCTTTGCCGTCCCGATCGAGCGGTGTGTTGTCAACGGACACTGGCGCTTCCCTGCATTGCGGCTCCGGGGTGGGTCCAACGGCAAGAGGATAGGGCTGCGGGTGTCGGGCTGCAAGCTGACCGACGAGGCGGTCCGAAAGAGTGGGTCGATCTGGTGCAGACCGGGCGGGGAAACCAGGGGGTGGTGATCCGTGGACTGGGCTGCGGCGTGGACTTTGAGATGGGGGGGCTGGGGCGCCGGGAATGCTGCCGGTGGGGCAGCTAGATTAGTTTGGACGGCGCTGAAGAAAAGCGGCCACCAGCTTTCCGGGCTGGTGGCCGCCGAGTTTCGGGTTGGATGTCGCCGGCTACTTTTGCCGTCCGGAGCGTTTCTTCTTCCACTCGTCCCAGTACTCATCCTCGTAGTAGACGCCTTCGTCATAGTAATAGTCGTCGTAGTAATAGTCGTCGTAGTAGTAATCGCCGCCGGTGTCGACCACGTAGACGTCCTCTTCGTAGTACTCGTAGGTTTCGTAATCGTCGTAGTAGTCGTAGCCGCCGAAGCCGGGCAGCCAGTCCAAGCCGACGAAGACATCGGTATATGAGCCACCGTAAGACCCGCCCCTGGAGAGTTCACAGCCGGTGGCGGTCAAGAGGGCCCCCGCCAGGGCCACAGTCAGCTTGGTTCTGGTCAGCTTCTGGTACATGGCCGTCTCCTTGTTCTTCTCTTGATCGCCCTGCGGCCGGTCAGGGCCGGCGAGGGCGTCATTCCGTTGTTTCCCGGCGGTCGATCCCGTCTCGAGCGGTCCATCCGGAAGTCCGGGATCGGGGTCGGCGGTCGGTGCGGCCCGGCGTCGGGTCGCTCGGTGCTCAGGAGAATAGACACGATCAGGCCCCAGAGGTTGGGGAGCGGGTCGGGGTGCGGACGTCCGGGGTCGTGCCGGGGGACGGGAATATTCCCGATCATCCCCCTAATACCGTTGCAGAGCGTCGGTCAGGCCCCGTGGAGGGCTGTTGCGGCCCAGGCGTTGGTGCAGCGGCAACGGCCTTCCCTGGGCCGCCAGGATGGTAGAATAGGTGGCCCTCATGTGGCGGAAGCAATCCCGAGACGAGAATTCGATTCGAGCTTCGGTCAGGGGCTACCGGCTTTGGGCAGGGTCGCTCTCGCAGAGGTCCTAGTGCTGAGAGCATGGCAGGAGTGAATTCATGTTTGGCCGACTGGCTGCAGTTCGCATCAAGGCCGCGGAAGATGCCCTGACCAAGGGACGCTTGGACGAGGCCTTCGAGATCGCCTCCGCCCCTGACTTGGCGGGGAATTCACGTGTCGGGAGGCTTCTGGGAGAGCTGGCCGAGCCGCTGCTCCAGCGGGGTCAGGATCACCTGCTGAGTAAACGATTCACCGAGGCCCTGGCGGACTTCGAGCGGGTGGCCAGGTGTGGACACCGGCCCAAGAAGGTCGAGGAATGGCGGAAGCGAGCCGTAGAGGCCATGGCCGACGACCGGAAGGCCGAGCATGAGCGGCAGGCGTTCCTGGCCGCGGCCCGTGAGCGACTGGAGGCCGGCAGTCTCCGTGGGGCGGCCGACGCGCTGGCCCGAGCACCGAAGGATGATTCCGAGCGGCAGGCCATCTC
>CAZFMS010000275.1:0-5669 GCA_964520125.1 uncultured Planctomycetaceae bacterium
CTCGACCATCTTCAACTGCAGCACCCGGCCGGCCACCTGAAACACGCCCGAAAGGTAATTCGCGGGGGCCTTGTCCCTGGGGACGGTCTGCTTGGCGACCGACTGGGCGTCGATAATCGTCATCGCCGGAATGGCCCGGGCAGCAACCAGAATCTCCACATCCGGATCGAGGCTATCGGTCCCGGGGTCGGCAGAACCGACATCGGCCCGCAGAGAGGCCACTAGTAAGGCAACACAAAGGGCCGCCACCAAACCCAAAAACAATAGTCCAACAGTCATCCATTTCATGGCTCATCCACCCATTCGCTGTTTTTCGAACAATGTCGGAATATACCTGCGCTTATCGACTCGCCACCAAGGGGCTCTGTAGCCAACCAGACGGCGGGAACAGACCGGACGGGGCAGGACAGTGCTAAGGTCCTTCTTTAGCCATACTTACCGATGCCTCGAGGTTCGTGGGCAACGGCACCATCGGCATGCCCAAGTCTATGTTCTCATAGAGCACGTTAATCGTCACGCTCAGGGCCTCGCCGGGTTCCGGAGAGGCAACGTTCGCCGGCGAGAAGGTGACCGTGTATCCACTGCCGACCAGGCCCCCCGCGTCCATCAAGGCTGCTATCGCCGCTTCGACGTCCGCGTTGGTGGCATCGGGCAGGACTCCCAGCCGGGCCCCGTGGCGGGCCGCATTGGTGATCCGCTGGTACTGGAGAAACATCCATCCATACTCCAGGAGCCCGACCGTTAGCAGCAGCAGCAAGGGAAACACCAGGGCGGCCTCCACCAGGACGAGGCCCCGCCGCCGAAAACGGCCCCTCAGATGCCAATTTCGCCCTTGACGGTGTCGTACCGCCCCATCACCCACACCACGATGGCGGCCACCGGTATCAGCGCGGCTACCACAATCAGGCCGGGGCGAACCGCAAACCCATTGCCCCGTAGCCGAAGCACTTGGACACCCGGCCGTGTTCATTAGGCGTGCCATGCGAAGACCCCCCCCGCAGCAATGCAGACCCCCGAGAAGATCGCCAAGCCGTATGGCATCGTCTGGAGATCCTGGATGCGCGGCATCAGGGACGGTGAACCCGTCACCTTCTTGCGGACAAAAATCGAGAAAACAACTACCGTAACCTCATGAGCCGCTCTGGCTAGGTTGACCAACACGACCTTGAAACGTCGCTTCGCCAGGGCGAAGCCGACGGCCAGAATGACACCCGCCAGCAACACGGAAACCAGCACCATCAACCCGGCCATGACTCCCAGCCAGGCTCCTATGGCGCCCATCAACTTCGCGTCCCCGGCGCCTCCGCCGGCGAACGCGAACAGGAGCACGTACGGGCCGGCCAGCAAAACGGAGGCGATGACGGCATCCCCCAGGCCGGCCAGGCCGTGGTTCCATGTCGCCCACAGCAGGCCTGCAGCAAACAGCGGACCGGTGAGCAGGTTCGGGATGCGTCTGGTCCGGAGGTCGCTGGCCGCGGCGAACAAGGCTGCGCCGATTACAACGGCCCACTGCATCGGCTCGATCGTATGTTCCCAAGGGGTCAGTGTCCACACGGTCAACCTCGATTCTGGAGCGAAAGACGGCCGGCCCTTATCCCCCAACCTTCATTCTAGTCCCCCGGGCCTGGCATTGCCTTTCTTGTCAACCCCTGATCCGCTCCCTATGGTTCGTCTCCTCGTTCTCTCTGCGATCTGGTGGCTCCCAGCGCGATGAATATGGCTACGGCGCTGAGCCCGGTTATGATTGCATAGTCTTCGGCAGTGGTGGCCCGTGAAAAGACCAGCACGACGAAAGTAAGAAGACCGACGATGACCGCAAACTCGACGGTCTCCATCCCCCTCTCGTCGAGGAGGAATCCCTTCATAATATCCCCTAGCTTCTTCTCCACCGATTTCCTCTTTCGACTAAGTCGCCGGCCATGGAGGGAAGCTCCGTCCATCGGCCGGAGCCCCGCCAAGTGAGACGCCGATTACGGCGCCCCACTCGGCGTGGCCTAGCATTGCGAAGCGGCTGTGTCGCGCAGAACCCTGCATCTCGGGAGCTGCCTGCGGCTGCTTGGCGGCCTGAGCCTTGGCCGGGCCTCTGCGACGAGCAAATTCTTACGGAGCCGGATTCAGTTCACCTTCCAGATTGCTGAACTGCAGCGCGACCCACTGGCCAATGAGCCCGATGGTCACGATCGCCCCGGCCACGATGAGGCCGGTGATAATCGCATACTCGACTGTCTCCAGACCGCTCTCTTCAGCTACAAACCTCTTCAACATGTCCCTACCTCCTAGAGTTAGGTTTGAGACGCACCGTGTAGCGGCCCCACCATGGACTTCTCCACGTGGCCTCACCGAAACAACGAAACGCGGGCGGCCGAAACGATCAGCCGACTTTTAGACCCGCTTCCTCACTGTCAAGATTCGCTCGCTCTCAATATGGCGAAGGCGTCAGCACCGGCAGGCCATCGGGCCTGTCGGATGCCTACCGTCGTGCTTATGCTGATGGCCGAACAGGCCCGCCCAGATAGCATAGCCCCCTCGTTACGACAGGCACGTTTTTTTTCGAGGCGCCTGGCTTCGAAGAGAAACAAGAGTGCCAAACATGTGTATTCCCAAGCCCCGTCGGGTGGCGGTTCTCATCCTCGAGAGCCTGACCAAAAAACCCCTCCCGTGAGTCGCAATCGCGATGTTATGCTCTGATCTCCACCCGGCTTATTCATTCTACCGCCGTGGTCAATAGAGTCCAACAGGTACACCGAGCTATTCAAAATAAACCTGCGATGTCCCATATAATCATGGCCGTGCTGCACACCTGGCGCGTATCCGGCGATCTCCGGCCGGCAAAAAATGTGGTCTGGCTATTAGCGGACTCCATTCGTCGCGCCTAGAACAACTGTTTTCCAAGAGACCGACGTCAGCAACCCATCCGATCCTCGTGCCGGGTTGTGATGGTCGAAGTGGCCAGCGAAGCCGCATTGGCAGAATCCGTTGCCCGACGGCGAGGCTTCAGGCTCCGAAGTGGTTCCGCTTCGATGGCATTATTGTACCATGCGTGTCAAGCCTATCAAGACCCCATTTTTCTGAGGCATGGTAGGACCCTACATCGTCCTATACGGACATGCCTTCCAACGGCCGGGAGGACACAACTTCGGCCGGCTACCTCGACCGATGCAGCGCATAAACCGCTTAAACAGAAGGAGTTATCGCCTGGACCAGCAGGCCCCACCCGCAAACCGAACTGGTCGATGTCTGGGTAGGAGGTGTGCGGAACGTCCGCGCAATCACTTTGCCCGAGGCCGACCCAGTTCCGGCCAGGCCACCTCGGACCTAAAAACCGGAGGCCCCTGAACGCCTCGAAGCCTCTCGGATGAGGTGGCAAAACACCCGCTCGGCATGTTCGTTCCATGGGTGTGAGATGAGTCTTCTCCCCGTGCAGATTGCGGCTCTCGGCATGGTGGCCATCGACCACTCTGGTCAGTTTGTTACCGGGCCGTCCGGACGATGACGCACACCATGACAATGGTCTCTCACTGCAGCGGGCCGCACCGCGTTCCGCCCGCTCTCGTGGCTCAGGTCCTTTGAAGATCTTTGGTGGAATCTCAGTTTTCTCTGGTGCCCTGCACGGCTGGTATGGAGTCGCCCGACCGCGGTTCTGAGGATGTGCAACCCGTACCTCCGCCCGAGGTCATCAAGCTGTCGGGTGGTGTCATTATTCCCGGTCCCTGGTGACGCTAGGAGTTCGCACGACTATCATCCCCCGCCTGCCGGACCTTCGGGCCAAATGCGGTAACATGCGGGTGCCTGTCGTGGCGGCTCTGGCGGTATGAGATATCGGTCCCGCTCGAGTCGAAAGCCCGACCACATAACAGGAGAGGTAAGCGCATCGGGGCGGCCCGAAAACATGGCCGGCCTGGCTCGCTCGATCGCGTCTGGTAATCCGGGGCGGCCAACGGCGTGGACCGCATGTTCCTATATGGCTGTCTCAAGAGAAACCGGGTAAGTTACCCAAGGTTGACACCTCACTGGAATCCGCTATACAATGGACCAAAGTAGCCACTCGCACAACGGGGGAAGAAAGGGGTTTGCCTCGATCGAGCTGAATCCCGGAAACCAGGATAGACTGCGAATTGAAGCGCATATGTATTGGGGCGAAACCGCCCACTACGCACATCGAAAGCGCACCTCATCGGGACTGCGAGGGAGCGAGTGCTGCCGTCCTTTGGCCGCAATTGAAATCGAAGGGTTCTGCAGAAACACCGGAGAAACACGATGACAGATAAGGGAAGAACACCCGGTAGCGTTGGGTTCGGCATCTGTAGCTTGATCTTGGTGCTGGCGATCGCACCAACCGCCCGCGGGGAACTCTACGGTTTCCGGCAGATGAATGACGGGTCATCCGTCAACGGGGTGACCGTTCAGGTAACCGAGGAGGGCACCAATCCGAACAACGGGTTTGTCCAGGTCCACTTCACCTTCCGGAACATCTGCGGAAGTGAAGCCACCAAGGTCACCGACATCTGGATCGATGATCGTTGCACACCGGAAGTTGCCCTGCTGACCTTCGACGAGATCATCGGCAACACCGGATCCTGTAGTAGTGGGGATCATTGCCTCGGTGACCCTCCCTGCGTCAACTTCGAGTTTGGGGCGAATCCCGGTGATCCCTCGAACAGCAACTCCGTGTGCCCACCCTTCGAGACCACCCTGAATTTCTCCTCGGGTGTCGATGGTGGGGCCGCCAATGCTATCAACCAGGGTGAACAGATCACCCTGGCCTTTACCCTTCAAGACGGGGTCGACTTCGACTATCTGCTGGGCTGCATCGAGATGGCCTATGAGGATCCCAATCCGGACCTGTGCATCTCCGGCCTGAGGATAGCCATCCACGCCGGCCTGGCCTCCGGCGGAGGTGCGGCCGGCATCAACAACCCTGCGCCCATCGGGTTTGACGACTGCAACGAAAACGGACTCCCCGACCAGTGCGACATCGATTGTGCGAATAACGCCGGTCCCGACTTCGGCGCTTGCTCGTTCTTCCCGGGCTGTGGGCTCAGCGACGACTGCCAGCCCAACAGTATTCCCGATGAGTGCGACGTGCCCGCCTCGACCGGCTGTCCCGACGGGCTGTGCACCTCGGGGTGCTCGCAAGACAGCAACGAGAACTGCATACCGGACGAATGCGATCAAGGTGCCTGCTGTCTTCCGGACGGCACCTGCCAGAGCGCCGTGGATGACGCGGAGTGTGAGGCCGCCGGCGGGATCTTCGAGGGCCACGGCTCGGACTGTGCCGGGGTGACCTGTCCGATCCTGCCTGGGGCCTGCTGCCTTCCCGACGGCACCTGTGTGGACGTAGCTGATGCCGCGGAGTGCGCGGCGGCCGGCGGGGTCTTCCGGGGCCACGGCTCGGATTGTGCCGGGGTGACTTGTCCGATCCTGCCCGGGGCCTGCTGTCTTCCTGACGGCACCTGCGTGGACGTTGCTGATGGCGCGGAGTGTGAGGCCGCCGGCGGGATCTTCGAGGGCCACGGCTCGGATTGTGCTGGTGTAGAGTGTCCGATCCTTCCCGGGGCCTGCTGTCTTCCTGACGGCAGTTGCGTGGACGTAGCTGATGCCGCGGAGTGTGCGGCGGCCGGCGGGGTCTTCGAGGGCCATGGCACCGACTGTGCCGGGGTAGATTGCCC
>CAZFMS010000276.1:0-5665 GCA_964520125.1 uncultured Planctomycetaceae bacterium
AACGTCGAAAAGTCAAAACGTCGAAACGTCGAAACGTCGAAAAGTCGAAACGTCGAAACGTCGAAACTGGCGGGGTAGGGCGGTTTTGGCGTCGGTGGTGTGGGGTCGGCTGGGAGGAGGTCGGTTCGGTGCTGGCGGGCGATTTGGTGGCGGGGAGCGGGCAGGCAGGGTGTGGGGCGGGGCTCATGAGGGGTGGGCCACAAGTGAATTGGCCCTGGGGCGGGTGTGGGGGCCTTTCGGCCGGGTCGGATGCTGGGGGGGCGGGTGAGGCCCGATTTTTTCGGATTTCCCTTGACGGATGAATTGCCGTGGGGTATAATGGGAGTAGTCCGATAGTCATCGGGGGGCGTTCGGACTCGGAGGGAAGGCGCGGTAGAGCTTTCGTCACGCCACAAGATGCTGCTGACCTTGGTCTTGCGGAAGGGCCTGTCGTTGAGAGCGCAGGCTGTTCGACCAGGCGGGGGCTCGGTAATGCCAACTTACAGGTCCTGGATTGCACAAGTCCTTTTTCCCGCCGCAGTTGCGCTTCTGCTTGCTGCCGGTCCGAGCCTGGGCGAGCCGTACGATTGGGATAGCCTGCCGCGCGGCGGGGGGATCGTGGTGGATCATCAGCCCATCCAGACGGGCGGGCCCGCTTCGGATACCGAGCATCTTTTCGGAGGCGAGCCAAGTTGGCAGCTCCTCGCTGATGAACTTCTGCTTTCCGAGGCGGCGACAATCCGCCGGGTGAACTGGTGGGGCTTCTACTACTATGACAATCCTCCCGCGACGGAGACCATGCGGGTTCGCTTCTATGACGCCCGTCCCGGCGACGCCCTGCCGGGCAACGTCCTCTTCGAAGAGAGCTTCCTCAACCCGTCGCGGACGGCCACGGGTGAGATCATCGGTGCTGGCGGTCTGCCCGCGGAGTACCTCTTCGAGGTCGACTTAACGACGCCGATGCTGCTAGAGCCCGATGTGCCTTACTGGTTTGAGGCTGTTCAGGTCGGCGATATCGACACGACCTTCCGGTGGGAGTTCTCCGCGGCAGACATAAACGGCCACGCATTCATCAACAATAATCTACCTGACTGGCAACACACCACTAGCCTCATGGCTGATCTTGCCTTTCAGTTGTCAACCGTGCCCGAGCCGGGAACGCTGGGTTTATGTCTGGTGGGAATCATCTTGTTGGGAAGAAGAAGCAGAAAGGAGGCGCGAATGAGGTAGCGGACGCAGAGTGGTTGGGCATGGGGGAACCCTCCAGCGGGATGGCGACAAGACGCCGTCTCCAAGAGGCAGAGGAGGACGACAGATGTTCACCCGCAAGGATGCCGACATTTCCAATACCAGGCCGCTGGTGGCCACATTTCTTTCCATTGTTCTCATCACAGTTCTATGGCACTGCGGCACTCTCCGAGCACAGCAAGTCGTCGAGCAGGAGATTACGGCCCTGGGGCATTCCGGCTCCGCGGCCATCAACGACGACGCCAACTTCCTCATCGCCTGGACGACCTGGCCGGGCGACCGCCACGACATCCGGGTCTTGCGTTTCCAGGCCGACGGCCAGCCGCTGGGGAATGGCGAAGACCTCAGCGACACCGGCTCGGGGCGAGATAATTACGAGCCTTCCCTCGCCATGAGCCGCGACGGCTACGTGCAGGCCGCGTGGATCCAAACGGAGACCCACTTTCGCGACAAGCTACTGACCCTGGACTTCACGTTCGACGATTTCGACTTTACTCCGCCTGCCTATGATCCCCTCGGAGGCGGCGCCGACGAACGCCCGTCGGTGGGGGTTTCGAACAATGGTGATCTTCTGCTCACCTGGCACCGAATGGACAGCTACCTAAGCCAGGCAGGATTGCTGGCCGGTCCGGCCCCATCCCTCTCGCTGGTCATCCGTGACTGCGACCCGTCGGCCCCCTGTGCTCCGGCGTGCACCTACTGCCGGGTTACCAACGAACCGGAGGCCGGCCTGTGGAATCCCTGCATCTCGGTGCGCTCGGATGCCCGGTACGCCGTAGTATGGGCGGATGCAGAGGAGCCGACCGCGCAATACTCCTCGTTTAACATCGCACTGCGAATCTACGACTCCAACGCAAGCGACGTTCTTGCTCAACTCGAAGGGCAGGGGCCAGATCCCGACGAGAAGTGGGTTAATCAGCCGGCGTTGGAGGGGCTTGGCAGCAACCAGATTTCTCCTGCCGTGGCCTTCGACGACGCAGGGAACGTGGTGGTGGCCTGGATAGGCTGGCGTCCGACAGGGTGTGCACCTGCGTTCCGGGTCTTCGCCCGGCGGTTCAAGTTCGAGTTTGATTCGCAGGCCCAAGAATGGGTCCTCCGCGATCCTGATCCGGACCTGGGCGAAGGGTGGCCGGGCATGTTCATCGTGGACAATGATCCGAATGCTTCACCGCTGGTATCCCCGGATGACCCGCTGGCCCATCCCACGGTGGCCCTGAGCCTCGATCAGGTTGATCCGGGACGATTCATCGTTGCCTGGAACGCAGGTCGGATAGTGGTGCCAGTGGTCTATCACGAGATTCGGGGCCAGTACTTTGACAGCCGGGGGGCGCCGCGGGGCAGGGAGTTCCGGGTCAATCAGGACAACAGCGTCACCGACCCCGGCACCGAGAGCTTTGCGGTCCGCCGCATCGCCCGAAGCGCCCAGCACCCCCTGGTCTATGGACCTGATGATCAAGTGGTGGCCACCTGGACGCCCGACTTGGACCAGGAGGGCGTTTGGTTCACCCTGCTTCCGCCGGACCATGCCGAGAGCACCTGCGCCACGGCGAGTTGCACAAAGGGCGACACCAACGGCGACGGCAACACAGACGGCCTGGACATCCAGAACCTGGTCGACGCCCTGCTCGGCACCTACCGAGACCCGGGGGTCTGCGAATTCGAGATAATATTTGACATTTGCCCGTTCGACATCAACGAGGACTGTCTGGTCAACATGGACGACGTACCGTTGTTTGTCGGCATTCTGCTCGGACAGTCCATGGGGCGACTGTTGGACGACTGCAACAACAACGGTGTCCCCGATGCGAACGACATTGCGGGCGGTACCAGTGAAGACTGTAACAAGAACTTCATCCCCGACGAGTGTGATGTTGATCCGGCAGACCCGGATGGGGATGGAGAGGTTAGCAATGATCTGAATATCAATAGTATACCCGACGAGTGTGAGGCGAACTGTAATAAGAACGCAATTCCGGATGACAAAGACATATCCGATGGAACCAGCGCTGATGTCAACGGCAACAGTGTGCCGGATGAGTGTGAGGCCGACTGCAATAGCAACAGTGTGCCGGATGAGTGGGATATATCGCAGGGGACGAGTGCGGACTGCAATGCCAACGGGCTGCCGGACGAGTGTGAGTATGACTGTAATGACAACGGGGTGCCCGACGCGTGCGACATTGATCCAAGCGATCCCGACGGCGACGGTGAGGTCTTCGAGGACTGCCAGGGCAGCGGGCTGCCCGACGAGTGTGACTTTACCCTGCCGTTGATGCCCAGTGCGGACTGCAACGAGAACGGCGTCCCCGACGAGTGTGACATCGCCAGCGGCACCAGCGAGGACTGCAACGACAACGGCTTCCCCGACGAGTGCGATATTGCCCGTCCGCGACGGCCCAGCCCGGACTGCAACGCCAACGGCATTCCCGACGAGTGCGACCTGGCCGACTGCCCGCCGGAGGACCCGGGTTGTCAGGACTGCAACGTCAACGGCGTGCCCGACGAATGTGATATCGCTGGTGGCACCAGCCTGGACGCCAACACCAACGGCATCCCCGACGAATGCGAAGGCGGCGGCGAGGGTGGCGGCGGCCAAGGTGGCGGCGGCATGATGCGGGCCGGGGAGTTGACCTTGCCCGGTGGCGAGGCGGAACCGGACCCCGACATTGAAGCAGCCTGGGCCGAGTTCTTCGCCTGGTTCATCCTCCAAGACTGGGGCCCGGAGGCCGACACCAGCGGAGCTGAGCAACACCAGATGATGGTGGACCAACTCGAGGAGCTAGGCCTACCGATCGCCGACCCGTGGCAGTAGCTGCACGATGGAGCGCGAGCGTTGAGAATGGACTCTCAAGCCGTCAGGAGTGCGCCGCCGTGCCGAGAACGGATTCTCGGCACGGCGGGGGGGACACAGGCACCCGACACAGGCCAGACACCTGTGCCACGACACACCGGCGAGACGCCGGTGCCACAAGAAACAGGGCACAGGACAGAGGCCACAGGGCACAGGACACAGGCGGCGGTCCACGGGCAGTGGTATGGCCGGCCACCTTCGGCTAATAGGAGGCGAACTGCGGGCGGGCGGGGCCGGAAATACCGCTTTAGATGGCACCACAAGGTCTCGAGGGGGTACAATGAGGGGCGGTGCGGCAATAGGCGATGGGTTGCGGCGTTGGGTCAGGTGGGGAACCCGCGCGGCCTCCAGGGAGGTGCCCGATGAGCAGGTGGTTCAGATTCCAGGTGGTTACGCTGGTATCGGCGGTGGTCCTCGGCTTGACCGGGGCACTGGCGAGTGTGGTGCTGGCGGAAGATCCGGCAGATGAAATCCTGCTTCGAGCCGAGGCCTCGCGACAGCAGAAGACGGCGGTGGTGGAGGAGTTCATCGCCGGCTTGGACCTGAGTGTGGACCAGGCTCGGCAGGTGCTGGGGGTGCTCGATGATGCCGCTACGGTGTACCTCGAGACGTACGAGCAGGAGGGCGGCCTTCTTGCGGAGATGAGCGCCGCCTTGGCCGCATTCTCCCGGGAGGACAGCTTCAACCAGGGTTTCAGCCCGGCGGTAGAGCGGCGCACGGCCCGGGTCAATCGTCAGGCCAAGGAGGTGCGCGAGGCTGGTGCCGAGAGGCTGCTGGAATTGGAGAAGCAGGCGGCCGGGCTCCTCGGCGAGGCCCAACTCGAGTTTGCCACGTCGTTCAAGCCCGGCAAGAAGGGCCGTTCGGCGGTGGGTAACCGTCCGGCCAAGGGACGCAAGGCCGGCGCCCGAGGGGATCGGAAGCGGGCGGGGGGTCATCGCGGTGGGGTGGTCCGCCGGGGGATGCGCAAGGATGGGTTCAATCCCCGGATTGCCGGTGGCGAGCGTCTGGTGGCGGCCCGGGAGGAGCTGGCGGTGATCAACAGCCGGCTGCATCCGCGGCTGAGTCCTATTGGGCGGTTTCTGCTGCACCCGACGGCGGTCGAACCGTTGTGTGACATCACCGCCACCCGGCCCAATCAGAACCTGCGGGACGCGGTGGATGTCTTCGAGTATGGCACGCGGGAATGTCCGGCCAGGGTGTATGACGTGGGCAAGGCCGAAGTGGCCGACCTGCGGGCGGAGATCAACAACTGGAACCTGATCAACGGCCTGCACCTGTCCGGCCAGCAGATCGGGGAGATTGTCGAACTGTACGACGCTGCCGAGGCGCGGATCAAGGGGCGTGACCGGCCTGGGGATGGGCGGACTCGCTCGATGCAGGTGGGACGTAGGGCCAAGGGCAAGCGAATCAAGCCTCGGGTGGTCCGGGCCGCCGTCGAACGAGCCGTGGAGCAGGTCTTGAATCCCGGCCAGCGCCAGGTCCTGGTCGACTACAAGGCCTGCCTGATCCCCCCCAAGAACCTCAAGAATCCGGTCTCAAGAGCAATTTATGAAAGATGAGATCATGCCTGATGAAGCTAAGGTTATG
>CAZFMS010000277.1:0-5627 GCA_964520125.1 uncultured Planctomycetaceae bacterium
AGTTGCTGTTATTCGACTTATAACCGGACAGTAGTGGGCTTGTCCGCCAGTGTCTCGCTGGACAGAAGCACTGGCCGCAAGCTGCCAGTAGCACCCAAGATGTTCAGTACTTAATGCTCGGCTTAATAACAGTCGGCCGGCCCGCCGCCCCCGCGGCCGGAGATGTTCACCGCCCGGGCCATGTTCTTGATCGGTGCGGCCCCTCAGCCTACAATCCCGCAGTTCACGAATACGGGTCTTTTCATCATCGGAGCAGATCACCATGTCAGAATTGCCGGAAACCTACGAGCGGATGAAGCGACAATACCCCGAGCTGACCGACCGTTACGAGGCCCTGGGCCTGGCCGCCAAAGACGCCGGCCCCTTGGATGCCCCCACCGCCGCCCTGGTCAAGCTGGCCCTCTGCTTCGGGGCCGGCCTGGAGGGGGCGGCCCATTCCAGCGTCAGAAAGGCCCTGGCCGCCGGCTGCACCCCCCAGCAGCTCCACCACATGGCCCTCTTGGGCATCCCCACCCTCGGCTGGCCGGCCATGGTCCGGGCCAACTCCTGGGTGGACGACATCGTGAACAAGTAGCCCGTTTCACGCTGGCATGTTTCCTCGAAGAGCCGCGGGCTTCAGCCCGCGCGGCCTGGCCCAGGAGGATGCTCAGGACTGACCGCGTTACAGGCAATCGATCAGCGCTCTAACGGGCCGCTGGGCGAAGGCGCGGCCCGAGCGTCGGGCCCGGCGAGGCGCTGAGGTACAGCGCCTGGGCGGTCAGGTCCTCGACGACGGCGATGTCGATTGTGGTTTGGCCCGCGTCCTGCACGACGCCGTCGACCAACCAAGCATGGAACAACAGATTACCGGCCCGCGGCGGGGCGGTCAGGGTGATGACCGTGCCGGGATTGTATATCCGCTGGAAGTCGGCAAAGCCGGAGTCGTCGACGTTGAGGTCCGGCGGGCTAAGTTCAACAAACAAGCCCGCCACGTTCGAGGTGACGATAGCATTCGAGGTCCCTTGCGGCATGATCAGGACGCAATCCCCGGCGGTGGTGAACTCGGCCCCGCCGACCAGCGTGCCGGTGATAATCAGTTCGATCTCCGCACCATGATTCAGTTCATCGAGCAGCAGGGCCTCGACCACCGCGTCGGTGCGGAACTTCAACAGCAGATCAACGATCCCGTCGCCGGTCTCGTCGTGACATTCGCACGCCTCACCCTCAAACGGCGTGGCCACGTCCCCGAAGGTCGAATGCGGCCCCGGCGGCCCCTCATTCGGCGCCACCGGCCCGCCCAGCCCGTCCGCTCTCCAGAGTAACACTGACGAGACATCGACCTCCGACGTGTCGAACTCCTCCGCACAGAATAGCGCGACCGGAAGGACACCATGACTGTTGCGATTTAGAGGATTCGGGCACCCGCCGGGCCTGATGTCCAGCCCACCGCACGGCACGACCTCCTCCTCGCATTCATCGGGGATGACATTCTCGTTACAGTCCAGGCTGCTGCCCTCGGCCAGGTCAAGATAATCCAAGACACCGTTGCTGTTGCAATCGTGATACTCGTCGGCCCCCATATCGACGATAGCATCCTCATCTCCATCGCCATCCCCCACCCGCAGCTCGCGGTCCATGTCCACCAGACCTTCTCCGTCAAAGCCCGGATCGCCAGTGTCGATGCAAGGTGAGTCCTCGGATAGGTGGTAGTCACCAAGAACCCAGAAATCGTCGTCGGGGTTGCCAGGGGTGCCGTTGTCGTCCCAATGGCCGAGATTGACTAACTCTGGATCCTGATCTATGTTCCCGGTGCCTGTGTAGCCGTCCTGAACATCGCTATAGGTGACCGTCCAACCACCATCAATCTGCGGACCAGATCCATAGTCCGCGATATTCTCCCAGAAGACGCAATTCGTTGCTGTCGAACCGCCCCACCAATATGCCTAGTACAATGCGCTGCCGGGACCCGGCCAAGAGGTCCGGTTCCCGACGAAAGTACAGTTGATTACCGTGGTGTTACTCTGATAGCCGTATATGGCACCACCATATCCGCCGCCGGGGGACCATCCCCTCGCGTAGTTCCCTGCGAACGTGCAGTTGATGATTGTCGGGCTACCGCGGCGGGTGTACATCCCTCCGCCGTTTGAGCCCGAGTAGTTCCCGATAAACCTGCAGTTGACCACCATCGGGTTGCCGTATGAGATGCTCATCCCTGCGCCATCGCCATACCCCTCCATCCCGGATACAGTATTCCCACTGAACGTGCAGCCAAGGACCGTTGGGCTGCTCTCCACGTTGCCCATACCACCACCGCTCCAGACGCCATAGTTGTCGATGAACTTGCAGTTGATTACTGTCGGGCTGCTGCTACGATTGAACATCCCGCCTCCTTCCGCGGCGATGTTCCTGCTGAAGGTGCAATTGCTCACCGTCGGGTTGCCGGCCTCGTTGTACATACCTCCACCGCGGTTAGCCTCTGGCGAATGTCTGGCAGTGCCGGCAGTAATGGTGAAGCCGTCGATGACGGCCGTGGCGTCGGTACCGCCGCCGGTCACCACCTGATAGGCGTTATCGACATAGGAGGGATTCCAAGGGGAATAGGGTGGGTCGTCGTTGCTGGCGAGGTCGCCGCTGAGGGTCGTTTCGTAGACGGCGATGTCCCGCTCGCTGGGGTCTGGCGCTCCCATGCCGGCGTAGCCGCCGTTGAGGGCGACGCCGTTGATAAGCTGAATCGTCGATTCGAAGTCGGCTGGCGTGACGTTGCCCCCTTCATCCTGATCCGCCTGGTACACCCCGCCGGCCACCCGGATCTCATCACCCGCCCCGGCTGCCGCCAGGCCGTCCTGCAGATACTTAAACGCCGTGGCCCAACTCAGCCCATCCCCACCCAACGCAGTCCCATCGTCTACGTAGATGACACCCGCCCGGGCCACACCCGCCGCAGCCAGGAATAAGACCGAGACTCCCAGGCCCCACACCAGGATGTGTCTTCGACTTCTCATAACACCCGCCTCCGATCTTGCCGGCCATGAGGTTCGCCACCATTCTACAAGGGAGGCAACGAATCGTCAACAGGAAAAGTCTTTTTTCGACAATCCGTGGGCGAGAGATCGCGTCAACAGTCCACTGGCCGCTCCGAAGGCCCTGACCAGCAGGGGTTACACCACTTACCACCGCTGCCCCAGCATGCCGCCTGTCAGCCACGAGCGTTGCCCCGTCCTTGGTGCAGCCAAGGGTGGGGAATAACCCTATGATTCCCCCTCTTCTGCCAGGTGGGCCTGCTCCCGCACCTCCTCGGCCTGGCGACGGGCCAATTCGGTCTTCCTAACCACCTTGCGAACTGCCTTCCGCAAAGCCCGGCCGCGCAGATCCTTGGCCACCACCTTGCCGTCCGGGTCGATCAGGAACGTCGCCGGAATCCCCTCGACGAAGTACTTCTGGGCGATGGCGTTCTTCTCCGCCGGCCCGGCCACGATCTGCGGCCAGGGGATCTTCTGCTTCTTGACGAATTCCCGGACATCCTCCTCATCGTTGTCCAGGCTCACTCCCAGCACGACGAAATCGCCCGCCTTACCGAATTCCTCATACGCCTTGCGGACGTTGGGCATCTCCGCAATGCAAGGGGCGCACCAGGTCGCCCAAAAGTCAACCAGTACGATCTTGCCGCGAAGATCAGTCAGTTTGATCTCCTCGCCCCCCAGAGTCTGCCCGGCGAACTGCGGGGCCTCCTGGCCCAGCCGGATGATGCGGAATTTGTCAATCTTGATCTGGGCCAGCTTCGGGTCCCGGACCGGGACCCGGATCTCTCGACTGAACAAGAGATCCACCGGGCCGGGGCCTCACCCCGGCCCCGTACGCCGGGCATGACGCTTGGCTTCCAGGGTATATCCCCCCTCGGGCAGACCCTTGATGGTGTAGCTGCCGTCCTTGCCGGTCACCACCCCGAAGGCCCAGCCGGAGTCGTCCGCGGCCTTGGCCAACACCGACACCCCAGAAAGGGGCTTCCCCTGGGGGCCCCGGACCTGGCCGGCAAGCTGCAAACCCTTGGTCAGGTCCACTTCCAGCTTGGCCGTCTCCCCCGGCCGCACCTGAACCGGCGCCCGCAGCAGCGTCGCCGAATAGCCTTGGGCCTTGACCGACTTGCTGGCCTCCAGCATCCACTTCTTGGTCTGGGGCAACGGGCCCACGCGGAAACGGTGCTCCCGGTCGAGCTTGATCGGCAGAGAGACATTCATGTTGCTCGGCAGGCCCTCGGCCTGGAGCATGCACGGGCTCCATCCCAGAAACCCGCTGGGCAGTTTCAAGCCCTTGATCGAGCCTTCGACGAAAGCGGGTTCCCCCAAGACCACCTCCCGCGGTTCGGCATCTTCCTCGAAGGCCAGGTCCTCGACGATGGCGGCCCCCTTCTCGGAATGCACGACCAACAAATCGTAGGAGCCGTACCTGATCCTGGGGATGGAGAACTCCCCCTGGTGGTCGGTCTCTGTCTGACCCGATCGCCCGGCGTCGGAGACCCTCATGAACCACGTGGGACCATCCTCGCCGGACTGCGCTGCGTATGCGAAGATGTCGTCCCCGCCGTGCCAGAAGAGGTGGCCTTGTTCGGCATCGGTAATGGCTACTGTGGCGCCGGATACGGGCCCGCCTTCCTGATCGAGCACCCGTCCCTGGAAATCGATCCTTGGCGGCTCCTCGGGAAGCGCCTCCAGCAACACTTCGAGCGGTTCGCTGTCCTCGGTAAACTCCACCGCCCCTATAAGGGTAAGACCCTTCTCAGGGTGGATCGCGGCGAGGTTGTATGTTGCGTGTTTCAAGCCGCGGATGGAGAAACGACCTTCAGCGTCGGTCTCCGTCTGACCCCCACCTTTGCCGTTGGGCTTGGTGAAGAACAACAGGACTTTCTCGTTGGGGGCGTTGACAAAGACGGCGTCTCCGCCGCCCCAGATGATCCGCCCCTCGTCAACAATGGCCATCGCCACGATGACGCCGGCCTTCGGCTCACGCGTTGTCTCGCTCAACACCCGCCCCTTGAAGACATTGACCGGACGCTCGGCCTTCTTCGCCTGCGGTGCAGCCGCCCGCTCCTCGGGCTGCTTTGCCGTGGATGACTCCACCTGGGCATAGGCCCCGCCTACCATCCACGCCGTCACCAGGCATCCAATCGCCAGTCGACGAAGTACCCATTGCTTGCTCATGAGTCGGTCCCTTCAAGAAGAGTATCCGGCAAGTCGAGACCCACATCCCGACTATCTACTGTAAGAGTCGTTGCCGGCCGCTCCGCGCAACGAGCCATTTCAGATTTTTTCGCCGCGGCCGCCGGCCTCATCCTGTTTCCAGCCCCCAACAACCCGGCTCGCCCTCCCGGGACGCCCCCTCAGGGCGGAAAGGACGCCCATTGCTGATACCCAAACTGTGGCCCCGGCGCCTCGCCAATATCTTCTCATCGGCCAGCTTTTTGAGCCCCGGGCCGGCCCTTGGGAGACCCTCCCGGCTCACCCCTCCCCCCTCACGCCCACCAAGGCCCCTCGCTAACTCAGATTCTGGCAAGCGCTTGCCCGTGTTTTCCGGAGCGCTCCAAAGTGCTTGTGGGCGTTTGTACCAAAAAAAGCTCCGACCGCCGAAGGGCCCTAGCGAGATCCCTCGGGAGG
>CAZFMS010000278.1:0-5624 GCA_964520125.1 uncultured Planctomycetaceae bacterium
GCGAGAGGACCCAAGTTAACCGGACAGTAGTGGGACAAGCCGCCAGTGGCACCCATCAGCACTTGCGGTGTTCAACGTCCTCGGCTCTGACTAGTAAGGCCTCGGGGTCAGGACCACGCTGCCGCGACGGTCGGACGGTCTCCCATAGGGGTCCGCCCCGGAGGGGTCCCCACGCTTTTGACGGTCGGCGGCGCCGGGGTCGCCGAGGGCGGTGGCCTGGGCGAGCCGGCGCTGGGCCTCCAGGGGGTCGTCACCGAGTGGGGGAAGTTCGTCGTCCAGGTGGGAGAACATCTCGTAGGACAGCAGGGCGGTGCCGTCCGCCTGGTTACGCCAGATCTCCAGGATCCGGCCCTCCTGGGGCAGGTCCAGCGTCGAGCAGGTCTCCACCTCGAGGTACCCATCTCGCTCAGTTATCCGATTGCGGTGGCTGTGGCCGGCGAGGTGGACGACGACGTTCGGATACTCGTTGAGCAGCTCCCGAAAACCAGAGCCCGCCAAGGCCGATCCGTATCCGGGCCAGAGCGATCTGCTGGGATGGTGGGAGGCCACCACCACCAGTTCGCCGCGCTCCTGGGCGGCCTCCAGCTCTCCGCGCAAGAAGGCCACCTGCTCGGCCGAGATGGAGCCATCCTGGTAGAAGAACGACCCCGGAAGCTCATGCCCCGGCCGGCTGGTGTCCAAACCGATGAGACGCAGGCCGGGCACCGGGGTGACGCTGTACCAGCCCGGATCCGTCTCCGGATCGGCGAAGCCGTGTCCGGCCGGTCCCGTTTCCGTGGTGAACATCGCCCGGATGAACTCCCGCCGGTTGAAGAAGGCCCGCTCCGGATTGGGAGGCACGAAGCGCGGGGTCTCGAACAGGCAGGGCGGCCCGGGCTCGGCCGGGGTGACGTTTCCGTGGGCCAGCCAGGCCAGAGGGTCCAGAACCACGGGCAGGAACACCCCCGGTCGTCGGGGCAGGGGCAAGGGGGCGGTGCGTCGGCCCCAGAAGTCCTCGAAGATGGCAAAGACCCCGATGGCGAAGGCGTCGTGGTTGCCGGGGACCGCGAACCACGGGATCGACGACAGATCGCCGTGTACTCCGGTCTGATACAAACCTTGGGCGTCGAACGGTGCGTGTGGGTCCATTGAGGGATCGGGTCTATCCTCGACCGATCGGTCGTCCGGTCCGCTGAGCGGGTTGATCATCTGCCCATCGAGAACGCCCAGCCACCAGGCCAGTTCATTGTCTTGGCTGTTGTCGCAGGTGTCGCCGGTGAGCATTACGAAATCCACGGTCCGGCCCGAGGCGTGGATGCGGTTGACGGTGCGGATGATCCCGTCAAAAAGCTGGGTCGAGTAGGCCTCGTAGGATCGCCAGGCGCTGGAGACGATTTCACCGGCCCCGGCAAAGCGAGCCGGCGACTCCTCGTCGGTGATGTGGGTGTCGGAGATGTGGACGATCCGGGCGACCAGGTCGTAGCCGTCGGTGCCCGAAAGGCCGCCCTCCCGGCCGGGAATGCGCAGGCCTTCATCCACCTCGCAGGCGCCCAAGCCGGCCAGGCAGATGACCAGGAACAGCAGGCTCTTCTCACTGCGATTCACGAGCGTCGCCGATTGCCTCCTCCAACAACTCATCCATCGTCCTCTCGGGGCCCGGTCATCCGGCCACCGGCGAGACGCCGGTGCTACGGGAGATACCAAGACAACTCCATAGTATAAGAACGTTTGACAGAATGTCTTGTGGCACGGCCGCTAGAGGAGGTGAAGAAAGCGAACGTGGTGTCTCGGAGGCGGGCTGGTCATCGGTTCCTCCGGCACCCACCGCTTCCTCACGGTCGCGGCTCTGAAGCTCGGGCGGCCCACCGCTTTCTCACGGTCGCGGCTCTGAAACTCGGATCGTCCAGCCTGGCAGGCTATCTTGCCGCCCAGGCTGCCGGTTGTTTGGAGATCGGAATGCGGCTACCTGGAACAGGTCGAACGTGCTATTATCCTCTGCTCGTCGGATTCGACCGTTCACCTAGGGCTGGAATCGTGGATAACCCGCTGCTTGACATCCTGAAGGAACGCATCCTGGTGCTCGACGGGGCCATGGGCACCAGCATCCTGGCCCTCAACTTGTCTCTGGAGGAGGACTTTCACGGCCACGAGAATTGCAGCGAGATCCTCAACGAGTTCCGTCCGGACGTCATCGAGGGTATTCACAACTCGTTCCTGGAAGTAGGGGCCGACTGCATCGAGACCAACACCCTGGGGGCCAACAAGATCGTCCTCCGCGAGTTCGGCATCGAGGAGCAAACCTACGCCCTCAACAAGGAGGCCGCCCGGATCGCCCGACGCTGTGCGGACGCCTTTGCCACTGCCCAGCGGCCGCGTTTCGTCCTCGGCTCCATAGGTCCGGGCACCAAGCTGCCCTCGCTGGGCGACACCACCTTCGACATCCTGGAGGACAGTTACACCGAGCAGGCCCGGGGCTTGTTGGATGGGGGCATCGATGCCTTCATCATCGAAACCTGCCAGGATTTATTGCAGGCCAAGAGCGCTATCTGCGGCGTCACCCGGGCCATGGAGGAAAAGTCCCGCCGTGTCCCGATCATCGCCTTGGTAACCATCGAACTCACCGGCACGATGCTGGTGGGCTCGGAGATCGGGGCCGCCCTGGTGACCCTGGAGGCCTACCCCCAGGTCCAGGTCATCGGCCTGAACTGTGCCACCGGCCCGCAGGAGATGTCCGAACACGTCCGCCACCTGGGCCGCTACTGCACCAGGCATATTGGCGTGGTCCCCAACGCCGGCCTGCCCCAGGTCGTGGATGGAAAGCCTCACTACCCGCTGACTCCCGCCGAGCTGGCCAAGTGGTTGAAAGACTTCGTGGTCACCGATGGCGTCAACATGGTCGGCGGGTGTTGCGGCACGACGCCGGAGCACATCGCCGCGGTGGTAGAGGCCGTGGTGGGGCTCGATCCCGTCACCCGCGATCCCCAGTCGCAGCCCAGCGTGGCCAGCCTCTATCAAGCGGTGACCCTGCGGCAAGACCAGAGCTTCCTGATCGTCGGCGAGCGGAGCAACACCAACGGCTGCCGCAAATTCAAGAGCCTGCTGGTGGATGACGACATCGACGGGCTGGTCGGGATCGGCCGGGAGCAGGTCAGCCAGGGGGCCCACGTCCTGGACCTCTGCGTCGACTACGTGGGGCGCGACGGGGTGGCCGACATGGAGAAAGTGGCCCAGCGCTATGCCCGCGATGTCACCGCCCCCTTGATGCTGGACTCGACCGAGCCCCAGGTGATCGAAGCCGGCCTCAAGCACTCCGCCGGCAAGTGCATCGTGAATTCGGTCAATCTGGAGGATGGCGAGGAAAAGCTCGAGGCGGTTTGCCCCCTGCTGAGGAAGTACGGCGCCGCGGTGGTGGCCCTGCTCATAGATGAAGACCCCGAAGAGGCCATGGCCAAGACCGCCCGGCGCAAGATCGAAGTCGCCCGCCGGCTCTACGACTTGTTGGCCGGGAAGTACGCCATTGCCCCGGGGGACATTCTCTTTGACTGCCTGACCTTCCCGGTCACCACCGGCACCGACGCCGACCGCCGGTTGGCCCTGGAGACCCTGGACGGCCTGGAACTGGTGATGGGGGAGTTTCCCCGGTGCGGCTCGATCCTGGGCGTCTCCAACGTCAGCTTCGGGCTGCTCCCCAAGGCCCGGGCGGTGTTGAACTCGGTCTTTCTCTACGAAGCCCGGAAGCGCGGCCTGACCGCGGCGATCGTCCACGCCAGCAAGATCCTGCCGGAGAACAAGATCGGCGAGCAGCGTTGGAACGCCGCCCTGGACTTGATCTACGACCGCCGGCGCGAGGGCTTCGATCCCCTGCATGCCTTCATCGGTCTGTTTGACGACCGCGAGGAGGCCGAGCAGGTACAGACCATCTCCGAGCTGCCCATCGAAGAACGACTCAAGAGACGGATCATCGACGGTGACCGCACCGGCCTGGACCAGGACCTCGAGGAGGCCCGGAAGAGCTACTCTCCCCTGGAGATCATCAATACCTTCCTGCTCGAGGGCATGAAGGTGGTGGGCGATCTGTTCGGGTCCGGCAAGATGCAACTGCCTTTCGTGCTCTCCTCCGCCGAGACCATGAAGGCCGCCGTCTCCCACCTCCGACCACACATGGATCGCCTCGAGGGTGCCGGCAAGGGCTCGGTGGTCCTGGCCACCGTCCGCGGCGACGTCCACGATATCGGCAAGAACCTGGTGGACATCATCCTCAGCAACAACGGCTACACGGTCCACAACCTGGGCATCAAGCAGCCGATCAGCAACGTCATCGAGGCCTGCCGGAAGCACCACGCCGATGCCATCGGCCTCTCCGGCCTGTTGGTCAAGTCAACCCTGGTCATGCGGGATGACTTGCAGGTCCTCAAGGAACGCGGCCTGAAGACTCCGGTCATTCTCGGCGGAGCGGCTCTGACCCGCGGCTTCGTCGAGCATCAGCTTCGTCCCCTGTACAGCGGCCCGGTCGCCTATGCCAAGGATGCTTTCGAGGGCCTGGCCCTGATGGAGCGAATCGCCGACGGCCAATCCATTGCCGGTGCTCCTCGGCAAGTGGTCTCCTCACCGGCCGCCCGGGTGGCCCGGGCCGCTCCGCCCGTCGAGATCCCGGCTCGTAGCGAGGTGGCCGACGACAACCCCGTCCCCACCCCGCCGTTCTGGGGCTCGCGGGTCATCGAGCGCGTGGACCTCCGCGCCGCGTTGGCCTACCTCAACGAGGTCATGCTGTTTCAAGTCCAATGGCAATACAAGAAACGCGGCCGCAGCCCTGAGCAGTTCAAGGAGTTCGTTGAAGGGCACGTACGGCCTATCTACAACGAGCTGATCGATCGCTGCCGTCGCGAGGACATTCTCCAGCCTCAGGCCGTTTACGGCTATTGGCCGTGCAACGGCGCGGGCGACGACCTGATCATCTACCATCCGCCGGCACCTGGCGAAAGCCTCTCCCGCGATGAGATCCTGCGTTTCACCTTTCCCCGTCAGGACAGGCCGCCATTTTGGTGCCTGGCCGATTTCTGGCGCCCCCTGGAGTCCGGCGAGCAAGATGTGGTCGCCTTCTTCGTCGTGACCGCAGGTGCCCGGGCCTCGGAAGTGGCCATGGAGTATTTCAAGAACGACCTCTATCGCGACTACTTGTATATGCACGGCCTGAGCGTGGAGGTCGCCGAGGCCATGGCCGAGTACATCCACAAGCAGATCCGCATGGAGCTGGGCATCGCCGGCCCCGACGCCCGGGACCTCCGCAAGCTGTTCCAGCAGGGCTACCAGGGCAGTCGCTTCAGCTCCGGCTATCCGGCCTGCCCGGACCTCGAAGACCAGGCCAAGCTCTTCCTGCTGCTGGAGCCCGGGCGTATCGGCATCTCCCTGAGTGAGGAATTCCAAATCGAGCCCGAGCAGTCCACCAGCGCTATCGTGGCCCATCATCCTGGAGCCCGCTACTTCAGTGTTCGCTCCGGCGACAAGCCGGCCCCCGATCTGGCGGTTCGGATGGGTGAGTCCGTGTGAGGGCAGCTTCTCGTTCGTCCAATGTGAGGCCAGCCCCGCGGGCCTGCAGGAGCTTCGCCCCGCTGTGCCGCCCGCGGACACGCCGGCGCTGCGGCCTC